>JALWPO010000084.1 GCA_026994965.1 Mariprofundaceae bacterium | reverse complement strand
CCAACATTTTTGGATCCACCATAATCAAGCGAAGACTTTGAGGTGTATGTGCCATCAGCATAGAACAAATCATAGTATTCACAGACACCGATTTACCAGAACCCGTTGTCCCAGCCACCAATAAATGTGGCATTTTTGCCAAATCCACCACCACGGATTGCCCTGCAATATCCACGCCCAAAGCCAAAGGTAGTATTTTCTTTTTATCTGAAAATGCAGCACTGGATAATACATCATGCAACACAACCATTTCCCGTGATTCATTGGGGATTTCAATACCAATCACATTCTTGCCGGGAATATTCCCTGCCACACGCACACTGATTGCCGACATCGAACGTGCCAAATCATCTTGCAATGCCACCACTTTGGATACCTTTGTTCCCGCTGCTGGCTCCAATTCAAATTGCACCACCACAGGCCCCGGCTGCACAGCAACAATGCTGCCCTCCACACGATAATCGAGTAGCTTTTTCTCCAGCATATGACTCATCGCCTGCAATGTTTTCCCGCTGTATGTGTTTCCCGATGCTTTACGTGGTGTAAAAAGTGATAACGATGGCAATCGAAAACTTGAATCTTTGGGTGTTGCCAATGCCAATTCAACTTGCTTTTCTTCTTTGGCACGTTTGGATACTTGCACTTTCGCCGCAGGCAATATTTCTGGTTCAATTTTATCTTCAGGCATAGGGCGCGCTTTGCGCTTACGCTCCCTATCTTCACGCGCTTCCAAACGCGTTTTACGCTCGGATAACTTGCTCTGTAGCGTTGCTGCCACAATCAGCAATTTTTCCCATAACCAAAGCAGACATAGGCCTATGCGTTGCAACACGGTTAACAATGAAATATGCGATGCAATCACAAAACTACTCAACAATAAGGCAAGCAATACCACATCTGAACCCACCGCAGATAAAGGCTGTGTTAAGTTTTCCACCAATAGCATGCCCAGTGCGCCACCTGCACCTACTGGCAAGCTATCCCAAGGCAAGCTCTGCATTTCTTCGGCACTGATATGCGCATGCAACAATCCCGCCAATGCAAGTGTAAAAGGCAACCAAAATAGTGATGTCCAGCCTGCTGAATAAGGCATTTTATTCACCACAATACGTATGGTTAAAGCAACCCCCAAAAACACAAGCACCCAACTTGCCAATCCGAAAAGTTGATACATTAAATCTGAAGCCCATGCACCCACCATGCCCAATGTGTTTTTAACTGGTACAGATGTCACATGATTCATGGATGGGTCTGTGGCATGAAAGCTATACAAAGAAACCGCCAACATCGCCACGCACGCAAACACCAAAAAAGCTATCGCTTCACGCGCTAAAATGGATGTGGGCTGTTTATTTTCTGTAGAAGCTACCATTAAATTTCAACCACCACAGGCAGCACCATGGGGCGGCGGCCCAAACGTTTTTTACACCAGCGACGCAACCAAAGACGAATTTCCTCACGGGTTTCATCAATATCCGCCAATATTTCTTGATCCATAGCATCAAGATAATGATGCATATCTTGCGATGCATCTTGCAACACTTCATCACTCACTGATTCATGCAATACGCCACGCGCAACCAACTCTGGCGCTGTCAGCAACGTACCCTCGTGTTGTGAAATCAATACAGTGACCGAAATCATACCATCATCGGCCAAAATACGGCGATCACGCAATACCATATCATCGATTTCATCACGATGTATGCCATCCACAAATACAGCCCCAGCATGAAACTTAGGACCATGCGTTATGCCTTTTTCATCAATGACAACACTTTGCCCATTCTCTGCAATCATGGTGTTTTCAAAAGCGATGCCTGTACTCACAGCTAATTCTCTATGTTCAATCAAATTGCGATATTCACCATGTACAGGGTAAAAATATTTTGGGCGTGTTAATTCCAGCATTTGTTTTAATTCATCTTGCTGGGCATGCCCAGAAACATGCAAATGGGCTTGCCCCGCATGCAGAATACGCGCTCCTCGGCGATAGATATGATTAAATAGCCCTGCAATCACCCGCTCATTACCCGGGATGTTTGATGATGAGAAAATAACCAAATCACCCTCGCCCAAACGAATCCCTTTAAACTTATCTTGTGCAATTCTTGCCAATGCTGCACGCCATTCGCCTTGTGAACCTGTGGCAATAATCAATAGCTCATTATCAGGAATATTCTGTGTTTGTTTAATATCCACCAAAATATTAGCTGGAATATTCAAGCGCTTTAAATCACGCGTTAAACCCGTATTTTTCTCCAAACTGCGCCCTGCTAAGGCCACCTTGCGCCCAGCCGCTTCTGCCGCTTCAATGATTTGTTGAATGCGAAACATATTCGATGCAAATGTAGTGACCACGACCTTGCCTTTACACTTAGCCACAGCTTTCCTCAAATCCGCCGCCACAGACACTTCAGAGGGCCCCGTGCCTGCACGTGTGGCGTTGGTTGAATCCGATGCCACCAGCAATACACCTTGATCACCCAATTGTGAAAATTTCTCTAAGCCACTCACCCTTCCATCAATGGGCGATGGGTCAAATTTAAAATCGCCTGTATGAATCATCGCACCATAAGGGGTATGAATAGCAATGGAAATCGCATCCATAATGGAATGGGTTACAGGCACGCCTTCCACACGGAATGGACCCACCTTAATCGGTGTATATTCATCCAAAAGACGCAAATCACCTTTATATCCAGATTCAGATAGCTTGGCTTTCACCAATGCCAAGGTGATTTGTGTACCATACACGGGCACTTTTAATTTTGGTAGAATAAAAGGCACTGCTCCAATATGATCTTCATGTCCGTGGGTGAGTAATAAGGCATGAATATTCAGCCCCATTTCATCTAAAGCTGTAATATCTGGAATCACAATATCTACACCGTGTTGCCCAGGTTCAGGAAAGCCCATGCCGCAATCCACAACCACAGCATCATCATCCACGGCATAAACCATCATATTTTTGCCAAACTCACCCACCCCACCAAATGGGAAACAACGAATGACAGGCGTGTTTGACATCGCAGACATTATGCAGCCCCTCGGCTGCCCGGTTTCACAGCAGGTGTGCCTTCTGCACACATCGGACAATCATCGGCAGCAAAGGTTTCAACATCCAAACCCATCACCGTAGCATGTGGCACATCAAAGCGTCCTTCTGCTTGGGGCGCTCTATCCACCACAGCCAAAACTTTTGTAGGATTGCCGCCATGCTCGCGTACCACAGCCATACATTCACAAACTGAACCACCTGTAGTAATCACATCTTCCACCACCAATAACTTGCTGCCTTGTGGAATACTAAAACCACGACGCAATTGCATTTCACCTTCTTTGCGTTCGGTGAAAATAAATGGTTTTTTCAATTGCCGCGCCACTTCTTGACCAATCACAAGCCCGCCAATCGCAGGGGAAACCACCATATCAAATTCATCGCCATTCACTTTTTCAATCAACGCCGCCGCCAAATCAGTTGCATTATCCATAGACATAAGCACCAATGCTGATTGCAAATAGCGCGCTGAATGACGACCGCTGGAAAGCACAAAGTGCCCATTGAGCAATGCACCTGCATCTTCGTACATGCTTAAAATTTCTTGTTCTGTCATGGTTTAAATCCTTATGGTTCTTGAATTGAATCCTGCTTCAAATATTTAGCCTGCGGCAGTGTAACATTTTCCCCATCCACGCCAAATAATTACACCTGTTTGTTTCATGTTCATCATGATTGATAACGCGCCCTAAGCATTTCTTCGACCAATTGCCGCATAGAAACACCCTTCATCACCGCCTCAATCTTTAACTCTTTATGCACATCTTCGGGCAGCTCAATATTCAAGCGTTTGAGCAGTTCACCACTGGATTCACGCACTCTACGTTTGGATGCAATTCCATCATCTGAATTTAATTGTGCAGAAACACGTTGCACTGCATTGGACATCCCTGTTGATTTTACCTTTTTCATACTTCCTCCAACCAAGCATCCACAGCTTGACCCACTGCTTCAATATTTCTTGCTGCTGCGCCGCCTGCATACAAACTGGTCGGTGTTTCACCCATACCTACGGAACGCGGAAACGCCTGATATTGCCCCATGGCTTTGCGCAACACCGTTGCTGGCGTATCTTGCAATGACTGCATCACATCTTTACCCAATGCTGTATGAGAGACAAAACGATTCACCACATACGCTGTGGGTTTGCCCGCTGCCAATGCAGTTTGCACAGTGGGTGCTGATGCTTGCACATCCAATGATGATGGCTGCACAGGAATGAGCAATGCATCGGATACATTCACTGCTGCACGTACTGTCATTTTATCCGTGCCCGGTGTATCAATAATCACATAATCACTTTTTAAATTGCGACATGCACGAATCTCTGTCGGCAATTTCACCGCATACACATCAATCTCTGCCAACTTACTGGCTGCATCCTGCTGCTGTTTCCAAAATACAGAAGCACGCTGCGGATCTGCATCCACAATGGAAACCGAATGCCCCATCAAATGCCAACGTGCTGCCAAAGATAAAGCCAATGTCGTCTTGCCCACACCGCCTTTTTGGTTCATCAAAGTAATCACTTTCATACAACCTCCATCCCCTATGGCTAATACCAACACAACACCATCAATTGCGCAATAAATCATTTTATCATTTGCGCAAATATAGGCGGTGAACTTCAATTTATCACTTGCCAAAACGCCTCAAATACGCTATAAAGTATATGTGCTTGATAGGCACAGTTTGAATGAAGGAGAAGCCCATGCTTGGAAGACATCAACGCCTTAGCGCTAAAGAAAGAACTTTGGTTACAACAGAATTTAAACAAGCCCACAGCTTCCATACCCATGAAAAAAGACGGCTCAAAAGAGCCATGAACAAACGCCTAAGACAAGCCATCAAGCAGGATACTGCCTTAGCTTAAGACCTACCATTGATTCGATAGATATTAAAGACAAAGCCCTCCACCCGAGGGCTATTTTTTTATCTACTCCAAAACTTGTAATCATCCCATCCACATGTCTTATTTATTGTACAACTTAGCAACCCGTGCTATTATTGTGCAATAAAGCGTACATATTGAGGTGTAATTATGCAGGTGGTTAATTTTACAGAAGCACGAAACAATCTAAAAAATGTGTTGGATAACGCTGTTGATAATGCCGACTACACAGTGATTAACCGCAGAGATGCTAGCGATGCTGTGGTCATGTCCTTAGATTCATTCAATAGCTTGATGGAAACCGTTCACCTGCTTCAATCCCCTGCCAATCTTGCGCACTTGGAAAAATCCATTGCCCAATACCAACAAGGCAAAACAGAAACCCACGATTTAAAGGATGCTTAACACCCTAGCTTGGACAAAAGAAGCATGGAAAGATTATGTATGGTGGCAAACTCAAGATAAAAAAACTTTAAAACGCATCAACAAACTTATTCAAGAAACCATGCGCAGCCCTTTTGAGGGTATAGGTAAACCTGAAGCTTTAAGAGAAAACCTTGCAGGCTTTCATTCTCGAAGAATTGATGAAAGCAATCGACTGGTCTATGCCATTGATAATCAACAACTGACGATTATTTCCTGCCGTTATCACTATTAATCAAGACAGAGTCAATCGCCTCTTGATTCAGAAAATAAGTTCACCCTTGTGCTCTACTTGATACATGTGCGAAACAAAACTTGACTCTGAAACACGCTTAAAACAACTTTCCCACCCCCAAAAAGGCGCTTCTAAGCCCAAAAATAGCCCCTATTTCACACATAAAAGACTATATATCAATCACTTAGCTTGGTACGACCCCATAAGTCCCACAGCATGGAGACCATTGTTCTTGCGCACATCATTTAAAATTGCTTTTAGCCTTTTATCTAGACTTAGTATTGACTTATATCCCAAGCTATTATCCCTTCCATGTAATATTAATGCACATATAATAACCTTATTTTTTTAAGTTCAATATTAAAGAACGGGCTGACACCTGACTTTTTAAAAGTAATGCCAGTCTAATACACATAACACATTGTAAACCAAGCAGAAAAACAAATAGAAACTATGAAATACTTCGTTTCAGGTTCAATAGTCCGAATCACAGCAGATTTAGTAGAAATTCACCATACATGAGCAGTTAAGTTAAATAGGATGCAGCACGTTAGGCAAGCAGCCAGCTTATACATTATTACTTTTAAAATGTTATGCACACTGCCACCATCTTTTGCATCCAAAAGTGAAAATCACACAAGTTTTTTATATTTTATTCTATGCGGCTGCGCTGCATCTTTACCTAACCTACACTCTTTATCTTTCTCATATTCCGCAAAGTTGCCCTTAAATCGTACCACTATACTTCCGCCCAATTTTCAAGACGCAAACCTGCTACTCGCTGAAACTCTTTTATATTGTTGGTGACCAAAGTTAAGCCCAATGACCTAGCGTGACCCGCAATCATCATATCATAAGGCCCTATGGGTTTACCAATTTGGTATAACTCTGCCCTTAATTCTCCAAAATGTTGCGCTGCTCGACCATCAAATGCCGCAACATCTATTCTTGCTACCAACCCTTCAATATCATGTAGGTTTCTCTCTACTTGAGCAGAGCGTTCTGCACCATAAATCAATTCACCAAAAGAGACTGAAGATATACACATTTGTCCATCATGTTGTTGGAATAATTGTCGTACATGTGCTGGTCGGTTCTTGATCGTATAAATCACGATATTCGTATCCAGCATATATTTAATCACAATTAAAGAGCGTCTCTCTGCTGGTCATCGGGTTGTTCGCGATGTTGCATAAAATCATCAGACACACCAACGCTACCAAACCATTGTTCCCAAGATTCTCCAGCAGGTGAAATAATGCGTGTATTACCAATAGCGACAATATCAACCTTAGTAATGGATTCAGGCAATGCCACAGCTTTTGGTAAGCGAACAGCCTGTGTTTTATTGCTTTTAAATACGGTTGTATGAACTGTTGACATATTCACCTCACTTCTCGCACCCATGAAGATTACATCTTCTTTTTGGATATATCAAGAGGATATACAAGCGTGACTGTGTACCTCTATAAGAAAAGCCCTCTTTGATTTCTCTAGTGGGCTTTCATATCACACTAATTTTTTATATTTAATCCGATGTGGTTGCGCAGCATCCTTGCCTAACCTGCGCTCTTTATCTTTCTCATATTCCGCAAAGTTACCTTCAAACCACTCCACATGCCCTTCATCTTCAAAAGCAAGGATATGGGTTGCAATTCTATCCAAAAACCATCTATCATGTGAAATCACTACCGCACAACCTGCAAAATCAAGCAGCGCTTCTTCAAGCGCACGTAAGGTTTCCACATCCAAATCATTGGTCGGTTCATCCAGCAGCAATACATTACCACCTTCTTTGAGCATTTTCG
>JALWPO010000083.1 GCA_026994965.1 Mariprofundaceae bacterium | reverse complement strand
TATCATCTAACTGTTCCAACATACGGGCTTCCATATTAGCGGCAAAGGCATTGGCTTGTTTGATGATATCATCATCGCCATTGGCACGATGGCAAAAATTACCTGAAGAAAGCTCTTTGAAAAGTGTCAAAATTTCTTGGTTTGTTTGATTATTATCCATTATCTTAACCTCTATTTGATGCCGTTTATATATCATTGTGTGATAATACAAGAAATAAAAGCAAGTTAGATACCAAGTATTACGATTGAGGATAAGAGAAGGTTAAACTTGGTATGTATATTGCTCAAGCTCTAATCATGAGTCCTGATATGGTTGTTCATTATGGTGTAGAGGCACTAAAAATGGTGCTGTGGTTATCCATGCCTATGTTGGTTGTGGCATTGGTGGTGGGCGTATTGATTTCTTTATTTCAGGCGGTCACGCAGATTCAAGAAATGACGCTAACTTTTGTGCCAAAAATTATCGCGGTGTTTGTGGTGATGGTATTTGTCGCATCATGGATGATTGAGAAAATGGTCACTTTTACGCGAGATATTATTCTCAGCATTCCCACTTTACTGAATTAAGATGCTGTTTCCTGCACCATCTATACAAGAGGTGATGGTAGCCCTGCTTATTTTATTGCGGGTCTCTGCGTTAATTATATTTTTACCTGTTTTGGGGCATAGGCTTGTTCCTCCACCTGTCAAAGCAGGTTTAATTGTGATGATGGTATTGCTACTTTATCCCGTGGTAGAACCGCATGTTCCCATCATCACACCAGAGCCTTTGGTGCTGATGCTATTTGCCATACAGGAGCTTTTATTTGCTGGCATGTTGGCATTATTGGCAAGTTTAATCTTTGCGTCCGTACAATTTGCAGGGCAAGTCATGAGTTTTCAGATGGGTATGTCCATTGCCAATGTATTGGATCCCATCACCTCTTCACAAGGCGCAATCACAGCGCAGTTGGCGAGTATTCTTGCCATGCTTTTATGGCTGGCCACAAATTCACATCATATGTTTTTATTAGCATTGGTGGATTCATTTCAGCGTTTCCCGATAGGTCAGGCTTGGTCAGTACATGCGTGGTCATTACTTAATGATGCAGCGGCACATATGTTTGTTTTGGCATTAAAACTTGTTGCACCAGTATTGCTTTTACTCTTTTTTGTCAATGTGGCTTTGGGGTTGATTTCAAGGGCAGTACCACAAATCCAAGTGTTTTTTGTGAGTTTTCCGCTCACGGTAGGTTTGGGTTTATTTGCTTTTGCATTGGCACTACCTGCCTTGATTGCATTGACGCATGATGCCTTTATTGCTTTGGGGCAATCGCTGCCTTCACTGATGCGAGCATTGCATGGCTGAAGAGCAGGATAAAAGTCAACAAACCGAAGATGCCACCAGTAAACGCATTGAAGATGCGCGCAAAAAAGGGCAAGTACCTAGCAGTAAAGAGCCTTCTACCGCATTATCTTTTTTGCTTATTTCATCACTTTCTATGACGGGTTTGGGAGCTTGGGTGCTCTCTTACTACATGGATTTTATGCATGCGTATTTATCAGGCGAAATAACATTGGATACTTCGGTGCAAGGTATGCAGGATTTAATGGCATCGTTAGCCATTGATTTGGCAATGATGGTTTTACCCATTGCTCTACCTGTCATGTTGTTAGGCGTGTTGATTGCATTTTTGGTTACTGGCCCTGTATTCACATTTGAAACCATTAAACCGAAATTTGAGAAGGTGAGCCCAATGAAGGGTTTTGGGCGCTTATTTTCAAGTAAATCTATGGCTGAATTTGTTAAATCGATTTTGAAGCTGGTGGTGATTTCAACGGTGTGCTGGTTTGTATTGGTAGATTTATTTCCACAAGCTTTGGCGGCTTCGCGTCAAAGTGTTGGCGATATTGCGGCATTGATGGTGAAAGGTAGTTTAAGTATTGCTGTATTGGTGGCGTTTTTATTTTTTACGATTGCTTTAGCAGATGTAATTTATCAGCGATGGGAGCATGCAAAATCGCTTAAAATGTCGCAAAAAGAAATCCGAGATGAACATAAAGAAAGTGAAGGTGATCCTCAGCTTAAAAGTAAAATACGTCAAATTCAGATGGAGCAAGCGCGCAATCGTATGATGGCAGATGTGCCTCAAGCAGATATAGTGATTACCAATCCTACGCATATTGCTGTGGCACTGAAATATGATGAAAAAGGGTTGTCTGCACCACGTGTTGTTGCCTCTGGTCAAGGTAAAGTAGCTGAGAAAATACGTGAAATAGCACGCGAGCATACAATTCCAATTCGTGAAAACAAACCTTTGGCACGTTCCTTGTTCAAGACTGTAAAAGTAGGTGAAGAAATTCCCGAAGAACTATTTGAAGCCGTGGCGGTTTTGCTTGCAGAGATTTATCGCATGCGTGGACCACGGAGAGGGCAATAAGAGGTTGAACACGTCAATATGCAAGCAGCAGCAGTATTAAAATTCCAAGGTATGGCACGTCATGGCGATGTGCTTTTGGCAGCAGGCGTATTGGGGATTCTCCTGATTATGATGGTGCCATTGCCTACATGGTTAATGGATGTCTTTTTAGCAGCTAATATTGCTATCGGTGTACTTATTCTTTTAACATCCATTTATGTATTAAAACCGCTTGATTTCTCTATTTTTCCAGCATTGCTTTTGCTGACAACATTGTTTCGTTTGGCATTGAATGTAGCTACGACACGTTTAATCCTATTGCATGGTCAAGAAGGCTCTTCTGCCGCGGGGCATGTGATTGAAGGCTTTGGGAACTTTGTGGTGGGTGGTAATACTGTGGTTGGGCTGATTATTTTTATTATCTTGGTATTGATTAACTTTATTGTAATTACCAAAGGCTCCACGCGTATTGCAGAAGTAGCAGCACGCTTTACTTTGGATGCTATGCCAGGCAAACAAATGGCGATTGATGCGGATTTGAATGCGGGCATGATTGATGAGAATCAGGCGCGTGAACGCCGTATGGCTGTGGCGAGAGAAGCAGAATTCTTTGGTTCTATGGATGGTGCAGCAAAATTTGTGCGGGGTGATGCTGTAGCAGGTTTGATTATCACAGCCATCAATCTGATTGCAGGGCTTGTGATTGGAACCATGCAGCAAGGCATGGCGATGAGTGATGCAGTTGATGTGTACAGTTTATTGACGGTGGGTGATGGTTTGGTGTCACAAATTCCTGCTTTGGTGATTTCTACAGCTGCAGGTATTGTGATTACACGGGCAGGTGGAAGCGAGCAACTTTCTGATGAAATTTCGATGCAGTTTACGCAGCAACCTAAGGTGCATTTGGTAGCATCGGGTGCATTATTCTTGATGGGTTTGGTTCCAGGTCTTCCATTTATTCCATTTTTACTTTTATCAGCGGGTCTGGGCTTTAGTGGTTGGTATTTATTAACCACAGAAAAAGATAAAGTGATGTTAGAGGAGCAAGCGGATATGGCGCTTGCAGAGCCTGAAAAGTCTGATGATGAGCCTTTATCGGAGCTTTTAGTCGTAGACCCTATTCGTTTGGAAGTGGGGTATGGGCTGATTGATTTGGTGGAAGGCTCTCGTGAGAGCAGTCTATTGGATAGGTTACAAGCTCTTCGCAAGCAAATGACGCAAGATATTGGTCTTGTGCTTCCACCTGTGCATATCAAAGATAATTTACAACTGGGTGTTGGTGATTATCGCATATTGATACGTGGTGCAGAGGTGGGGCGTGGTGATGTGCGTCCACGGCATTTATTGGCATTGGAGGGGCAGTTATCAGGCGCACCTGTGGAAGGTGTTGCTACCCAAGAGCCAGCTTTTGGTTTACCCGCGTTGTGGATATCTGCCGATAAGCGCCAACAGGCTGAATTATCAGGTTATACAGTGGTTGAACCACCGACTGTCATTGTTACCCATATTACAGAGATTTTACGCCGTCATGCATCTGAGATGTTAGATAGGGCTCAGGTACAAGCATTGGTAGATGGGCTTGCTGAACGTTATCCAAAAGTCGTTGAAGAGATTGTGCCAGCACAGGTTTCACTGGGGCTATTGCAGCATGTATTGCGCAGCTTATTATCAGAATGGGTGCCCGTGCGTGATTTGATGCTCATTATTGAAACCCTATCTGATGGTATGAGTGAGCAGCGGGATTTAAGCACATTGGTTGAAATGGTTAGGCATCGTATGGGCAGAACCATTGTACAACGCTATGTGAATGAGCAAGGTGAATTGGCTGTATTTACATTGGATAGTGAACTCGAACAGATGATGCTTGAGCGTGTATCGCAAGCGGCAGGGACATCACTTTTGCCTTTGGATATTCATCATTGGCAACGTTTTGTCATGCGCTTTAATGAGGCTGCATCAGCGCAAGATATGGATACACCTGTTTTACTTACCACACCACAACTGCGCCCATTGTTGGCAGAATCGTTAAGCAAGGTGATGAATCGTGTGGCGGTATTATCGGTTGCAGAAGTGCCACCTGAAATGAGTGTAAAAACATTAAGCAGCCTTGGTTTGCATGATGCAAATTAAAATATTCACTGCCCCACGCCTGCATGAAGCACTGGCTTTGGTTCGCCAAGGTTTAGGTGCTGATGCCGTGGTATTGGATAGAATGGAAGGGGTGGATGAAAAAGGCAATCGTGTTTGGCATGTGCATGCTGCTTTAGATACAGAAACATCAAATCGTCATAAAAATGACACCAAGAAAAAAGAACATGCTCAAAGCGATAGTGATATTTCCCATGTTAAAAAAATGGAAGCCTCCATGCAGCGTTTGGAGCGCATCGTGGAAGGTTTGGGGCGCAAAGAAGCAGAAAGCTTGCGTCATGCTATGTCGGATAAAAGTACGCAGATGGCATTTGATAAGCTTGTGGATTTGGGAGTTGCACCATCTTATGCATTTGATTTAGCGGAAGATTATGTGGCACATAAGCCTATGGGTGCATCCATGCTGCACTGGGGTGAGCGCATTGACCCCAAGCAAAAACGTGTAGTCATGCTTTTGGCAGGGCCATCTGGAGCAGGCAAAACACTGCTGGCAGCCAAATTAGCAACACATTATAGCATGCGTGGGATTCGTGTGGGGTTATTAACAACAGATGTGAATCGTATGGGTGGTAGTGAGGTTCTCAAATCGTATGCTGATGTATTGGGAGCGCCTTTTGCGAGGATAAGACAAATCAAAGATGTGACCAAGGCGATGGAAGTCACCGAATCGGCACAGCTCCTGCTAGTAGATACTGAAGGCTGGAATATTCATCAAGCTTCGAGCTTAAGGCAGCAAAGTGAAATATGGGATGCTATAGCTTGTACAGACCGTATTTTGGTGATGCCTGCGAATATGGATGAGACAGATGGCATAGGTTTTTTGAGTGTTGCTGAGAGTATGGGCATAGATCGATTGGCCTTTACGAAACTGGATGAGACCTCGCGCCCGGGCAAGGTTGTAAATTGGGCGATGGCGTCGGGGCTTAAGCTTTCATATGGCGGTTTTGGTACAGATGTTGCGGGGCAAATGGGCTGGTTGACGGCGCAAGCGTTGACAAGTTTTTTAGACCATAAACATCAGCATAGTCAACCCAAACACGCAGCCGTGGAATAAAGGAGATTGCATGACGATAGTAGAGAATGCTTTAGATGCACCGCGTGTGATTGCCATCAGTAGTGGTAAAGGTGGTGTGGGTAAAACCTTCTTTTCTGTGCATTTGGCTGCACAAGCTGCCAAGCAAGGTTTAAAGGTTTTATTATTGGATGCTGATTTGGGTTTGGCAAATGTAGATGTGATGTTGGGCTTATCGGGGCAAGGCTCTGTGAAGCAAGTGGTTAGCGGCGAAGCAAGTTTGAAAGATATGTTGGTGAAAGCCAAGCAGGGTTTTGATGTGCTTCCTGGTGGGAGCGGGTTGGCAGAATTAACAGCTTTAAGCGGTGTGCAACAGCAAGTATTGATGAATGAGATGCAAGATGCTGCCAAAGCATATGATTTGGTACTGATTGATACAGCCGCTGGGATTAGTGATAATGTTTTATTCTTTGTGGCTTCGGCAGAATCAACATTGGTTGTACTTACACCAGACCCTACATCTTTAACCGATGCTTATGCCTTGATTAAAGTATTGTCGCAGCAACGAGATGTTCGCCGTTTTATGGTGACGATTAACCAAGCGGATAAAGTGGATGGAGAGCTTACCTTTCGACGTTTATTATCGGTTTCGGATAGGTATTTGGATGTTCATTTGGATTATGTAGGACATATGGCTAGGCATGAAGAAGTCCGCCAAGCCATTCAGAAACAAACATTACTGCATCATAATCAAGCAGCAAAAGATTTAGAGAAGGTGCTACAAAACATATTAAATCAGCCTAGAGATACTTCGCGCAGTAGTGGTCTTCAATTTTTCTGGCAGCACAGCTTAGGTCAGGGACTCAACGTGGAAAATCATGAAGGAGCATGGGTCTGATGAAGATTTCGTATGCAGCATCTTGTGGCGCATTGATGGGCATTCTTATTGCGATTGCCATTTGTGTGTTTCGTGAGATGTCTTTTCAAGATACATGTGTGCGTATGTTGGTGCTTGGTGGTGCTGGTGCTTGGATGGGCATGCTTTTGGCTTGGTTGAATCATCTTTTAACTCCTGAACACAAGCCACAAGGGCGAATGTAATGAATGCGGTGCAAGAGTATGTGCAGCAGCAACCTTCCATTCTGAACAATCCAGAGTTGTTGCTCAAAGAATATTTGCCACTGATTCGATTTCATGCCGATCAGCTTATGCGGCGCACACCAGATTCCATAGAATTGGATGATTTGATTGATGCGGGTGTATTGGGATTGCTTGATGGTGCAAGCCGTTTTGATAGTGAGCGTGAAGTACAATTTAAAACATTTGTTTCCTATCGTGTACGCGGTTCTATGATTGATTATTTACGCACCTTTGATTGGATGCCGAGAGGGCTTAGAGATACATCGAAAGCCTTTCAGCAAGCTATGATGGCGGTGGAGCAACAGCAAGGGAGACCAGCAGAAGAAGCTGAAATAGCAGCATATTTAGAGATTAGTTTGGATGAATATAGGCAACGCCTTGATCATGTGCGTACGATGTCGGTGATTCATTTTGAGGATTTGCCCGCGGTGATGGGTGAAGATGATGAAATGAATGTGTTGGATATTTTAGAAGGTGATCCAGATTTAATGCCAGAGCGGCAATTTGCGGTGAAAAATTTTGTGAAGCGATTGGCTGCTGGCATTGATGCTTTGCCTGAGCGTGAAGCAGTTTTGTTGACCTTGTACTACTATGAAGAATTAACGATGAAAGAAGTTGCGTTGGTATTGGGGCTAACAGAATCGCGAGTTTCACAAATTCATAGTCAAATGGTCATTCGGCTACGTGGTATTTTAGAATTGGATGCGGCTTGATAGCGCATCAAGGTGGATATGATGATGGATATTGGGTTGGGTATGTTAGAAACAATCGATTATAATATGGTACTGAATGTGTGCATGGTATTGGGCATGGGGGCTTTATGGTATTTGTGGTGGCAGCAATATAAACATCGCCAAACTATTGAATCCAGCTTGATAGAGGCTGCATCGCAATTGGAAGAAGCGAGTATGCTTTTGGATGAGGCGTTAAAACAAATCGCAGAAATTAAAGACCATGAACATGCAGCAAGAGAAAGGTTAAAGGTTAAAAAAGAGTCAGAAGATACATTGCATGATGATGGTGTTCATGTGCAAATTAGTAGCCAAGCCAAAGCAATATCACGCAAGAAAAAGCTTAGAGCATCCGCGCATCATCAAAAAAGACAGAGGGTAATGGATACTTCACAAGATACTTCGCAATCCACACAAACCGCCCAAATTTTACGTATGCAGCGGGAAGGTGAAAAAGCTGAAGATATAGCCATGCAATTGGATATACCATTGGCACAAGTGAAGTTGATGTTGATGTTGCAAGGTGCATAAATCATGCACTTGCCTGTGCTGCAAGCCACACAGCTTCTAAGTATTCCGCAAAGTGCAAAAGCGGATTTAGTTCCCAAATTACCTTGGCCTGATGGCAGTCTTTTATCTGCCAAATTGATGGCAGGTGGCTCAGAAGGCTTTGCAATCTTATCTTTGGGCATGTATCGCATGCAGGTGAAAGTGCCACCCAATACCCCCATGGGTCATATCTGGATGCAATTGATTCACCGAGAAATGCCATTTCAAATCCGTATCTTAAATGATGCTAAAGCAGCAGCGCTATTATCTGAAATGTTATCCCAGCATCAAAAAAAAGATATTGGCTCTGATACGCAACATCGACCCGCCCGTCACGTTGTAGAGGCATGGCATAAAATGGATATGGACAACCTGCCATTTCGCATTGATATGGAGGCGAATGGTCAGCGTATGATGCTTAAAGATAGAGGCGATGATAGCCCAAAAGGTGTGTTAAATAGTCAGCAGGCTAGCGAGTATTTTCGTTTGCATGGTCGAGTTGATTTAGAGCATGCGGGAGCATTGGCTTTTACTTTGGAAGGAAAACAAGAGCAGCCTTGGTGCATGCGTTTATATATGGATTCAAATCATGACGTTAGAGATTTTAAAAGCGAATTCGTCGCATGGTTGCAATCCCAACATGATTTACGAGGCGAGATTGTTGCTGGCTTGCCTGAAGCCTTTGGGGAATTGACGGATATTCATGCCTAACGAAGCGGTATCATTTCGACCACAGCATCGCGAAGTGGAGAAATCTATAAGATACTTCCATGTCCCCCAGGGGATACTCTCTTGCTCCGCAATTCACCTAATCGGTCGGCATGACATTTCATCTGCGTGTATCTGTGTTTATCTGTGGTTCAATTCAATTATTTTACGCTGCAAAACTCTGCATTTGTGATGAATTGCCAAAGGCAAGAAGCCTGTCCCTTGCGGTTGTTGCGATAAAAAATTCTAAATATAACTATATGTTGATTCTATTTTTTCAGCATTAAAGTAAGATGTATTGATGTACGATATATAGGTTATGATAGAATATAAAAGATGTCTCAAGACTTTCTCTTATGCGTAATCAAAAAGCGACAGTTGCTTTGGGATATGCGCCAGAGGGCTTATCTGCGCCAAAAGTGCTTGCTGCAGGTTATGGTGAAGTGGCAAAAAAAATTCTCGATATTGCGCGTGAAAGTGGCGTGCATATTCATCAAGACCATAATTTAGCCAATCTTTTGGCGCAGGTTCCAATAGGGCAGGAAATACCTGAGGAGGCTTATCAACTGGTCGCTGAATTGTTATCCTTTTTATATCGCACGGATAAGAAACTGGCGGAAAAAATGTCCGCTTCATCATCATGAATAAGGCAATAAATACCGCTCTTAAACCTTAGAAACAATCATTTAAAGCATTATAACACTATATTTCAATAGCTTATATCATTCAATCATATTGGCATCATCCATGCTTTAATCCTGTGTTAGCAACGTTAAGGAGTGGCCATGGATCGCGGTTTTTTTATTTCAGGTGTAGCGGGTGATATGACAGCGCATAAGCTCAATACCATTGCGCATAATTTAGCCAACGTTAATACCACGGGTTATATGCTCGATAGAACAGCATTCTCAACCATGATGGCA
Organism: Mariprofundaceae bacterium; assembly: GCA_026994965.1. GTDB lineage: Bacteria > Pseudomonadota > Zetaproteobacteria > Mariprofundales > Mariprofundaceae. The sequence goes on along the minus strand of JALWPO010000083.1, from coordinate 16,334 downwards.
AATATTGCAGGTACACAGACAGACCCTAGTAAATTGCCTGCTTCGTATATGACCATGGATCATCAATTTATCAGTGCGGATAAAGGCATATTGCATCAAACTGGTAATGATCTTGATTTTGCCATACGTGGAGACGGCTATTTTCAAGTGCTGGCAACAGGAAAAAATGGTGAAGAAAAAACAGCCTATACGCGTGCAGGTAATTTCCATTTGGATGCGGATGGAACTTTGGTAACAGAAAGTAATTTTCCTGTTTTAGATGATAGTGGTAACCCTGTTATTTTGCCTAGGGGTAGGGTGAGTGGTAATCAAGATGGTGAAATTCGTGTAGATAATGTGTTGGTAGCCAAGCTGGGTTTGTATGAAATAAAATCTATGGCAGATGTTAAGAAAATATCTGGAACACTATTGGAAACAGCAGATACGAATGTCACCGAGGCAGGTGATGGTATCACCATGCATCAAGGTATGCTGGAAGGCTCAAATGTGAATGCTGTGTTGATGATGGTGGAAATGATGCAAAACACGCGCAGCAATCAATCGATGATGAAAGTGTTAGAGCAATACAATCAGCAAGAAAGTCAAATTACAGAAAAGGTTGGGCGAGTTCCAGGGTAATAATTTTAATAAACGGATTGAATATCGGAGGAATACATTATGATGAGAGCATTATGGACAGCAGCAACAGGCATGGCGGCACAAACCATGAATGTGGATGTGATTTCCAACAACTTGGCAAATGTGAATACCGCAGGCTTTAAGCGAGGTCGCGCAAACTTTCAAGATTTGATGTATCAACAAGTCAAAACACCTGGTGCAGAAGCCAGTGCTGGTGGCACGCAACTTCCATCAGGCATTCAAATTGGTTTGGGTGTACAAACATCTAGCGTGAGCCATGTGTTTGCCGTAGGAAGTTTTCAGCAAACATCCAATCCATTGGACTTAGCGATTCAAGGCAGAGGATTTTTTGAAGTATTAACAGGCAATGGTGAATTAGCGTATACAAGGGCAGGTTCATTCAGTGTGGATGCACAAGGTCAATTGGTGACCGCCAATGGTGATGTTGTGCAGCCTGCGATTACCATTCCATCGGATGCCTTGGCGATTAATATCAGTAATGATGGTACGATTTCAGTGGATCAGCCTGGTGCGGTTTCTACTGTGGTTGGGCAAATTCAAACCGTTGATTTTAGCAATCCTGGTGGTTTAAAACTTTTAGGTAGTTCCATGTATCAGCCTACCAATGCATCTGGTGCAGCGATTTCAGGCACGCCTGACAGCAATGGTTTTGGGGCTATTGGGCAAGGCATGTTGGAGATGTCCAATGTGAATATGGTTGAAGAAATGGTCAATCTTATTGCAGGGCAACGTGCTTATGAAATGAATTCAAAAGCTATTCAGGCTGCCGATGAAATGCTTCAAACAGCCAATAATGTACGCAGGTAATAGAGAGCTATCATGAAGGCATATATTCGTGTGGCATGGATGGGATGCTTGTTATTGCTGCCTACATCCTTATGGGCAGGTGCATTGCAAGCATCGCTGCAAAATTATTTTAAGCAGGGGATTTATTTTCAAGGTGCTAAGGCTGAATTGGTGAAGGTGATACGTTTGCCTAAAATTCAAGGTGCTGTGCGCTGGAAAATGCCAAGATTAAGTCGGCATGCAGGAATCATTTCATTAATTGCTGAACAAGGAAAAGGTCAGCATTTGCAGCGTTGGTATGTGCCTGTGAAGTTGCGCTGGTGGGCAAATGTTGTCACTGCGAGGCAAGAGTTGCCTATTCGAGCCCTATTGCAGCCATCGATGTTACAGGTGGAGTATCAAGATGTGGCCGATCATACGGGGCATTGGTGGAAAGATATTCAAGCCTTAAAAGGCATGCGTTTAACCCGACCTATGCATGCGCACAAGCCTATTTATACGAGCATGGTGAAGCGCCCACCACTGATTAAGCGCGGTGAAATCATTACGATTTTAGCTGGTAATCATGGCTTTTCTGTGCGTGCTTCGGGGCAAGCCATGAAGTCGGCAGGTTTGGGAGAGCGCGTTTTGGTACAAAATATGCGTAGTAAACAACGTATAGAAGGTGTGGTGATTGATGCGCATACCGTGCGTGTACAAATTTAAAGCAGAGGTTTGTTTTTATGTTCATGATTGTTCAGCAGTTCATTCCCATACATGCACGGATGATGTATCTGTTGGGCGTGGTGTTTTTGGGCTTATCGGCATGCACACCAACTGCAAGTTCGATTACAAAAGATGCAAACCTTGATATGGTTGAAAAGGCAATGCATGCCCCCAAAGTAGACCGTGTTGAGACAGGTTCATTATGGAACAATACTGGGGCAACCATGTTTACCGACCCCAGAGCGCACAATGTGGGAGATTTGGTTACTGTTCAAGTATCAGAGAACGCAAGTGCAACAAGGCAATTGGGAACTAAAAAAAGTAAAACATCATCACATAAAACATCGGTGACGGCAGCTTTGGGTTATGAAACATCCTTGTCTGCAAAGAATCCAAACTTCAAACCTTCTACAGCATTGGATTTGAGTAATGCCAAAAAGTTCGATGGTTCAGGTGAAACCACCAATTCAGATACATTAACTGCTAGCGTAACTTCAGTGGTCACCGAGGTGTTTCCCAACGGCAATTTACGCATTGTTGGGCGCAGACAGCTCACCATCAACAACCAACCGCAAGCACTCACCTTTACAGGCGTGATTCGCCCTGCGGACATTGCGTCAGATAACACCATTCCATCATCGAAAGTAGCACAGGCAGTGATTAGTTATGGCGGTGGTGGTGATTTGGCATCAGTGGCGCATGAAGGCTGGTTGGCACAAACATTGGATAGAATATGGCCATTTTAATCCAACAAACATTTAAAAATATAATGCTAACCTTATTGTTTCTTAGCTTGTTAGCGGTGCCAGCATATGCCGAGCGCATTAAGGATTTGGCGAGTGTAGAAGGCGTCCGAGGAAATGCCTTAGTGGGTTATGGTATTGTGGTGGGCTTAAATGGTACAGGTGATAGCTCCAATTCATCACCATTTACGATTAATAGTATCACTGCGATGTTGGAACGCTTGGGTGTCAATGTTCGAGCCGATATTAGCAAGATGAAACCCAAAAATATTGCAGCAGTCATTGTAACTGCAGAGCTCCCTCCCTTTGCACGACCTGGTCAACAACTGGATGTGACAGTATCCAGCATGGGTGATTCAAAAAGCCTACGTGGTGGCACATTGTTGGTTACACCTCTGCTTGGTGGTGATGGGCGAGTGTATTCCGTGGCGCAAGGGGCCTTATCTGTAGGTGGGTTTGCACTCTCTGGAAAAAGCGGTTCGGTGACAAAAAACCATCCTACGGTAGCTAAAATTCCTAATGGTGGTCGTATTGAACGTGCTGCACCGCACGGTATGGAAATGGGTCAAGATAAAGTGGTTTTAACATTAAAACATCCAGACTTCACCACTGTAAAACGTATGCAACAGGCGATTAATCAAAAGTTTGGTCATCCCATTGCAAGGGCGATTGATGCGGGAACTGTTGAAGTGCTCAACCCTGAAGGTAATGCAGTGATGCTAATGGCTGATTTGGAACAAATAGAATTAAGCTCAGATCATAGAGCGATTGTAGTGGTGGATGAGCGCACAGGCACAGTTGTGATGGGTCAGGAGGTGACCATTGATATGGTGGCTGTAGCCCATGGGAATATACATGTCAGTGTCGGAGAAAACCCATTGGTATCACAACCAGCAGCTTTTTCAGGCGGTACAACGCAAACCGTCGATCGAACTAAAGTTGATGTGAAAGAAGATGATTCTAAATTGGTGGTGCTACCCAAGCAGGTGAGTTTAAGCAGTTTGGTTGATGCATTAAATTCTGTTGGTGCATCACCCAGTGATATGATTTCTGTCTTGCAAGCGATTAAAGCTGCTGGTGCGCTGCATGCTGAGTTGAAGGTGATTTGATGCGTGATTTAGTTGAAACAGTGATTGCACAGGTCATGAAGCAAGATAAAGCCTATGAAAGTAAGCCTAAAAAAACAGAAGTATTTAAAAGCAGTTTTATGCAAGCCATGCATAAGGGAAAACCTATTGCGATTGAAAGGCATCCGCATATCAAAAATAAACCATTATGGGATGTTAGTGTAAAATTTGAGGCGATTTTCTTTCAACAAATGATGTCAGCGATGCGCAAAACAGTGCCTAAATCGGATTTTTTACCACATGGGTTTGCAGAAGGTGTGCAGCAATCGATGTTTGATCAGGCAATTGCCAGTGCAGGAAGTAAAAGTGGGAGTTTGGGTATTGCCAAGAATATTTATCGGCAATTGGAACGCGCTCAGCCTGATGCGCAAGGCAAAGCCATTCAAGATATGCAAACCTCTACCGATAAAGAACAAGTCGGAGCGTATTCAGAATTGCAAGGAGCGAGCCATGTACGTTATTGATTTGAAAGCGCTACATGATATGGGTGTGTGTTATGCGTGTTAGTGGTCGTAGTATAGGTGGGATTCAAAAGGCGAAGGCTTCTTCGGCTAAAGGAAAGGCTGCCGCAGGTGGGAAAGCAAGTTCTGGCGATAAGGTGCAAGTCAGTGATGCTGCGACATTGCGGGAAATGGCGCATACCATGATGGCAGATATGCCCGAGGTTCGATTGGAAAGCATAGAAGCTATTCGGGATGCATTGGAACAAGGTACATTTCAATACAACAGTAAAAAAGTAGCCACGCAGATTGTTCGTAATGCTTTGGCGGAGCATGTATGGGAATGATACAGCATTTGAGTGATGAAATTTTATATCTTTTGGAAAAAATGGATTTGTGCTCGCAAACCATGGAAGACATTCTCCAAGAAGAAAACAAGGCTGTGCATAGTTTTGATGGTGAGCTTTTGGAGACGTTGGCAGAACAAAGGTTGTGTTGTCAGCATCAATGGGTGGCATTGGAAGAGCAATGGCAAGCTATATTGGAGCGCTACCAATTATCCAAAGATATGACACTTGAAGTTTTTATTGATACAAAATTGGGTGCATTGCATACAGATGCTCAGGCTTTACAGCATATGAGGCAACGTGTGTTGCAACGTATGGAATGGATTCAGCAAGCCAATGAAGAGCAACGGATTCGTTTGCATGCAGCATGGAGTGTGACGACGCATGTATTGCAAGAAATTGGCATGTTACCCGTTCAAGAGAGCTATGGGCGAGGAGCTACGCTGTGATTTTTGATTCATTGGGTATTGCTGCGAGCAGTTTGAAGGCGCAACAAAAAGCCATGGATGTGGTATCGCATAATATTGCTAACGTGAATACGCCAGGCTATTCGAGGCAGAAAGGAAATATTTCACCGCTCACTCCAGATCAGGTAGCTGGTCTAAATATAGGTCGTGGGGTTGAGTTAAATAATATTTCGCGTGTGGTTGACCCTATTGTGAACCAAGCCTTGTTAAAAAGTGGTTCGCAACAAGCCTTTTGGCAAAATATACAATCAGGTCTAAATAGTGTGGAGAGCAGCTTTGGTAGTTTGCAAAGCACAGGCCTATCCGCAGCGATTGATGATTTCTTTTTATCAATACAAGCCATGGCGAACAACCCACAGGATTTGGCGCAAAAAGCAAATGTACGCAATAAGAGTGAAACTTTAACCATACAATTATCCAACATGAGCCAGCAATTGCAGTCCGCACAAGCAGCAGCAGATGCAAAAATTGATAATGGTATTCAATCAGTCAATACAATACTGGATCATATTGCATCATTGAATGTGCAAATCAAACAGCAAGAAAGCAGTGCTCAGGGTATTACAGGGCAAGCCAATGATTTACGAGATCAACGTGATCAGGCGATTCGTGATTTGTCTGTATTGATACCTATTCAGGAAGTGAGAACCAATGATAATGGTGTTTTATTACAAAGTATGGGCGGCGATTTATTGGTACAAGATAATATTGCCAACCATTTAGCGCGAGGTGCAAATAGTCAAGGATTTGGCACCATTGTACTGGCGGGAAGCAACGCAATCGTTACAGGTTTGAAGCAGGGTGGTTCTATTGGTGGCTCGATTACCTTGCGGGATGATAAGCTGGGTGCCTACTTAAAAGATTTGGATAGCCTTGCTCGCAATTTGGCTTTTGGGATTAATCAGGTGCAAGCATCAGGGGTTGGCTCCAGCCGTACATCCAAAATGTTATCAGGTTTGGGTGTGAGTAGTCCTACATTGAGTATTGATAATGTTGCACAAAGCAATCCTTATATTGGGCAGATTCAAAGCGGTAGCTTTACCATGCATGTTTATGATGCAACTGGTGCAGTAGTGGGCAAGGCAAGTATTGCGATTACAGCAGGGGTGAGCACTATGGCAAGTATTGCTACAGATATTAGTAGCAATGTACCAGGCGTGACTGCGAGCGTGGATAGTGCAGGAAGATTGGTGATTGATGCTGGCAGCAATAGCATGGGTTTTTCTGGTGATAGCAGTAATTTTCTGGCTGCATATCAAATTAATAGTATTTTTCAGGGTGCAAGTGCAGCAGGCATGAAGTTATCTTCTGAGGTAGCTGCAAATGCAGGGGTGATTGCAACAGGTCGTATTGATGCAACCACATCAGCCATTCAAACTGGTGATAATACGGCTGCATTGGCAATGATGGCTGTGCAAAATACAAAAGTATCCTTTGATGGTTCAACAGCCAATAGTTTGAGCACGCGAACATCACTTCTTTCTTCAAACTATGGTAATGATGTTGCGCTGGCAGCGCAGCAATCGCAATTTCATAAGGCTGAAAGTGAATCTTTAAGGCAGCAGCGAGAGGCTTTTTCGGGCGTGAATATGGATGAAGAATTGGTCACGATGATTAAATTTCAAAGGGCTTATGAGGCCTCTGCAAAAGTAATTCAAACCAGCAATCAGATGATGAATGCTTTGTTAGGACTTATCCGATGATAGACCTCTGTATCGCGTACCTTGTTGGCTGCATCTGCGTTAAAAACAGCCCTTCAATCCTCATTTGCAAACAGCAAACTGCGGTTTCAGGATTGTTTTTGCCTTGGTTCGCTCAAAAAATCACTGCGGTACAGAGGTCTCTATGAGAGTGACGCATACACAAATGTATGACAATTTGCTTTCAGGGGTAAATAAGCAATTGCAAATCCAAGCTGATGGTACAGAGAAAATATCTTCTGGAAAACGTTTTCAGCGCCCTGCACAAGCAGGTTTGGATTATAAAATCAGCTTAGATTTGCGGCATGCACAAAGTGGCGTAACTGGAAGTTTAACTGCCATTGATACCGCGCAATCGCGTTTGAATGCATCGCAAACATTACTCAATGATATGAAAAATATTTTGGTTCGTGGGCAGACTTTGGCAGTGCAACAGGCATCGGGGACTTTGGGGGCGGCTGAAAGACATGCCGCAGCGCAAGAGGTGAAACATTTGCTTGCGCAATATGCCAACGATGCGAATGGCAAATGGCAAGGTCAATCTTTGTTTGCAGGCACAGCTGTAGATAAAGCGGCTTTTACCAGTGATGTTTTGGGTAATTATAGTTATACGGGTAGTGCACAAGATAGATTGGTAGCAATTAACGATACACAACAAGTGGCAAGTAATGTGCGTGGTGATCACCCTGCATTTCTTGCTGGTTTTCAAGCATTGAAATCTCTGCAAACTGCATTGCTTAATAATGATCAAGTTGGTGTACAAACAGCCTTGGGCGATGTGCAATCAGCAGGCTCTGCAATGATAGATTTAACCAGTGAGGTGGGCGGACGTATCTCGGCACTTTCTGTATCGAAAACATCTTATGAAGATATGAAGTTTACATTAAGCAAAAGCATTGAAAGCCATGAAGCTGCTGATATTCCAGCCGTGGTGGCGCGGTTGCAGCAAGCTAGCATTATTTTGCAAGCATCGTATAGCCAAATATCACAAATTAAATCACTAAGTTTGGTTAATTTCTTGCGATGATGGTGTTGCGGAGAAAGGTCGGGCAGGCGATTCGTATTGGTGATGATGTACGCATTGTGATTCAAGAGGTTAAGCATGGACGAGAAGTTCGCATTGCTATTGATGCACCACCCTCGGTGGCGGTGCATAGGTTGGAAATATACAAAATTATTCAGCAAGAAAATCAGTCATCAAGTAATCAACATGCATTGATGTGGCTGCAAGGGAGTCAAGGTTATGGCACAAGTGATGATGCAGCGTGAAACAAAAACAATGGAAAAGGATGAATTTATTTTTCCGCAGGGATTAGCAGGGTTTGGCGCTTCACATCGGTTTGGATTTATTTATCAAGGTGTGGGCAATATGGTGTGTATGCAATCTTTGGAGCAGCCAGAGGCTGCATTTATTCTTACGCCATGGGATAAAAAAAGATTGGGTAAAACACCACAGCTAACTATCGAACAACAACATTGTTTGCAAATAGAAGATGATGCTGTGGATGATGTGTTATGGATGTTGGTACTTAATCCATTTGCCGATAAAAAATGGGTGACAGCCAATCTTCGAGCTCCAATTGCATTACATATAGATGCATGTTTGGGTGTACAATGTATTTCTCAAGATGCTGATTTACCGCTTCGTTATCGTTGGATGGAGCAGCCCAAGCCATAGAAAGCATGAAATACGACATGCTTATTTTTTTATTAAAGTCGAGCTTTGACGTGCCGATAGAAATAGCGAACACAACCCATGATGTAAAATCAAGCGTTGTTGTATAATAAATTTCTATAAGGAGATAGCATGGCTTTAATGATTCGAACTACAGATGTCTTGATGAATCGTTTGTTGCAACAAAATAGTCGTGCGACAGAGACTCCACAGAAAAAACAAGTTCATCACCATGCTTCTGTATCTGATCAGGTGAGTATTTCGTCTGCTGCCAAGAAAAATATGGGACATGGAAACCCACCAGCGCAAACCTATGCTTCATCAGGACATACAGCCCAATTGAAACAAGAAGAGCTTGAATCACGTTTACTACGTATGTATAGCGGCCATCATGAGAGTGCTGAGAAAGAACAATGAAGGGGGCTCGCTTACTTCTTGCTGAAGACGATATAGCACTTGCAGCGTTGCTGGAAGAATATTTATCCGAATCAGGCTATGAGGTTACAATATGTTATCGAGGCGATGATGCCCTTACAGCATTACGCCAAGAACATTTTGATATTGTATTGACAGACATTGTTATGCCAGGAGCAGATGGTTTAAGTGTGCTGGCAGAAGCTAGCGTAGGTGCATCCAAAACATTGGTGATTTTAATGACAGGTTATTCGGGCATTGAAGATGCATTGCACGCTGTGGAGCAAGGCGCATATGATTTTGTAAGCAAACCTTTCCAGCTACCAGAAATTCTTGTGCGCATTGATAATGCAGCACGTTATCAAGCTTTGTTACGTCGTTGGGAGCTTTTAAGTGATGAGCATCCTTCTGCGTTGACATCCCATGCTTTTATGCCCTTTGATTTGCATCAAAGGATTAAGCATAACTCAGAGTCCGCAGCTATCCGTGCGTATGGTGCAGGTAAGGGGTGAATATGTTAGAAGTATTGGTGTTAGAAGATCAGCCTGCAGTGCGTGAAGTCATCTCTGAAGTGATTTCTGATTTAGAGGTTTCCATGCATATCGGAGAAGCGGGCAGCCTGAGTGAAGCAAGGCAAATGTTGTCCAATCAGAAATGGGATGGTTTGGTGGCAGACTTAAGCTTGGGCGATGGGCAATCTTTAGAGTTGGTGAGCGAATTGCGGGCTCATAACAATCATTTGCCAGTGATTTTAGTTAGCGGTTTTTTAACCCAAGAGCGTTTAGAAGAAGCTGAGGCGTTGGATGTGGAGCATGTGTTAGCCAAGCCTTTTGATTCATCTGTTTTATTGGAATGTATACGAGATACATTGGTACCGAATGGTAGCCATAAGGCTGGTGGTCATCAAGCTTATGAGCAGTGTAAGAATCCCCGCATATTGTCAGAAATGTTTGAAATGGATAGGCGTTTGGGTTTGTTATCAAGAATGTTTGATGAGATGCCTAGGCAACACGATATATCTAGTATGTGTGGTGCGGCATTAAATTTGGCTATGGAAATGATTCATGCGCAAGGCGGATTCTTAGCACTATTTGAGCGTCAGTGCGATAAGATGGTTATGGTTGCAGAGCATGGCTTGGAGGGTGATTTTGAAAAGCAAAGTGATTTATCAGCAACGCCATTCCAACCTTTAATTCATGGTCAAAGTGAATGTGTTGAAGTTCTTCCTTATGATGTGGCACCTGCATGTTGGCCTGGTATTGATGCAAGTCATTATGTTGCCATCCCTGTATTGTTGCAGGGTGTTCATATGGGTGTACTTTGTTTGTTGGAAAGTGAACGTGGTGGTGCGCTAAAAGTTGATGAGCGTCATTTATTAAGCTTGCTTGTCAAAAAATTGGACACTTTATTGGATAATCGAGCGGTTCATGCCGCCTTAGCAGATAGCATGAATGAAACATTGATTGCTTTAGTGCGCTCCTTGGAAGCAAGGGATAGATATACCAAAGATCATTCATCACGTGTTGGGAAATTATCCATGTTGTTTGCAGAGATGTTGCATTTGGATGAAGAGAGTATTCAAGTGATTCGTACAGGTGGCTTATTGCATGACATTGGTAAAGTTGGCATTCCTGATAGTGTATTGCTTAAGCCTGGTCGCTATACTGATCAAGAATTTGCGATTATGAAGGCTCATCCTGCCATTGGAGATTCAATTTTAAAAAATATGGATACCTTGGTGCGTGAACGCTTGATGGTGCGACATCATCATGAACGCTTTGATGGTAAAGGTTATCCAGATAAATTAGCAGGGGAAGATATTCCTTTTGAAGCGCGGATTGTATGCGTTGCAGATGCGATTGATGCGATGACAACACATCGTGTTTACCGCATGGCGAGGCCACTTTCTTTTTGCTTGGAACAGCTTAAAGCAAATTCTGGCACACAATTTGATGCACAGGTGGTAGATGTCGCTATTTTAGCCATTGAGCAAGGTCTGGTTCAGACGCAAGCTCAACCTGAACCCAGTGCAAAAGATGTATTGATACCACTATCGGCGACATCGTAATATTAAAATGATTTAGGAGTTGTGCATGTCTGATTTAGAAAGCAACCGCCGTCAAGATTTCCGCGTTGATGATATTATTCCCCTTAAAGATGAGCCTTTATCCACAGAAGAGTTTGAAATGCGAAAAAGTCATGTGGGTATTCGCTCTAGGCAAGCTTCTATGCTGAGAGAAATGGTGGGTGGGGATGTTTTTTCTGGTGAATCACATGGTGCATTAAACTCTGATATGGCAAATGCGATAGAAGCATTGGATACGAAATTAAATTATTTAATTGGTGTGAATATGCTTAATGATGCACACCATAGTGATTTGAATGATAGGGCGGTGAATCTTAGTGTCACAGGCGTGAGCTTTGTGAGTGATGAGCGTTATCGGCAAGGGGATCCTATTTTTATCACCATGATGTTGCCTGCTTTTCCCCCTACAGTATTAGAGCTTTTGGGTGATGTGATGTGGGTGCGTAAGAATGATGCAGGGCAACCGTTGATTGGCGTACAGTTTATTTTTCGTTGTCATGAAGAAGAAGATACCTTGGCGAAATATGTATTTCGTAGGCATAGAGAGATGATTCGTTTGAAACGAAAAGAAGAAGAACTCCTTTAATATTTTATGGCATAGATTTTTATTGTTTGTTATCCCTTGAATTTATCATCATAGTTGGATGATATGTGAGTTTTAGGGGGAATGAAAGTATGCGTGTGTTGGCAGGTATTCATGCTGTAAAGCATGGCTTGGATGCAGGTGAAAATCTGGATGAGCTTTTGGTGCTTAAAGGTAAAATTCATCCGCGCTTGAATGAGCTGGTTTATTTGGCAAAAAAATCCAACATCAAAGTTTCCTTTGTGCCACGAGAAGCCTTGGAACGTTTGGCTGATGGGGTTGCGCATCAAGGAGTGATTGCACGCATGCAATCTGAGCACACTGTAGATTTTAAAGTGTGGTTGCAGCAGGTCTCCTCATCTGAAGATGCTTTGGTATTGCTGCTTGATCAAGTTACAGACCCACATAATTTAGGCGCATGTATGCGTACAGCAGAGGCTGCGGGTTGTGTGGGCGTTGTGGTGCCTAAAGATCATGCTGCAAGCTTGGATTCTCCTGTGGTTGCAAAAAGTGCATGTGGGGCATTATCACGCTTGCCTATTTTGCAGGTTACCAATTTGGCACGCACAATTGCGGCATTGCAAAAGGCTGGCTTTTGGGTTTCTGGATTGGCAGGTGAAGTATCATCTGATATTTATCAAACATCATTCAGCGGTAAAAATGTGATTGTGATGGGTGCAGAAGGCAAAGGCATGCGCCGATTGGTGCGTGAATCTTGTGATCAGTTGTTGCGCATTCCCATGCCAGGCAAGGTTGAATCGTTGAATGTTTCTGTGGCTACAGGTGTGGCATTATTTGAGGTGGTTAGGCAAACCCAAGCCTCCTCGCGTAATTCATAAGTGCTTAATGATTAAGCTGCTTTTTTATCTTCAGGTTGAACCAATACGAAACATTGGCCGCAGTAGTGGCATTTGCCTTTGCCATCTTTAAGGTTGATATATACCAATGGATGCTGACCATTATCCGAGCAGGAAACAATTTCATTGGTGGTTTTAATGATATTCACAGACATGTCATCACTCCCATTCGAAAAGGCGGCGCATACTGTTAGCGTTGGCGAGTGTGTCAAGCTTAAATGATAGAATCATAGGTAAAGAGGGTGTTTATGCAAAAATATGATGTGGTTTTAATTGAAGGCTTAGAAATTCGTACAGTGATTGGGATTTATGATTGGGAACGTGAAATCAGGCAAACCGTTCGGCTTGATATTGAAATGGATTGGGATATTTCAAAAGCAGGTAAAACTGATGATATTGCAGATACGCTGGACTATAAAGCAGTATCCAAACGTTTGATTGATTATGTAGAAAATGCAAGTTTTGGGTTGATTGAAGCTTTGGCTGAGCATTGCGCTCAAATTATTTTGCAGGAATTTTCTGTGCCGCGTGTGCGTCTTAAAATGTCCAAGCCAGGGGCGGTGCGTGGTTCGGAAAATGTTGCGGTACGGATTGAACGTGAGCGATGATATGACAACAGCATTAATCGGCATGGGTTCAAACATTGAGCCTGAAATGCATTTGCAACGTGCCGCACGCGAAATTCGAGAAGCGTTTCCAAAGGTATGTTACTCCAAGGTGTATCAATCCGCAGCGGTGGGTATGGATGGGGATGATTTTTTAAATGCGTGCTGTTTATTAACGCATGTTCCAGCCCAAGAAGTCTTATTGCAATGGTTGAAGAAATTGGAAGATGCGCATGGTAGGGATAGATCCAAAGGCTCATGGAAACCGAGAACATTAGATTTGGATATACTTATGTATGATGGCGATGTACTTGATCAAGATGCCTTTGCTTATGCGCATGTGTTTGTGCCTGCATCAGAACTGATTGAACTTAAAACACCCACAATCAAGCCTGATGCAGTGCGTTGTGTACCCTTGTGCTTGTAAAACATGGGGGTGGCTTTAAAGTTCTGCTTTCTTGTTTATTGAGTAAGGGAGATTCCTGATGCGCATTGCTGTTCCTACTGAAACTTCGGCTTATGAAACACGTGTTGCAGCAACACCTGAAACAGTAAAAAAATTCATTGATGCAGGCTGTGAAGTGGTGGTGCAGCAAGGTGCTGGTGAAGCGGCAAACATCGATGATGCTGCATTTGTTGCAGCGGGAGCAAATTTGGCGGATTCATTTGCCAACACATGCAAAGGCGCGGATTTGGTATTAAAAGTGCGTGCGCCCTCGCAAGAAGAGATGGATGCTTTGGATGCTAATACCACAGTTGTAGCTTTATTTTCTCCTTTCTCCAACCCTTTATTATCGGCATATAATCAGGCTCAACTCAATTGTTTTTGTTTGGAAATGATTCCGCGTATTTCAAGGGCGCAGAGCATGGATGTGCTTTCATCGCAAGCCAATATTGCAGGCTATAAAGCCGTGCTGCTGGCATTGGAGCATTACAAATCATTTATGCCTATGTTGATGACAGCAGCAGGTACAGTGCAGCCTGCCAAAGTATTGGTGATGGGTGCTGGCGTGGCAGGTTTACAAGCTATTGCTACATCACGGCGCTTGGGGGCTATGGTTGAAGTGTTTGATGTTCGTGCCGCAGCCAAAGAGCAGGTTGAAAGTTTAGGCGCAAAATTTATTGAAGTGCCCGTTGATGATGAAGATGGTGAAGATGCGGGTGGTTATGCCAAAGAAATGTCCGATGAATACAAGCAAAAACAAGCTGATTTAATTGCTAAACATGCAGCAGCGGCAGATATTGTGATTACAACGGCTTTGATTCCAGGTCGCCCAGCACCAGTTTTGATAACCGAAGAAACCTTGGCAAAAATGAAGGCAGGTAGTGTGATTGTGGATATGGCGGCTGAAGCTGGTGGCAATTGCCCGCTCACAGAAAAAGATGCAGTTTGGGTAAAAGATGGGGTTACGCTTATCGGTACGAGTAATATTCCAGCCTTGATGGCGACCGATGCCAGTCAATTGTTTGCCCGTAATGTGTTTAATTTTATTTCGCCTATGTTGAAGTCAAATTCAGAAGATAATCAAGATGTGAGTTTGGATATTAATATGGAAGATGAAGTGATTGCTGCTTCATTGATATGTTGTGATGGCGAATTTTTAAAGCCAGATTTATTGGATAAAAAGGGGTAGGTTATGTGTGAAGGCGTAGATTGTAATACTGCATTGCAAGCAGCAGCGCATGCTGGTCATGCGGCACAAGCAGCAGATCCATTTGTGATGTCTTTTTCAGTATTTGTATTGGCTATTTTTGTGGGTTATCACGTGGTTTGGAATGTTACCCCAGCATTGCATACGCCTTTAATGAGCGTGACCAATGCGATTTCTAGTATTGTGATTGTTGGAGCCATTATTGCATCTGGCGGATTGGAGATGAATCTTGCCACTGTGTTGGGCTTGATTGCCGTGGGTCTAGCAGCGGTGAATATTTTTGGTGGTTTTATGGTGACACAACGCATGCTTGCGATGTTTAAGAAGCGCTCGTAAGGAGAGAAGATAGATGTTATCCGCAAATATGGTGGTGCTTGCTTATTTGGTGGCATCCGTTTTAATTATTTTGGCTCTCAAAGGCTTGTCTTCACCAGAGAGTTCTCGTCAAGGTAATATTTTTGGCATGGTTGGCTTATTGCTTGCCGTGGTGGTGACCTTGCAATTGGATGCTGTGCAAAACTATGCGTGGATTTTTGCGGCTATTGCTGTGGGCGGTTTGATTGGTGGTGTTACAGCAAGAAAAGTCCCCATGACACATATGCCGCAAACTGTAGCCTTTATGCATTCGTTGGTGGGTCTATCGGCAGTATTGATTGCAGTATCAGCATTTTATAATCCTGTGGGTTATGGTATTGCAGATGCGAATGGAAGTTTGCATGTTGCCAGTCGTATAGAACTATTTTTAGGCACTTTTATTGGCGCAATTACATTCACAGCCTCATTGATTGCCTTTGGTAAATTGCATGGTTTGCTCTCTGGAAAACCTGTGACGTTTGCTGGTCAGCACCTATTGAATTTGGTGTTGGGTGTATTGATGATAGGTGCGGGTGTGATGTTTTGCCTGGATACGGCATGGATGCCATTTTTAATCATGTTGGGCATTGCCTTGGTGTTGGGAGTCACCTTAATTATCCCTATTGGCGGGGCAGATATGCCTGTGATTGTATCCATGCTTAATTCTTATTCAGGCTGGGCGGCAGCAGGCATTGGTTTCACTTTGGGCAATAATATGCTGATTGTAGCAGGTGCATTGGTGGGCTCTTCTGGAGCTATTCTTTCGTATATTATGTGTAAAGCTATGAACCGCTCTTTGTTCCATGTGTTGTTAGGCGGTTTTGGTGGTGATGCACCTGCAGCAAGTGTGGGTGGTGCGCAAACAGATAGGCCTGTTCAATCGGGTGCAGCAGAAGATGCTGCGTTCTTGTTGAAAAATGCACGCAGTGTGGTGATTGTGCCTGGTTACGGTTTGGCTGTAGCGCGAGCGCAACATGCGCTTAAAGAAGTTGTTGATATTTTATTGAGCCAGGGTGTTGAAGTGAAGTTTGCGATTCATCCTGTGGCAGGGCGTATGCCGGGTCATATGAATGTGCTCTTGGCAGAAGCTGATGTGCCTTATGATATTGTGTATGAAATGGATGAAATCAATCCAGAGTTTTCGGATACTGATG
>JALWPO010000082.1 GCA_026994965.1 Mariprofundaceae bacterium | reverse complement strand
GACATCAAAGGTTTTGGTGTCTGCGCTTATGGATATCGGCTTGGATCATATATCAGATGGCAAAATGGTACATATCAACGCTTCTACCAGTTTCTTGCTTGGTGGGATGATTCATGTGCTACCTGCCAGCAAGGTGAGTATAGAAGTTTTAGAAACTGTGCCTGTGACAGAAGAAGTGATTGAAGCTTGTAAAACTCTAAAAGAAAAAGGTTATCATATCATGCTGGATGATGTGGTCTATGCGCCAGATTTAAAGCCCTTGGCTGAATTGGCAGATGTGATTAAAGTAGAAGTGCCTATGGTTGACGATTTGGCGGAAGATGTGCGCATTCTAAAAGAGTTTAACGTAAAGCTTCTGGCAGAAAAAGTTGAAACGTATGAGGAATATAAGCTTTGCTATGATTTAGGGTTTGATTATTTTCAGGGCTACTTCTTTTGTAAACCAGAAGTTATTCGAGATAAAACTATGCCAGATTCCAAAGCGATTATTTTACGCGCCTTGCAAAAAGTGATTACCACTGATGATGTAAAAGATATTCAAAGCATTGTAAAACAAGATGTGAGCTTATCTTATAGGCTATTAAAATATGTCAATTCGGCAGCATTTGCGTTGCGAAAAGAGGTGGAATCTATTGAGCAAGCTTTGGTGCTTCTGGGGTTGCGTAATGTGCAGCGTTGGTTACTTTTATTATCATTATCCACACTGGGTTCGGATAAACCATCAGAGTTGATTCGCACAGCCCTATACAGGGGTTACTTCTTAGAGAGTTTGGCTAAGGCTTTGCACGAAGATGAAGCTGGTGATGATTTTTTATTGGGGATGTTTTCTATTTTGGACGCACTTTTGGATTTGCCCATGGATAAGGCGATTGAAAATATGGTGTTGCCCAAGCGAGTGCATGATGCGCTTTTATCAGATAGGGCTGATATGTCTTTCAAATTACAATTGGTGCGTCATTTGGAATTGGGAAGATGGTCTGAAATTATTTGGGATAAAGATAAGTTCGGCAAATTAGATGTTCGTGATGTGTTAAACTTGCACACAACTGCCATGACTTGGTCAGATCAGCATATGCGTATGCTTTAGTATATTCAACAAATAGGGTGGGCTTGGTATTTTAATGCCTGCCTGTTAGATTTTAAAGTATGCAAAAGATATTGGTTTCTTCATGCCTATTAGGTGCGCGTGTTCGCTATGATGGGCAAACGAAAAAAGTGGGTTCTACATTATTAAGCACATGGCAAGAGCAAGGACGCTTGATTACCTTTTGCCCTGAGGTTGAGGGAGGCTTGAGTGTGCCGCGTGCAGCGGCGGAGATTCAAGGCCATCATGTTGTGAATATTGAAGGGGAAGATGTAACTCAAGCCTTTATATTGGGCGCACATAAGGCATTGGCATTGTGTAAAAAGCATCAAATTCGTATTGCTATCTTGAAAGAAGGCAGTCCTTCTTGCGGATTATCGCAAATCAATGATGGTACATTTCAAGGTATTAAAATAGCAGGGCAAGGAATCACAGCTAGGTTATTGCTTGAGCATGGCATAGATGTGTTTAATGAGCATCAGTTGCATGCTGTAAAGCAGCTTATTGAGCAGTAGCAGCAAGGGCAAAATGATGTAAGGCATGGGCTATTTTGGATGCGACTTTTTTGCAACCCTGAATATGATGGCGCTTCAATAGATATTCAGGGTTATTGTAGCTCAACCAAACATGCCCTTTTTCATCTTGCCAAATCAATGCCTTTTGCGGCAAATCAATAGCGATGCTTTGATGACATTGCATCAAAACTGTGCCCAGTTTTGGGTTGCCAAA
>JALWPO010000081.1 GCA_026994965.1 Mariprofundaceae bacterium | reverse complement strand
CGCGCTTTCTAACGTCAAACCTTCCATGATTCAAGAAAAATAATATTCTTTCACATGAGGTATATCAAAATATACCGTTAAATCACTAGATTAGACCCACTAATGCCTGTTTGCACACCACCATAACAGGCTCTGGATATACCCCAATCACAACCACTGCAAGTGCTGCTATAATCACAGTCATTTGCATCAATCTACTTTCTAGAAAGTTAAACTCCGTACGTTGATCATCAAAATACATGTATTTAATGACGCGCAAATAATAAAAACTTCCCACCACTGAAAAAATAATCGCTACAAGTGCTAAATAAAGATGCCCAGCCCCTATCACTGCAACAATAACCGCATATTTTGCCCAAAAGCCACCGAGAAAAGGAACACCAGCCAACGAAAACAACAGCAAGCCCATAGCTAAAGCATACCCTGG
Organism: Mariprofundaceae bacterium; assembly: GCA_026994965.1. Lineage (GTDB taxonomy): Bacteria > Pseudomonadota > Zetaproteobacteria > Mariprofundales > Mariprofundaceae. Next base: position 1,393 of record JALWPO010000081.1, on the reverse strand, counting down.
TCGTACTTTAGATAGCCCTGCGAAATCATCCAGCAGCTCACCTTGTATGTTATCTCTACGCATCAATATAATAATTGTAAACGTGCCGATATTCATAAACAGATAAACAGTAAGATAAACCAAAGAACCCGCATATCCTGCTTCATTGGCTGCAATCAGCCCTAACAAGATAAAACCAACGTGACCAACTGTTGAATACGCCAACATACGTTTGATATTGCGCTGTGCAATAGCAGCCACATTGCCCACAACAATCGTAAGCACAGCCAATACAACAAGAATAGAGGTATAATCCACTTGAATAGCAGGAAAAGCATCATGCAAAATCCGCATGAATACAGTAAATCCAGCCACTTTTGGCGCAATTGAAATATATGCTGTTACTGGCGTTGGCGCACCTTCATAGGTATCTGGTGTCCACATATGAAACGGCGCAATCGAAACTTTAAAGGCTAGACCAGCCAACACAAAAACCATGCCCAACATCACTACGCCATAATCTTCATGGCCTACATCTGCTAACCCTTTTCCTATCGTGACAAAATCAAAGCTTGCAGTCATGCCATATAAGAATGTAACACCATACAACAGCATGCCCGATGATAATGCCCCTAAAATAAAGTATTTCAGTGCTGCTTCAGATGAACGTAAAATATTGCGCTGATAACCAACAAGTACATAAACACTTAAAGCCATGAGCTCCATGCCCAAATACATCGTTACAAAATTATTGGATGATGCCATCAGCATCATACCCAACAAAGCAAACAGCATCAGACAATAGTATTCACCCATATATGCTTCATCTTTCATATATTCTAAAGACAAAATCACTGCAAACACAGTTGCCAAAAGCATCAAAACCTTTCCAAAGGATGCGAATGGATCCAATACAAAGTAGCCATAAAAGGTTGTCAGAGGCTGTCCACTGCTGACTTGTACAGTCACACAAGCAGTCACTATGCATGTCAATATGGCGATATAAGCAATCCAATGCTTCTTAGCCTTGGGTAAAACCAAATCCCACATAAGTAGTACCATTGCCATCACAGCAATGATTATCTCTGGTAGCATCACATCTAAATGCTGAGGGAATGGGAACGTTACATTTACCATGTTTTACCTCAATGTCCTGTTAGGTGCGCCGCAGCGCTTTCTGCAATCATTGCTGCATCTGCAAGTTTACTGGATGTGGCTTGCTCAACCAAATGAGCCACCGATGCATGCATCATATCCAATACAGGAGCTGGATAAAACCCCATCCACAATACCAATGCAATCAATGGCACAAAATACATAAACTCTCGCAAACTCATATCAGGCATGGCTTTAACTTCTTCTTTGACTACATCGCCCATAGCCACACGTTTGTACATCCATAATGTATAGCAAG
>JALWPO010000080.1 GCA_026994965.1 Mariprofundaceae bacterium | reverse complement strand
TTAATCGTGCCCAAAGCGTTGGACATATGCACCACGCCAACAAGTTTGGTGCGTTCGTTTAATAACTCAGCATAAGCAACCAAATCCAATTCGCCCGCTTCATTCATGGGGATAACTTTAAGCGTTGCTCCAACGCGCTCGCAGAGCATTTGCCAAGGCACAATATTGGAATGATGTTCCATATGTGTAATCAAGATTTCATCATCTTTGCCAATGTTTGCACCACCCCAGGAGGATGCGACAAGATTGATGCTTTCGGTTGTACCACGGGTAAAAATAACTTCTTTGGTCGATTTAATATTAAAGAAATCACGAATGGTTTCACGCGCTGCTTCATAATCCTTGGTGGCGCGTTCTGATAAAGAATGCACACCACGGTGGATGTTTGAATTATCTTTTTCGTAGTAGTGTTGAATCGTATCAATCACGCACTGCGGCTTTTGCGTGGTGGCTGCATTATCCAAATACACCAGCGGATGACCAAACACGTCTTGATGCAAGGTAGGGAAATCTTTGCGTATCTCTTGAATATTCATATTTTTAAACCTTGGGAACCACAAAGACACGAAGACACAAAGAAAATATAAAGTTATCAAAACATAGCTGTATAAAATTACCTACAACCCTTGGTGTCTTTGTGTCTTGGTGGTTTTTCATATTAAGCTAACAATCCTTCTAAGTCGTCACTGTGCGGTAGCTTAGCGAAGGCAGCTTTTTCCACATAACGACGAACCGTTTGATTGCTCATGCCAGCTAAAATTTCATCGGCAAAAGCAAAGGTTAATAATTCTTGTGCGGACTCTTCAGAAATACCACGAGAACGAAGATAAAAGAGCTGCTTATCATCAAGTTGACCAATGGTTGCACCATGCGCGCATTTCACATCATCATTGTAAATTTCGAGTTCAGGTTTGGTATCGATTTCCGCATGTTTAGAAAGCAAGATATTTCCATTTTGCATATCCGAATCGGTTTGCGCAGCACCTTTATGCACCATCACCTTACCATTGAACACACCATGAGAGCGACCATCCAGAACCGTACGATAATTTTCGCGGCTCACGCAATGCGGAGCAGTATGGTCAATGCGGGTATGGTGATCCACATGCTGCCTACCACCCAAGACAAACAAACCATTCAAGCTGCATGATGCGCCTTGCTCATGTAAATCCACAACCACATCTGTGCGCGATAATATGCCGCCCAACTCTACGCCATGAAAGGTGTAGGATGAGTTCGCCAGTTGCTTCACTTCAACACGAGCGACATGCGATTGTTTCGCGCCTTCTTGCTGCAAGCGTGAATGCTCCAAATGCGCGCCATCTTTCAAAATAATAGCCGTGGTTGCATTGCTCAAAGCTTTGTCTTCACCCAAGCTGATAAAGTGTTCAATGATTTCTGCCTCTGCGTGTTTTCCCAGCATCAAGCCATGGCGTACAGCATTATTTTGATTGCTGATATGCAAAATATATAAGGGTTTATCGAGTTTAGTATTATCCGCCAAACAAACCGCAGCACCATCGCTGGCTTTGGCAGCATTGAGTGCATTAAAGCCATTGAATAGTGGAGCATCAGCATGCACTTGAAGCAAGTTTGAATCTTGCAAGACTGAAGCATCCAGTGTGGTGATGGATTGAATATCAACACCTTGAGGTAAGATGGACTGGCTATGGTCCAACACACCATTGATAAAGACCAAACGATAAGCATCCAAATCAGTCATGCCCACACCTGAAATATCCAAGTTGGTATCAGAATCGCTGGCATCCAACATATCTTTTAGACGTGAAACATCGGTATATTTCCAGTCTTCATCCCGTTTTGTGGGTA
>JALWPO010000079.1 GCA_026994965.1 Mariprofundaceae bacterium | reverse complement strand
TGATGCAAGGCATGCAAGGTTCAAAACTGCCGCTGGTTGTGGCGCATGGTGAAGGTAAGGCTACATTTGCAACACCTGAGCAACAGCAACAAGCTTCTGCATATTTACGGTATATGGATGCAAGTGGCGCACCTGCCAATACTTATCCGTATAACCCTAATGGTTCGCCTGATGGACTAACTGGATTTACCACAGCAGATGGTCGCTTTAATATTATGATGCCGCATCCTGAGCGTTTATTTAGGAACACACAGTTTTCTTACTACCCAGAGCGCGAACATGAAGAAGGTGCTTGGTTGCGTATGTTCCGCAATGCTAGAGTATGGTTGTCATGATGCATATTCATTGGCAAGAAGGGGCTGCTTCTGATACGGTTCGCGCCCGTCTATGAATAGTAAAATAAATACAAACACACGTTTCGTTTTTGTTACTGGCGGAGTGGTATCATCACTGGGTAAGGGCATTGCAGCAGCATCTTTAGCGGCTTTGTTTGAGGCTAGGGGATTGACTGTAACCATGCAAAAACTCGACCCTTACATTAATGTTGATCCGGGCACTATGAGTCCTTATCAGCATGGTGAAGTTTTTGTGACCGATGATGGCACAGAAACTGATCTTGATTTAGGGCATTATGAGCGATTTTCTCATGCGCAGATGTCCAAACGCTCTAATTTTACAACGGGTCGGATTTATGAATCAGTGATTCGTCGTGAGCGTCGCGGTGATTATTTGGGTGCGACTGTTCAAGTGATTCCACATATTACCAACGCGATTAAAGATGCTGTATTATCCTTGCGTTCAGATGATGTGGATATTGCTATTGTGGAAGTAGGTGGAACAGTAGGTGATATTGAATCACAACCCTTTTTAGAAGCTATTCGTCAGCTGCGTTTTGATTTAGGTAAAGAAAATACAGCGTTTATTCATCTTACATTGGTGCCTTATGTAGCGGCATCGAGTGAAATGAAAACCAAACCAACACAACATTCCGTACAAAAACTGCGTGAAATTGGTATTCAAGCAGATGTGCTTTTATGTCGCTCTGAGCATCCCATTCCACAATCGCAAAAAGATAAAATTGCCCTGTTTTGTAATGTTCCTAAGCATGCTGTTATTGATGTGCCAGATGTGGATACAATCTACGCTGTACCGATGACTTTGCGTGAAGGTGGTTTAGGCGGGCTTATTCTTAAACAATTTCATATGCAAGATAGCGAGCCAAATTTATCAGTTTGGGAAGATATTTGCGCTAAAGTGCGCTCACCACAATCGGAAATTCGTATTGCTATGGTGGGTAAATATACTGAATTACCCGATGCCTACAAATCTGTGAATGAAGCTTTGCAGCATGGTGGAATTTCACATGATGTGTGTGTTAAAATTGTGTATATCAATGCAGAAACATTGGAATCTTCGGGTTGTGATGTGTTGGATGATGTGCATGGTATTCTTGTGCCAGGTGGCTTTGGTCAACGTGGAACAGAAGGCAAGTTAATTGCCATTCGCTATGCACGAGAAAATCAGATTCCTTATTTGGGTATTTGTTTGGGTATGCAGCTTGCTGTGATTGAATTTGCTCGGCATGTAGCAGGCTTACAAGGCGCGACAAGCAGTGAGTTTGATGAACGTGCGACACACCCCGTAATTGCATTGATGACAGAATGGGAACAAGAAGGTGCGCGTGTACAGCGTAGCAGTGATGATGATTTGGGTGGAACCATGCGTTTGGGTGGTTATCCATGTAAAGTGATTGAAGGCACGCATGCTTTTGATGCATATCAGCAAACAGAGATTCGAGAACGCCATCGTCATAGATATGAGTTTAACAATAC
>JALWPO010000078.1 GCA_026994965.1 Mariprofundaceae bacterium | reverse complement strand
GCTTATATCCTGTTTGTCTCACATCTACATCTCTACCTTGTATGTTTGCTTGTACACCTGAACCTTGCGTGCATACGCCAATACAACTTGCAAAGGATTCATCCCACGATTGATTCGCAGGTGCTGTGAATAAAAGTGCATAATCTTCACCACCAGAGCACATCAACTGTTGTGCCTTCTCCTCGCCTACATAATCACATATGCTATCCCAATCAGGGCAATGTGATATATCAAGCTTCAGTTGAACATTTGATGCTTTGGCAAGATGACCCGCATCTTGCAATAGCCCATCACTCACATCAATGCAGCAGCGAACCCCAGCTTCTCTTAACATAATGCCCTGCTCTAATTTGGGCACAATATCACTGAACCAAGGCACAAATTTTCCATCTCTTTTGCCAGCAAGCCATTGCTCCAATCCCAAGGCTGAATAGCCAAGTTTGCCAAGCAGCCATACTTGATCACCCACTTTGGCCTGATTGCGTTGCATAGCAGCGCCCTCATCCACAACACCGGCAACGGTTATACTGATAACCACAGTCTCTGCACTTACTGTATCACCACCAGCAAGCTCAACTTGGTAGCGATTGAGCGCATCACTTACCCCTTGCCCAATGTCTTTTAAAGCTAAAGTATTTGGTGCGACTACAGATACCCATGCCCAAGTTGCTTTTGCACCCATCGCTGCCAAATCAGATAAAGCTGCGCATACAGCTCTATCGGCGGCCTTATCCAAGGGAAAATCATGCGGCCAATGCACACCCGCCACAGCAGTATCGGTGCTGACCACCAATGATTGATGTTCCATAAGCTTATGTATTGAGGCATCATCCCCATTGGATAATTGCGTATGTTTATCCGTATAATTGGCTTTGTTTACAAAATATTGCGCAATACAATCAAACTCATGACTGGGCATAAGTCTTACAAACTCTCAGCCACAGCAAAAGCCATAGCCACATCCTCATCATCGGTTAGGGATAGATGGATATGTTCAATATTCAATAATTTTGCTCTTGTATCTGCACCACCATGCAAGACAATGTATGGTTTACCCGAAGCCTCATACATCACTTCAATATCTCGCATACCAAAACCTATAAACCCTGTGCCCAAAGCTTTGGACACAGCTTCTTTGGCAGCAAAAAACATAGCTAAACGCCTTGCTACACCTTTATCTTGCGCCAATTGATATTCTTCTGGTGTATAAATACGCTGTACAAAATGATGAGGAAATCGCTTTAATGCACGCTGGATACGTGAAATGCCCACCCTATCTATACCAATACCAACAATCATACTAATCGCGCTTGATCAATGCTTTAAAGTCAGCAGTCGCGCATTTCAAACCTTTAAATACAGCATCTGCAACAATCGCATGCCCAATATTCAAACCTTCAATTTCGGAAATATTCACCATTGCAGGTGTGTTTTCTAAGGTCAACCCATGCCCTGCATGCACCATTAAACCTAAACTTTTTGCATAGGCGGCTGCATCAGCAATCGCTTTTAATTCACATTGTTGCGCATCACCTTCAAGGTTTGCAAAGTGCCCAGTGTGCAATTCAATCACAGGGGCACCAATCTTTTGAGAGGCATCAATTTGTATTTGCGCAGGGTCAATAAACATCGATACCCTACAGCCAGAAGCAGAGAGCTTTTGCACAGCATCTTTCATACGGTCAATATGCCCTGCCACATCCAATCCACCTTCTGTCGTCAACTCTTCACGCTTTTCAGGCACAAGACATACCGCTTGAGGCTTTAATGCGCATGCAATCCTCACCATTTCATCGGTGACTGCCATTTCCATATTCAAATGCAGCACACCTT
>JALWPO010000077.1 GCA_026994965.1 Mariprofundaceae bacterium | reverse complement strand
TCCCTCTGTGAAACTCTGCTGTTAGTCTCTATGTTCATTTTTGGGCAGCCAAAAACGAACCAAAAAGCTGTCCCCTGAAATAGCTGCGTATATCCTCACCAAAGCTGGAAATCGGGCGCAAAACAAAGCAGGTGTTTTGCTTTTATCCCTTCTTCCACCTTTTGTTTCGGCGCAGCTATAGCAAGGGGAAGATGGTCATTTCGACCTTGTACCACAGGCAGGCTTCGCACTGGAGAAATCTTGTTCGATGCGCAACCCCAAAGATCCTTCAACTACGTTCGGGGTGACATTTTATCTGTGCCTATCTGTGGCGGAAACAATGTGAAATAAGTTACAGAGGACACTCTAACTAGGCGCTGCGGGCAGCGATTTTTGCATCAATAAATTGATGGTGATGCACGCCAATCAATTCTGCAACTTTACGAATCAAGGCTTCCTCATGAGGATCAATATGTGCATCAGCCATAGCAATACGCCATAGTTTGCGAATAATATCAATGCGTTCTTCTTGCGAGTAAGCTTGAATCAATGGTGATGTGAACTGATACAAGTCATTGGCATTATTTTCCGCACAAGTGGCACGTTGAATAGTTTTTTCAGCTTCTATTTTAGATAGGCCGAAGTGTTCTTGAATTATGGCTAATGTTTCTTGGTATTCCGCGTCATCAAGTACATCATCTTGCTGCATCACAAAGACCATAAGTGTGGCCACAGCCAGTGTAATATCTTGCTTAATGTCTTTTTTCTTGGGGCTTGTTGCCCATACTTTTTGAAGTGTTTTTAACATCAGGATCACCTTTTTTGTGTGCTTTTGGTCAAACCTTCGCCGCGCTTATCTGATGCGCCAAAGACTTGTCCAGTATTTCTATCCCAAAGCACTGCCTGCATATTACCATAATTCCGCATAGGTTTGAGTTTATGCCCTTTGGCTTGAAGTTGCTTGGATACTTCAGGGCTAAACGCACCTTTTTCATGTTGCACTACATCAGGTAAATACTGATGATGAAAGCGTGGCTTGTTTATCCATGCGGACACATCGTTACCGCCTTGCATAAACTCTAAACCAGCCAGTAAAACCATACTGATAATACGTGAGCCGCCGGGTGTTCCGACCACAAATACTCTGTTTTTGCCGAGAATAAATGTAGGGCTCATGGATGAGAGCATACGTTTATGCGGGGCAACAGCATTGGCTTTGCCTTGTACCAAACCATAGGCGTTGGGTTTACCGACTTGGGTTGCAAAATCATCCATTTCATCATTCATTAAAATGCCAGTATTTGGTGAAACATAGCCTGAGCCAAAGCCGTAGTTAATCGAGAGCGTAGCGGCAACCATATTGCCTTCTTTATCGATGATGGAAAAATGGGTGGTGTCCACACCGTTACCCGATGGGTCAGCCATAAAACTGGAAGAGGGTGTAGCTTTGTTCATATCAATGTTGGCACGAAGTTTTTCTAATCGTTTGGGGTTGAGTAAATCTGGAATATCCACGAAATCACTATCGCCCAAATATTGATTACGGTCTTTATATGCCAGCTTCATGGCTTCAATCACTAAATGGGTTCTATCCACCTCGGAGAGCTTATCCAGTTTATCATCTTTCAGAATGCCCAGCGTTTCAGCTAAGGTGATGCCGCCTGATGAAGGCAGGGTTGCGGTTACCCACTCAAAACCTTGATAGTGAAAGCGCATAGGTTCGCGCTCAATCACTTTGTATGCCTTTAAATCATCAAGGCGAATCAAGCCACCATCTTTTTTCATATCAGCAACCAAGCGTTTGGCTGTTTCACCACGATAGAAATCATCAGCGCCAAATTCGGCAAAGCGTTTCAATGTTTCAGCAAG
>JALWPO010000076.1 GCA_026994965.1 Mariprofundaceae bacterium | reverse complement strand
TTTAGGACGACCCCGACGTGGTTTTACAGGTGTTTCGGTAACCTCATCCGTTGTTGTAGTGACAACTTTTTTAGGGCGACCACGGCGCGGCTTTACAGCAGTTTCTGTGGTTGTGGAATCTATGCTAGGAGTTGGTGTTTCAAGTGTTGTGGTTTCTTCAGATGACATAAATAAAAAAAGCTCCAGTAAAATAAATAAAAATGCAATGAGGTTGACTTTCGCCTAAGAAATTAAAATGAGTATAAGTAATACGCTTAAACTATTGAACTGCCGAGCGGCAATGGCGTATTGCTACAAATACTTCTACATGCCGTCAACTAAAACCATGCTTTTGTAGCTGATGCAGAGCATCTATGAGGTTGTTTCAGGGAGTAATCCATCAATAAAACTTTTTGCATCAAAAGGCATTAAATCTTCTAGGGATTCACCCACACCGATATAGCGAATAGGTAGTCCATAGGTATGCGAAAGCTGCACAACAATGCCACCTTTAGCGGAACCATCGAGTTTGGTCACAATCAAGCCTGTTGTACCTGCCACTTCACGGAACTTATCGACTTGCACAATGGCATTATGCCCTGTGCCACCATCGACAACATGCCAAACTTCATGCGGCGCATTATCCAAGGCTTTGCCAATCACGCGCTTCACTTTTGCCAATTCATTCATCAAGCCTTTATCGGTTTGCACACGACCCGCAGTATCAATAATCACAACATCATAAGCACGAGCGATACCGCGTTGAATGGTATCAAATGCTACTGCTGAAGGATCTGCCCCTTCATGTTGGCGCACCATATCAGCGCCAGCACGCTGCACCCAGACAGCAAGTTGATCCACAGCCGCCGCACGAAATGTATCCGCAGCGCCAACAAGTACACTTTTGCCTTGAGCACGAAACATGGTTGCCAATTTTCCTATGGTGGTGGTTTTACCCGTACCATTCACGCCAACCACAAGCAGTACAAAGGGCGGTTGCGTAGGTTCATGTAGAGGCTTGGGCTGTGGGAACTTCTCTAACATGGCTTGCTGAAGCCCTGCAATCGGGTTGTTTTTATTTTTCTTGGCGTTTTCAATCAACTGCATAGATAAAGAAGGGCCGCAATCCGCCATAATGAGCGCATCCTCAACATCATCCCAATTCACATGTTCGGTGGAATCATTCTGGGAAGGTAATAATTGAGATAAATTGTCACGGCTACGACTTAAGCCTTTTTTAAGTCGTGAGAATAAAGATGCCACAGGTTAAACCTCCGAAAATAGGCAGTGCATATATTGATTTCAGCGATGATAAGCGCTGTATTTATAGGGTCAAATCATAGGCTGATTTATTTTAATCGATATTGCATAATAAAGTGTGATTGTATCACTTGATGTTGGGGTGGCGGTGGGAATGGCATAGCATCTTCAATGGCTTGTTTTGTGGATGCGCGGAGTACCGATGAGCCGCTAGAGATATGCAGTGCACTGATTTGCCCTTGAGCATCAATGCTAAAAGAGACTTGAATATCCCCTTCGAGATGGCGGCGGCGAGCAGAATAAGGGTATGATTTATGGGCTTGAATCGCGGCAATGATACGTGATAAATATTGTTGGCGTAGCTGCTTCTGTTGCTGGTCAATATTTGAGGGTGTTTGAAGCATTGCATGATTGGGTGAAGTAGTATGATGTACAGGATTGACCACAGTTTTGGATGTTTGTGTGTCTTGAACATGAGTCGCTATTTTCTTAACCACCTTATGTTTTTTATGTTTGGTGGGTGATTTTACTTTGGGTATAGGTTTGGGGGCTTGAACTTTTTTAGGTGGGTTTTCAGGGCGAGGCTTTGGCGGCATGGGTTCTACGTTTTGG
>JALWPO010000075.1 GCA_026994965.1 Mariprofundaceae bacterium | reverse complement strand
GCAATAATATCATTTCTGAAAGTCTAAATAATGATGTAAACCCTTGGCTTGCATGGCTAGGTCAACAGTTCAGCTTAAAACGTTCACAAAACCAACAAGAAAAAGAAATCGCTAACCTGCGCCAACAGCTATCCAATATTGCACAAAATATGAATTTGGAAAATTGGCCTTCAGGTGCAGCATGGACAAAGCTGCGCGCAAAACTACAACTTTATTTGGTGCAACACGACAAAGCATCAGGTAACCCTATATTACAACTTCCTGAAAACTTTGATGCCATACAAGATGATATTCAAACATTGCGCAGCACTGCTGATGACTGGTTAAGGGAGCTTTAAATGCGCTTGAAAGTTTTACTTCTCCTTGCACTACTTATCACCATTTCACTCACACTGTTCCCTGATGTGGCACACCAAACCTTAATCATTGAAGCCTTTGGTTGGCAATTTGAAACCAAACAAGGTGCTTTTGTTGTTAGTTTATTATTGATTTTGGCTATATTCTGGCTGATTCGACGCATCATTACAGCGCTATTGGCAGGACCTGGTCAACTTTGGCAAACCTTGCGTATAGGGGGGCATAAGCGCCGTGAAGAGCGCCTGCGTGATGGCATTGCCCAATGGCTAGATATGCGTGGCGATTATGGTCAACGCATCTTTAAGAAATCACGTGGCATTATACCAGAATGGGCTAGGCATCTACTTATTTTAGGGGCGCAAACAAGCACAGATCAGGTTTTAGCATCACCCAGTGAGGATAAACTTGCCACTGTTTTGGCCGCGCGTATCGCCACAGACCCAAATGCAACTTCACGCCCTGATATTGCAACACGCAAAGCACATTTAGAAGCATGGCTTCAGGCTCATCCTAATGCACCATTAGCCTTAATGCGCATGGCAGATTTAACAGTGGAAGAAGGCGATTGGAAACAAGCTGTCAAACGCTTGGAAGAGGTTTGGAAGCATGGCTATCGCTCTGCGGCTTATAGCAAACCTAAATTAGCCCAAGCATGGCTCGCATTGGCAAACCAAGAACCCCAGCATGCTATGGAGCACTTGCGCAAGGCATACCGCATGAACCCTAGCGATAGTGATGTTGCACTGGCACTGGGTGAACATCATTTGCAAAACAACAATACCAAAGCTGCGAAAAAATTCTGGTTAGCCCATTTGGAAAGGGAATATGATTTACCCATTGCCAATGCCGCCTATGATTTACTTAAGGATGAAGCGCTTGATGCCTTTCACAAATTAGAATCTCGAGAGAGCTCCGCTGCTTTGCAATGGTTAAAGGCACGCTTAGCGCATGCTGGAAAATTGGATGGTCTCGCTGATGAAATCTTAGCAGCTTTAATTCAAGAGAGCCCTTGCAGTGAATTTTGGCAAACCCAAGCTGAGTGGCTTATGGAAAAAGAGCAATGGGATGAGGCTAAACATGCCTATCAACAAGCGCTGACATTAGCCCGCGATTAAAAAAACTCGTGGATCATTGGCAAAGCATTGCACGCCCTGATGAGGACTGCTCTACCACGTTTCAGTTAACCGTTACCATACAAACCCAAATGGACGGAGAGACTCGCAATATTGAGCTCCAAGAAGAAGGGTTTGCCATTTGTAAAGGAGGGGAGGTTTACGCCTATAGAAATCACTGCCCGCATACGGGAAGCCCATTAGATTGGATGCCCAACCAATTCTTTTCTGATGATAAAGAAGTATTAGTTTGTCATACCCACGGTGCAAAGTTCAATCCTACAAATGGTGATTGTATCTCAGGCCCCTGCCCCCATGGTCTGTACTCATTACCAGTCAAAGAAGTCTCGGATAATCTTATTCAAGTTCCCACAAGTATTGC
>JALWPO010000074.1 GCA_026994965.1 Mariprofundaceae bacterium | reverse complement strand
TGCCAAAAACCTCTGATGAATATCTCGGCTTCAGGAACATAATGGAGTATGCCATAATGTTTCTGCACAGGATACTGTCCAGCATAGAGTGATACAATGCGTGTAGGCATATACTCTGATTATATCGGTTTGACAACAGCATATGGTCAGGACACATACCATATGCTTAAAGGATTGAGTGAAAAAGGCTTTGAGGCAATAAACTATGCAAAGCAATACACAGGCTTTCCTATAAACGTTCATGGCATCTCAATCTACCCTGCAACAACCGATGATGAGCTTAAGCGATCCATAAGGCAATCAAATCCTGATGTTGTCATATCCTTCGGTGACCTGTGGCAATACACCAGTTTTGTTTACTCTCCGCACCACATAATAGATATGGTGCATGATGCAGGTGCTGTACTGATAAACTACTCACCGGTACAGCAGTTGCCAATGCCTCCTGAGATCGATGATGCCATAGAGAATGATGCTGATCTTACCTTATTCACTACCAGATGGGCAATGGAGCATTTCTGGAAGAAGCACAACAATGTTGGCTTTCTGCCTCATGGTGTCAGCGATGGTATTCGCAGTATAGATATCGATCGCAACAACAGACCACTCGGATTGCCACAGGGAACGATGCTGATGAATGTTGGATATTCTCTTGATCCGCGTAAGCAAACTCCTCTGGTGCTTAAGTTGCTTGCTGACTACAGGCAATACGATGAGACTGCATTCGCATATATGCATACACAGATTCACTCATACTACGCAAACGATGTGTTTGTTAGAAATCTTGGATTGCCTAAAGATAAGGTAATATTCAAGCCATACACTGATTCTGCCAATAACCTGCATGATTCTTCTCTGGAAAGGCTCAATATGCTATATAACTCCGCTGATGTTTACATAAACCTATCATCATCAGAAGGCTTCGGTCAGACAGAATTAGAAGCAGCATCTCTTGGCATTCCTACACTTGTGACGGATACACCTGTGCACAGGGAAGTGTTAGGCGGATACAGGTCAGTCAGGTTCATAAAGTCATATGAGTGGATACCTACGGTGTGGTGGTTCGAGCATATGCCAGATATGAATGCCGCACTGGAGGAAATGCTTTCCCTGAAGGATAAAGGATTTAAGAAGGAATCTCCGCACGTTAAGGAAGACCATAGGTGGAGCAACATTATCGACAGGCTTATAAGGATAATTAATCACCTATAAGCGTTATTGTTACCTTATTTTTGCTTGTTTTTGGATCGTAAGGCGTCGGGCTGTTTGGGGTGCCTATGTACTGGAGAGGGTGTGATGTTACATTGCCTCCGTATTGCGATAGCACCACAACAATTCCTTTAGGGACTCTCATGGATTAAGCACCATTACAACATATGGCTGTGAAGCAGTGCTGCACCTCTGGTACCATTTTGACAGATCTGTGGAGAATCCTATGAGCGAATATATGAGCATTGCCCCCGGTGCTATTGACAGTGCTGGCTCATCCATGCCGCCTATCTGAAGTGATCCTGATCCTGATGCACCATTGTTCTGTATAACAAAATTCTGCGTTATGGTCTCATTTGGAAGCACAGGCTCTGCTGTATTCGGATTAGGTGAGGTTTTCATGCTGTAGGATGAAGGCTTAAGCACAGGCTCTTCGGATATGGTAGAATAAATGTTTGACAGCAACGAGTATATCGCATTCAACAGCTCCCTATCGCTCATGCTCCTTACAACATCCTCTTCAAGCACCTTTGAATATATCACTGGCATAATATAACATGCTAAGAAAATATAAAAGATTATGCAAATGCCCACGAGACTGAATGCTTCAATCCCGAAGTGTTCGTTGCCATAAGCAAGCCTAACTGATCAAAGTTGTCACCGCTGTATTCCATAAGCTTATCAAATGTTGAAGTTGAATACTTGTAAACAACAGGATTGGCATATGTTGATGATGCTGGTGATGCATAATCATAATCGCTCACAATAACATATGCATAATGCTCTCCAACTGTGAGTGCCTGTGATATTCTTCCCGCAGAATCCTCAACAATTATCTCCTCTATGATCTCAAGAGTTAATGGATCCACCACAAGCAGCACAGGAGCATATGCATTTATCCACAGGTATTTTCCATCATACTGTATGGATGATTGCACGCCAGTAAAATAATTTAGGTTAGTATAATATTTTGCTGACCCGGGATTTAATGTATCAATCTTGGTTATATTTATCTCATCTGCATAACGCAGAGCATATATGTACCTTCCATCATATGCCATAGATAATGTTCCTGTTGCATTCTTTATAAGCGTTGACGTCTCCGTGTATGTATTAACCTGTACATAAACACCGTTCTGTGAGAATGCAAATAGTGTTGTTCCACCCGTAAATACCAGCGCGTCTATTGAATAATAGTTGGTGTATGAAGGCATAGGTATCTCTGATATCTGTACCATAGTTGAAGGATCAATCTTGTAGAGATGATTATCACCAGATCCAACATACAGATAGGTACCGTCATAGGTAACTGCGGTCGCTGGATATGTATCGGCTGGTGTATAGTATGCCACTTCTGATAAGGTTGATGCGTCATACTTTACTAAGGTATTACCGCATACGTATAGATATCCATCAGCGTAAATGGATTTTTCTCCATATGTTGGTATTTCTGATGTTGCTATTACCATCACACCACCTCCAGGTTAATGGAGCTTATCTTAAACAGAGGATTGCCATTTCCTACATTTGCAAGGATGTAGTATTCAGGCACTATGTCTATGATCTGATCAGATGCTGGCATATTGATGTATGTTGATGCCTGTGCTGGATCTGTAAACAGCGATGATGGTGCCCATCCGACGAACCTTGATAGAGGTGCTGTTATCTGTATGGATGAAGGGTATACATGTATGTATGATCCTGCCTTGAGTGTTGCATTGCCTACGGTCAGGTCAGCATCGGATGAGTTGTATAGCCTGTAAAGGTCGAACGTCTGGTTGGCAGGTTTCCATTTCTCAACGGTACCTGCAGCAACACCAGAGAATACAACATCATACTCATTTCCTTCTGGAATATATGCGGATAGGTTGCCATCAGCATCGGTTGTTCCTGAATATACCACCTGACCATCCAGAATGAAATCCACATTCACTCCTTCGAGGAAAACCATTACCTACCACCTATCACAGATACAATCTTCTTTGCCACCATGAATGCTGACTCAAATGCATGCATCTCCTTCAGGTGAAGCAATGATGCACCTGTTCCTATAATGCCCGGTGCTGTTAAAGACATATGCAGGAATGAATAGTCAGAATCTGGAGATGCAAGGAACGATATGACATTATATAGGCTGAAAGAAATAAAAAATAGTGAAATTAATAGGTTAATCCTTATTTTTTTTTGTTCATAGCAATTGCTGACATGAATGTATCTATCTTTGACATCCAGTCTTCACCATAAGTGGATGACATCTTCTTTGACCATGCCTTGAACTTCCTGAACTCACGGTTGAGCTTTATCTTTTCAGGATGCTGTTCCTCCTTGAGCTTCTGTGCCAGCACCTGCTTCTCCTTGAGTAGCATGTAAAGGAACAGCATGAATATCATCGTTGCTATCAACCACAGTATGGCAGCGAATATGATCTGCGTTATTCCATGTGCATACATATAAGCATATGCAGTCTTGCCAACGAGATCAGGCATAGGCACGTAGTTAATGAACTCAATCAGTGCTGCTACCTCAAAGGCGAACTTGAAAAGCAGCATTATGAACTTGGTTATGTGCCTCATGGTTTACTCTCCTCTATGGTACCATCTGACCTAACGTGCGTAACAATGTCCTGTGCGTCTTCCTTGATCTCCTTCTCCTCTTTCGATATGTCCGCACTGTCTTCGCTCTCTTCCTTCTCTGCCTCTGCAAGCTCTTTCTCCTTCCTCTTGAGCCTGTCAAGTGCCTTCCTGATCTTCTTTATGTCAGATTTAATGCTCATGGATACACCTCCTTTATCTTTCTTAACATCCTTTCGCTCCTTCCTGTCATGCAGATATTTCTTTATCCTGTCAATAAGTGCCCTGATCTTCTCCTTTCCATGCATCATCATGAATATGGAGACGATCAGCAATATGATTGCCACAGCAACCGCAACCTGTGTAGATGCTCCTAGGCTTACCAAAGCAAAGAATACCATAACGGTACCTATGGTCTTCCCGAGCAATATGGATAGCTTGCCATACAGGAAGTAAACGAATGCAAATACCACAACACTAATCAATATACCGATAACGTAATCCTTGTCGCTAACAGGCGGATAGAAATGTGCATATGCCAGAAATGCACCGTATCCGAATGCACCTGCGATTGCGAACTTCACCACAACGTATAGCACAACAGCAGCAAGCGATGCAGCTATCAACGCTATCAGGTACACTGGTATTCCGTGTGCCTGAAGGAACGGTGCTATGAACGGTGCGGCGAACTTTTCTGTGGCAAAGTACCCACCAGCAGCCCCTATGCCTGCTATCGTAAGCTTCCATACTGGTTTGGTGAAAAACAGCATTGCTATGCCGAAGAACAGCAAACCGATCGGAACAAGCCATCGGTACTGCTCTGGTATATAGCTCAGCGTTAAGTATTTTGCCAGATCATTTCCTATCGTTCCAAACATAATATCACTCCAGTATAAACTCTCCTACTCCGAGTACAGATCCTGTGCCTGTGGATATGGATGCGGCAGGGTAGTATCCTTCATCAATGTACACATTCTGATCCTCTTTCAGCAATACTGTGCTCTCCAGTGCATTAAGCGATCCCTGAGCAGCAGCAGCTATCTCCATGAGTTTTATAACCTCTGTGCCTTTCACCGCAGATATCGTTACGGTTGCTGTTGCCGTACCAGCATTTATTATATTCAACCGTGAAATCTTAAGTTTGTAGTTAGGCGGTACCACCACAGTACCGCTGTTGTTGTACCCAAGAGGAACGTTTGTAGTTCCAACCGATGTATTTCCTATCTGAAATTTATCATACTCCATAATATCACACCCTGTATCCTGCCCTTACGAGTGCATTCTTGCCATTGGGAGACATCACATCCCGGGCGCTCACAGGCGATATGCCACCATACGTTGCTCCAGAGAACTGTATGTTTGTGTATATCTGACCGACCGATACCACTCTTCTGGGCACAGTGCCTTCAAGCATCTTCCTGAACAGGTCAAGCGAATCGATTGGCTCAACAAGCATGTTGTTTATGACAAAGAGCATTTTTGGTGAGATAGGTATGCTCACCGTATTGGCAAGCGTGAACTGTATGGTAACATCCGCTATGCCGAAAAGCTCTGTGTATTTCGAAGGCTCATACAGCGGTGAGTCATAGCCGCTGTGCGATGCAATATATGGATAGTTTGACTGCGGAAACCCTGCGGTTTCAGGGAGCTGTGCATTAGGTGTACCACCTGGCTGTTCAGGTGTAACAAAGCAGTACGATGGTGCTATACCATAGAATATCTGAAGCATGTTTGATGTTCTCGGTTTAGGTATGGCAAGAGCATCGCTTATGCTCAACTCACTTATGTTAACGGCATTGTGCTGTGATATGAATGGTTGCGTTTGACCGGAAACAGCCGTACCGTTCACAGGAGCAAGCGGAAGGAATCCCGGTGCATCATTAACGAAATCATAGTAGATCTGCATCAGTGACTGCCTTACAACCCGCAGGGCAACATACTGATCCCTGCCAGTATCGAGCAGCATCAGGAATCTTGGCTGTAACAGCCTTTCCTCTATATCGTCATAGGATATTTTCATTTAAACCACCTTTATTGTGTGTATTCAGGTGCATATAGCATCAGTATCCGTATTCCAGAATAGATATAGTGCCGGGATCAAACGATACCGCAGCTGTTGGGTTTGCCAGTGCGGATGTCGTGCCAGCACTCTGCTTAACCTGGAATGAGATAGCCTGTCCGCTGATGGAAGTCACTGTTATAACATACCCGGGAGCATCAAGATGTGCATATGCCACCTGCTGCAGTTTGGTAGCATTCACCGTCCCTGCTCCTGTGGCTGAGGTGGTTATTGTGCCTGCATTCTTCTCAAAGGCGTATCTCAGCTTCATTCAGATCACTCCTGCGTGTAGTAGTAGTTGGTTACGTACTGTATCCCAATAAGCACAGGAACAGAAGCACCTGCCTCACTGAAGTTCACATCAACGGTATATTTCTGTCCCGTTGGTATTATGTACGATTCGGTCTCAAGCGATATTGCATCTCCTTCAGGTGCAAAGGTCAGAGGTCTTGACTGCACACCAAGAGGATTGTTTCCATTCTCCTTGAACTGGTACTCATACAGCTTCGGCGATGTATTGAAGTCAGCAAGACCAAAGACCATCATCTCAACGTTCTTCTCAAGGTTGAGGTTTGGCGTTGTTGATGTGTGGCTCATATCAAGGTTGAAGAAGTCAGTGTTCCATCCTGCAGTCACCGATGCAACATTCCATGTCTCTGATGGCGTTGATGCTGAAGCAGTTGCTGTTATAGGTCTTATTGCCTGTGCATGTAGAGCAGCACCAGGTCCACCATATATTCCTCCATTCCCGAGGTTCTGCTTGGCATGCAGGAGACCTATGAGACCTACAGTAAACTTGCTGTCAAAGAAGTCTCTCAGATATCCCGCTGGTGCAGGCTTAACGAACTGGTTAAAGTACCACTTCGAAAAGTGTGCCAGCTCACTACCCAATAGCGTCTGTCCACTCACATTCTGCCCGATCGCCTGCGGATTGTATATAGCTCCTACAGCATCCCCCACAGTAGGCTCACCTACTATGTCCCTGAGGGAAAGCCGTGCATCCTTTCCTGCACTCTTCGCAAGCGCAAGGGCATTCAAACTCTGGTATCCCGTATCGATCATTTTGATCAATTAGTAAATATCAGTTTATATATAATATAGTGTCAAAATAATAATAAATGTGAACATTTTTATACTTTCATACTATGTTAAGCCATGGATAAATACCGTAACCTTAACATACGGTGCAATGAAAAGGTACATCACCATTTCTATTCAGTATATTACCAGTATAAAGCACTATATCCTGAAGCACATGTGCAGGATTTTCTTGATGATCTATTAAAAACAAAAGAAATGGAATTAAGAAATCAATTCAAGGTTATTTAATTTAAGTGATAAGTGAAGCTGCGAGCCTCTGATTATTTGCAGCACTGCGAGGTTTTATGTTGACCCTTGTGGTCAGTGGATTTGAAGGATCCTTAGCCACAGCATTCTGTATTGCAGCGGATGGGAATATACCATTCAGGACACCACCCAGAAGTGCAGATCCACCGTAGCCAAGAGCAAACGATGAAGCTTTCTCACTTTTAAGTATCCTGCCTCTGGTCATACCTTCTATACCGAGACCTGTGGCAATCCCACCACCAATAAGACCCGTTAGAACAGATGGGGCTGCCCACTGTTTGAGCTGCTTCATTCCCGGAGGAGGTGTGCTTGTCTTCCCTGTGATAAAGTCGTTCACATACATTGGATCGACTTTCTCCCGCAAGATGATTGTCTGTGCTGTACCTACCACACCACCAATGGTGGCATAGGTAG
>JALWPO010000073.1 GCA_026994965.1 Mariprofundaceae bacterium | reverse complement strand
TTTCCATTTTGCTGGGGTTGCATGATTTAAATTCCGAATTTTATGTGTCTGAATATGCTTCTTGGTTTCTCAATTCTTCCTTTGGTATTGGCCCTGATGTATCAGGTAATGTGCCCACATCATTATTTCCAGAAGCTGGTTGGGCAGCACGTTTGGATGTGCATGGTGAAAATACTTATATAAAAATGGCTACATATGATGGTGATCCAGCCACGCGCGCTGTGAATGTGGGAAAAGAAGGTCTGATGTGGATTGCTGAAACTGGTTTCTTACAAGGTGCATCTGCCTATAAGTTAGGGGTTTGGCATCATACTGCGAATAAAATTGCGCCTGATGGCAAGGTATATAGCTCTGATTCAGGTGTGTATGGCGTGATTGATCAAGAAGTTAGTGAGTATATAGGCTTATTTTTGCAATTGGGGTTCACACAGCCAAAGCGTAATGAAATCGCCAATTATATTGGCGCGGGGATGCATTTGCATGGACTTATTCCAAGCCGTCATGATGATGTATTTGGTATTGGCGTGGCGCGTGCAGGTTTTAGTTCAATCAATCAGCGTGTTCATGGGATAACATCTGCTGAAACTACGGTAGAAATCACCTATGATATGGCGGTGACAGATTATTTGAATATTCATCCTGCCTTTCAATGGATTCAACACCCCAGTGGCGACCCTGCTTTAAAAGCGGCTAAAGTTGCTATGTTTAGATTTGAGTTGCACTTGCTATGATATTGAAAGACAAGGCTTATTTGATTGCAGGTACGCAATCGGGCTGTGGCAAAACCACGGTAACGCTCGCCTTGATGCAATATTTAAGAGCGGATGGAAAAAGTATTGCACCATTTAAATCAGGTCCAGACTTTTTAGACCCGATGTGGCATGAAGTGGCATGTGAATGCACCTCATACAATATCGATACGCGTATGGTTGGCGTGGATTTAAGTCGAAGATTATTGGCTGAAAAATCAGCAGATGCGGATATGACTATCATTGAAGGTGTGATGGGTTTGTTTGATGGGCTGAAAGGCGTGGGTGGCGTGGGTTCAAGTGCGGATTTGGCGAAGCAATTGGATGTGCCCGTATTATTGGTGGTGTCTGCCAAAGGTATGAGTGGTTCAATCGTGGCTTTGGTGGAAGGCTTTAAGGCAAGAGCTGATAACATGGGCGTGAACATTGCAGGCATTATTGCCAACCATGTTGGTAGTGAGAACCACGCCAAAATCTTGCGTGAGTTGTTACAAGAGTTTGCATTGCCACCTTTGGTTGCATGGTTGGGCAAAGATGCGCCACAGCTTTCTGAGCGGCATTTAGGCTTAAAAATGCCCAATGAATTGGATTTACCAGATTTTTCGGATTGTTTGCATGTTGAAGTAGATTTTCTTACCACAAAGACACAAAGACACAAAGAATATCAATATGGTAGCTCCTCTTCTGTTGCCCCGCGTCTTCATGGCAAAACCATAGTGGTCGCCAAAGATAAGGTTTGTTGTTTTATTTATCCTGCCAATATTGAATGGTTACAGGCTGAAGGCGCAGAGATTGCCTATTTCTCGCCTTTGGATGGGGAAGCTGTGCCTGAAGGTGCGGATGCTTTGTGGTTACCGGGTGGTTATCCTGAATTGCATTTGTCAGCCTTGGAGCAATCGACAAGTTGGGATTCTATTAAGGCTTTTGTTGAAGATGATAAACCTGTATTGGCAGAGTGCGGTGGTATGATGTTGCTTGGGCAAAGCATCAGCGATAACCAAGGCGAAACAGCACAAATGGCAGGGGTGTTGCCTTGCACATTTACCATGCAAGATAGGCTGGCGGGTTTAGGCTATCGAGAAGATGCAAGTGGTGCGCGCGGGCATGAGTTTCATCA
>JALWPO010000072.1 GCA_026994965.1 Mariprofundaceae bacterium | reverse complement strand
GCTTTGGGCGATGAAGCCTTAAGTTATGCTTTGCAAGTGGGTAAGCAATTGCGTCAGCATGATGTTTCTGTTGTGCATGCAGGTGGTGGTTCAGCTAAGAAACAGTTCAAGTTGGCAGACCGTGAAGGTGCTCGCTTTGTTATCGTTATCGGTGAAGATGAATTGAAACAAAAGCGTGTAACGCTGAAAAATTTAGCCACGGGCGAGCAGCAAACATATACAGTTGAAGAAGCCATCACTGTGATTGTAGGGCAGCAATAGCAAAGCGATTACCTTTATATTTTGTAACTATTCAGCATGAACATTGAATTACTTGTAATGTATCATGCTCTTCAAGGGGTACTCTCTGGCTGCGCTATCCACCTTCATCAACGTATTGTCACCTCGAGCGTAGTCGAGAGGTCTTGAGATTCCTCCGCTTCGGTCGGAGTGACAGCTTAAAGATAAATGCTGAATAGCATATTTCTTAGGTTGGTAGCTTAATAACGTACACAATAGTGATGAAGACAGATACACTTGCCGCATGAATATTCGATTGATGCAAACTGCTCCACGGGTTGGAGATATTTTAGGCAACACACGTTTGATATACCAAGGTATGCAACAAGCCAGTGGCACAGATGTGGATATGTTGGTTTTCCCAGAACTGATGATTACAGGTTATCCACCTGAAGATTTATTGCTTCGCCAAGCATTTCTTGATGAAGTGGATCAAGCCATTGGTGCAATGGTGCAATGTAGCGGCGAAGCTGTGGTGGTTTTTGGTGCGCCAAGGCGGGAAGGTGAGAAGCTTTTTAATAGCGTGTTTATGACGCAACACGGCAGATTGCTTGGTATCTATGATAAGCAAAAATTACCCAATTATGGGGTGTTTGATGAGCGACGTTATTTTGCCGCTGGAGAAGGTTTACAAAGCGTGTTCAACCTTAAAGGTGTGAACGTTGGTATTGGCGTGTGTGAGGATTTATGGTCGGATGAACTGGCTGAAGCACAAGCTGATTTGGATTGTGATATTTGGTTGAATCTCAATGCTTCGCCTTTTCATATCAATAAACAATATGAGCGCGAGGCTTTGACATGTAAGCGTGCAAAGCAGTTTACTTGCCCTGTGGTTTATGTGAATCCTGTAGGTGGTCAGGATGAGATTGTGTTTGATGGCGGCTCGCATGTTGCCAATGCTCAAGGTGAAGTTGTGCTTAGATTGCCTTTGTTTGAAACTGTAGAAGTGGGCAAAGCCGATATCAATATCCATGATTTATCCAGCCCTTGCCTTGTGGAAATCCCGAAAGATATGGAACAAATTTACCAAGCTTTGGTGCTGGGCACAAAAGATTATGTGCTGCGCAATGGCAGCTCTCAAGTATTGCTTGGATTATCAGGCGGTATTGATTCTGCATTAACAGCAGCGATTGCTGTGGATGCTTTGGGCAAAGAGAATGTATTGGGTGTATTGCTTCCATCCGTGTTTTCCAGCGAACATTCCATTCAAGATGCACAAGATTTGGTGGATAATCTTGGCATAGAAAGCATCACACTACCGATTGCCGATAGCGTGAATGCCATTGAAAACACATTGGCAGACACATTCGCAGCTTGGGGCAAAACAGAGTCTGATGTCACCGAAGAAAATATCCAAGCCCGTGTGCGCGGGGTGTTGCTTATGGCTATTTCCAATAAAACTGGGCGTATGCTTCTTACTACGGGCAATAAATCAGAAATGGCTGTGGGCTATGCCACGCTTTATGGCGATATGGCAGGCGGCTTTGCTGTGCTTAAAGATGTGTATAAAACCCAAGTGTTTGCCTTGTGTAAGTGGCTGAATCGTGAGCAAGAAATCATTCCGCAAAATACCATCATAAAACCGCCATCAGCAGAGCTTAGAGCTGACCAAAAAGATTCTGATACGCTGCCTGATTATGCGATTTTGGATGCGATTCTTAAAGCCAGCATTGAGGATCGTTTGAGCAGTCAAGAAATTGTTGGGTTTGGCTATGATAAGCATGATGTCAAACGTATTGTGCGCATGTTAAACTTGGCAGAATACAAACGCAGACAAGCCCCACCGGGCGTAAAAATCACACGACGGGCATTTGGTAGAGACAGGCGTTATCCCATTACCCATCATTTTCAAGGTGATATGGAAGTGAAATAAACAGGCGTTACTTTTTCCATCGTGCACGCATGGATTCAAGGGTGTAAAATAACACAGGTACAGCCAAAAGGGTGAGGAAAGTGCCTGCAATTAATCCACCAATGGCGACATAAGCCAAGGGTGATAGTCGCTCAATACCCACAGCCCACTCCATGGCTAACGGAATCATGCCTACAGCAGATGCCATAGCGGTCATCAAAATGGGGCGGGTGCGTTTTGCTACAGAGTCTAAAATGGCTTGGCGTAATCCAATACCGTCTGCCATGGCTTGTTTAGCAAAATCGACCAATAAAATACCATTGTTCACCACAATGCCCATCAATAAAATTAAACCCATTTGACCAGGCATGGATAAAAACTTCCCACCCAGAATAATACCAAATGCCGCACCAATAACAGCCAATGGAAGACATGCCATGATGGCAACAGGATCAAGGAATGAGCGGAATGTGACCACCAACATGAGGTAGAGTAGAACCATACCCAAAGCAATGGCTTTAAGTAAACGTTGTGCTGATTCATGCAACTGCTTAAATTCACCTTCATCATGCATGCTATAGCCATGTGGTAATTGTATATCGGCAAGTGCAGTCATTATTTCATCATGTAGTGCTGTGACAGCTACATTTTGCCGCCAACCCAGTACATCAATAGTTGGTTCTAAATATTGATGGGTTTGTGCGGTAGGGGCAGTAACTACTCCAGGGTTAGCCAAAGATGCCAAGGGAATAAATTGCCCATTTTTTGTGTGAATATTGATAGCTCGAATACTTTCTAAATCAGCCCGTTGGTTTTTTCTTAAACGAACCCATACAGGAATAGCGTTTTCACCTGCAACACGGAGACTGCTTGCAGGGGATCCGCCAACTGCCACAGCAACTTGAGACGCTACATCTGCGGCGGTTAAACCGTATAAACGTGCTTTTGCGGGGTCAACATGCAAAGCGATGCGTTCAGAGCGATTTTGCCAACTGCGTTCAACGCCTGTCAATCCATGGATGCCTTTTAGACGAACCATCACTTGGTCTGCCAAGTTGCTTAATACAGCGGGATCAGGACCTTTTACCATGATATCAACGGTGGCGCGAATTGAAGATAATGGTGTTGCGCCAAATGCCGATACATTGGCTGAAATGAGACCGGGAATATGATGTAGCCGTTGTTGGATAGCATGATTGATATCGGTCAATGTACGATTACGATGAAAACGATCCACAATATTTAAGGTAATTTCACCTTGCTGTAACAGGCGGGCAGCACCAAAGGATTTAACACCGGGTTCAGCACCGACCACACTGGACATGGAGATAAACCAACCTTCTGATAACTCATCTTTAATGCTAGTTTCAACTTGCGCTAAAAGCTCTTCCATATGTTTAGCATCAGTATCAGGCGCGGCCTCAAAGCGGATTTGAGATATACCTGTATCCATTAATGGCATTAATTCTCGCCCTTGGAAACGAAGTTGTGATGCTGATGCAATAAAAAGAGCGAGGAATAAAAAGAAAATTGCTTTGCGATGCTCTAAACCCCAATCCACCAGTTGAACATATCCTTTTTTCATAGGTTCCAAGATATAGCGCGTAAATGGTTCGAGTAGCCATGCCAAAGGATCTCGTGCACCAGGCTTAAGTATCATGGGAGCAAATAGAGGTATCATAGATACCGAAACAACCAATGAGGCAAACAATGCAACAGAAAGGGTAATAGTTAAGGGGCGTAATACAGTTTCAACATACCCTCCAATAAACATAATGGGGAATAATACCAAGACAGTGCTGATGGTACCTGATGTGTCCGCCATCAAGATTTCGTCCAGCCCACGAACAGCAGCAATTTTCCCATGCTCACCCATTTCGCGCATACGCCGTTCAATATTTTCCATCACCACGACCACATCATCAGCCAACAGCCCAACTGCAATGATAATGGCAGATAAGGTTACCATATCAAATTCAAAACCAATCCACCATAAAATGGCAAAGGTTAATAAGTACGATAGAGGCAATGAAATCGCAACCACTAGTGCAGCACGTGAATTGCCTAAAAACAATAAAATGATGATAAGCGTCATAATCACAGCATCACGTAATGAATCGAGCATATTACTGACAGTTAAACCAATGATACGGCCTTGTGTATCAGCGATGCGAATATCCAAATTGGGAAACTGGGATTGAACTTCTTCAAGATGGGCATCGACAGCATCAATCACGGGTTTGGTGAAGCCTTTTTCTGAACGTAATAAAGAAATAGCGACAGCTGGGCTGCCATTCCCATGATATAAGGATGATGCATCAGCAGAGCCCCAAGCAATATCACCCAAATCACCAACGCGTATAAAAGAGCCATTGTTTAGCGGCACTAAAATTGCTGCAATATCTTCAGGTGTGGCAGCTAAAGCTTGGGTTGTTAGTAAGAAACGATTATTTTCTTGATACACCATACCTGCTGGTTGTGAGATATTTGAGCCAGCAAGTGCAGCAATGACTTGAGAGATGGATAATTGATGCGCTTGTAAACGATTGCGATCCAAATCAACGGAAACCTGACGTACAGGGCCGCCAAAGACTTCGGCATCTGCGACATCGGGTAAATTTAATAAAACATCGCGCAGTTGATTTTCGGCAATGCGACGAACTTGTGCTAAATCCAAACCAGAATGTTCACCCGCTCTTACCGCTAATATCATAGCTGGATGTGCCGCATCTGTAATCTTAAATACCAAAGGCTCATGGATACCTTTGGGCAGCAAGCCACGTACACGCGATAATTCTGTGGTCACTTCATTGGCGGCGGTATTGATATCATTACCATATTCAAATTCTACCTGTACAGCAGATACTTCATCGCGTGATGTAGAGGTTACACGCCGCACACCATCAATAGAGGATAGTCGTACCTCTAGGGGGTGGGTTACTTCATTGGCAACATCTGTTGTCATCGCTCCTGGCCATTGCACAACCACAGAAATGGATGGATGATTGGTATCAGGGAATAAATTGGTGGGAATAGCGAAGAAACCAATGATGCCTAGAAATACAAAAGCAATGGTTGTGGCAAGAATGGCATGGGGCTTGGAAAGTAGTGATTCAGCAAAACTCATGGTTGCACCGTAGTAGAAGGATTCCAAATGATAGGGTCACCATCGTGTAGTTGTAATAATATACTACCGTGTGCAGTCACGACAGTATCATTGACTTGTAAATCACCCTGAATAATACATTGGGATTTTCCGCAAAGTTGAATCTCAATAGGTATTTGTTGAATATGGGGTGAAGGTTTGGCGATAACTTTAAATACGACACGTTGTGCGCCTTCTCCTGCTGGTCGGATTGCATGAGCGGGAATGCTTAAGCCTGTGCTTGTAGCTGTGATGACTTGAGCAGCAATGGGTGCGCCACTGGGCAAGTGAAAAGGTCGTTCAGGCAAATCTATTTCTAAACTACCCATAGCCATTTTATCCAATGATGGATTAATACGTGTGATGGTGGTGGAGAGTTGTTGGTTGTTACCTGTAGATAATAAAACTTTTCCGCCTACATGGATTTGGGTTACCGTATCCAAAGGTACAGGAACCAATACACGACCGCCATGCTCGGCAGTTAATGTATATAATACTTTGCCTGGAAATACAGTATCACCAACTTCTGCAAAGCGTTGGGCAACATGCCCATCAATAGGTGCTCGGATATGACCGTAAGAAAGTTTGATTTGTAGGGATTCGATTTGTTTTTTAAGCGATTGTACATTGGCGCGATCAGAATGGACGCGGGTTTGCATTTGCTCTACAGCAGATGCAGATGAGCCACCTTCTTTTAATAGGCGCTGCTCGCGATGCAATTCATTAAGATTGTTCTTTGCAACGGCAACAGCACTGGCAAGTTTGGCTTTTAATGAGCCAAGATTCGCTTCAAGCTCACGGGTATCCAAATGAACGATTAAATCGCCTTGATGTACAATAGCACCTTCGCGAGGACCCATTTTTAAGACGGTGCCACTGATTTGAGGAACAATACGAACCTCTGTTGAACTAACGACTTTCCCCAAAGCAGGGAAACTTTGATTTACCGTTGCTTGGTGCACATGTGCAGTGCCCAGTGCCCAAGGTGTAGCATCCATGGCTGGGCTATCATCAATATGTTTCAGATGGGAATGGAGCAAAGCTGCTGTGCCTATAACAAGGAATACAGAAAGAATGAGAAGCACCCTATTTTTTTTATTTGGCATGATTTATTCCCCTTGATGATGAAGCTTTGAAGTATTGTTACTGGATAAGGTATATGCTGTAGGGGCATCACCTTTTGCTAAATGCAATTGATCATCGGCTAGCCACCAATTGGCCAATGCGCTGGTTTGCTCAGCTCGCGCTCGTGCCAATGCAGCTTCTGCATCAATTAAATCTACAGCCGAAATACGGCCACTAGAAAAACGGTCAGATTGAATACGTTCTGTTTCTTTAGATGCCTTTAGCCCTGCATTTGCAGCTTGATATTGTAGGGAAGCAGCTTGCCATTTGGCTCGGGCTGTTTGCAGTTCTGCACGGGCTCGGTTTAATGTGTTTCGAAGCTGTTCTTGCGCGGCTTCTTGATTGGCTTGGGCGCGGTCTGTATTGGCAAATCGTCTGCCACCATCCCAAAATTGCCAACTTATTTGACCTGTCACGCTCCAATTATTTTTACCCCGTGCTGTATAGCCTTGATTGCGTAATGCTTCTGTTCGTATGGATAGGTTAGGCAACCATTCACGCTGCGCTTCTTTAAGGTTTTCATCTTCAGCTTGTGTAATATCTTTTGCAGCCACCAAATCTGGGCGGTGTTCGAGTGGGTCATCATGGTTTGTATCTGATGTTTGTTCAGGTGTTGAGGTCAATATATCGATGGTGTGATCGAAATGATGGGTGTTAAGAAGTGCGGCTAGGTTAGAGCGCAAACGTGCTTCATCACCACTTAATCCGGCCAATTGCCCTTGCACAGATTTGATTTCTGCCTGAATGCGTAACAACTCTACAGCGGCAACGCGCCCAACGCGGACTGATATTTCAGTTATTTTATAATGTCCATTTAGGGCTTTGAGCTGTTCATTTAAAGCTTGTTTCACACCTTCAAGTTGTTGCAACCCACGATAGAGGCTGACGGTTTGCGCAAATAGTGATAAACGGGTTTGATGAATATTTTGAGTAGCGGCTTGATGAAGGTGTTCTTGCGCGTGTACTTTGGCGGTAATTCTTCCATCAATATCAATAGGCAAGGTATATGCAGCGCCATAGCCATAGGTATTTTGGTCGAATAGTGATTTTGTTAGTGCGGCAGGAAAAGAAATACCGTTGACCAAACGGTTGGTATTGTAGTGTGTGGTTTGTGCAAACACCTCTGCGTGACCCCAGTATTGGCTTTTGGCAATGCGGACGCCTGCTGCGGAAGCTTCTTCTTTGGCTGTTGCGATATGAAGTTGTGGCGCTTCTTTTTCCACCTGATGCAAGAGATTGTATAGTCCATTGGCATAGGATAGTGAGGGAAAAAGGCATGCAAGTAATACAG
>JALWPO010000071.1 GCA_026994965.1 Mariprofundaceae bacterium | reverse complement strand
ATGCTGAAAAACTATCTTATGCGAAAGCATCTTTAGAAGCATTGGGTGAAAATCCAGATACATTGATGTTAAAAGGGCAAACGCGTGTACAGCAATATTTGGATGGACTACGCTCGGTTTATGAAAAACGCTAGGAGTCTAGGTTGTTTATCTCATATTACTTTATATAAAAAATGTCCACAGCGTATAAGAATATGGTTGTCAATAAGCTCCTGAATAAATAAGTTTATTGCTTCTTCTGAGGAAGAAAAGTTTTGGTGGCTGTTTCTATTAGGTTTAAACCCTTGCTCTTGAAGATATGTTGATATTTGTTGTTCAAATTTTATTTCTCTTCCGTAAATAAGACCTTTTTTGTTATGGATAAACCGCAGAAAAATAGCGTGTTGCCAGACACCTTTGTGAGATCCATACATAGTATTGGAATTAGTATGTTGAATTAGAAAGTCAGGTGTTTGATGGGGATTTTTTAAGTCATAGCCAACCTTATCATGATTAACACGTTTTTGTTTTATTAGAAAGTCTAAATAATCTGAGCTGGCGTTGATGTCTTCTTGAGTTTGAATGTTATGTTTCTTTTGTCTTTGGCTTGTGATTCTTTGGTTAATATTGCTGATTTTAAGTTGGAGTGAATGCTGCAGTTTATTCAGAGTGCTTAGTTGTTTAGAGTTGTAGACCCACTGGCTATTTTTGCCATCAAGAACAGCAGCTTTAATTTCTTTCAAATTAGCGGTTACAGGGATTTTTGAAAGATCAATTTCAACGGTATTTATTCCTTGAGAGCTAATTTTTTTAAGCTTGTTGTCATCGATGAAATGTGTGACTGCAATTTCTACCAATAAATCATGTCCATCAATCGATACTATAATGTCAGGAGTAATATTTTCTTGGTGTGTTTCAATTCTCACATTAGTAATTGCGAATCGCTTGTAATCTTTTAAAATGTATTGAGATTCGTGGTGCCATTTGCCGCTAATATCTTGTTCTAGTGCTTCAGCTTTAATCGGTGGTAGAATAATGTAGCTGTTTTCTATGAAAACTTGTTTAGCTATTAGGTGCAGAGCTGTTTCTATTGCATTTGAACAACCAAGTCCCCGTTGGTGTGAAAAATAGTGTTGTTTAAGTACGCCCTGATTAGCTCTAAGAGGGGCTTTGCAATGTGGACAGATGCAGTTGCATGCATCTCCTCGTAGGACATTATCTACGTGGGTAAGCATATTGTTCCGTAATCCAAAAGTCAGAAGTGGTTTGTTTTTTACCTTGTTAACCATTATTTCGAATTAAAAGTTTGTATTGATGGGGTTATATGGCCAGCGGTTTTTCAGACCACTGGCAACAATCATGAATTGGGCATGCATGACATTTGGGTTTGCGTGCCGTGCAGGTGTAGCGACCATGTAAGATAAGCCAATGGTGGGCATGCAATAAAAACTCTTTTGGAATCACCTTTAATAGTTTCTTTTCAACATCCAAGGGCGTTTTCCCTGGTGCAAGCCCTGTGCGATTACCAACTCGAAAAATATGGGTGTCCACTGCCATGGTGGGTTCACCAAACAATACATTGAGTACAACATTGGCGCTTTTCCTGCCTACACCAGGTAGTGCTTCAAGATCTTTTCGGTTGTTGGGAACTTCACCTTGGTGCAAATCAATCAGCATACGGCAGGTTTGCATCAAGTGCTTGGCTTTGCTGTTGTATAAGCCAATGGTTGAAATGTATGATTTTAATGTCTCTTCACCCAAATCCAATATGGCCTGTGGTGTATTGGCAATGGGATATAATTTTGCTGTGGCTTTATTCACGCCTACATCAGTGGATTGTGCGGATAGCATCACAGCGACAAGCAATTCAAAGTTATTGCTGTAATTGAGCTCAGTTTTCGGTTCAGGATCTAAATCACGAAGATGTTCAAACAGGCGAATGACCTGCTCCTTGGGCAGACTCACGAGATGATTATTTATTGACTTCTTTTAGTGTGAGGGTGACTTGCTGATCTACAACATCACCAGCTGGGTTGACGACTTGTTCAACCAAATAGACAGTATCATCATCAATCTTTTCAATATGACCATTATGTTTGCCCATATAACTGCCTTGGCTCACGGTATAGCCCTTGCCTTGGCTGTCTTGAACCATAGCAACTCTTTTTTCACCCATTTTAAAAATGGCAACCAATGATAAGGAGCTTAAATCAAACATTTCCAGCTCCCCACGTTTACGATTGGCTAATTTAGCTTGCTTTGCATTAAGTAAGCGCTGGCTACGTAAAGCCAATGTTGCCAAATAAGATGCGAATGGGTCGCGCAAGGTTTCAAAGTTAATATCAGGCGCTTTGACAAGGTGTTGCATGGCATCAGGTATGGCATCTTTAGCGTTTGAAGGGGTGTCAGCAGCGTAGGCAAGGTTGCCAAAACATATTGAAATCATTGTGAAAAACAGTGCAAACTGTATGTTGCGTAACATCGAAGCCTCCAAGTAGTTAGCATGCCATATGCAAGTGATACATGAAGAACAATAGTAGAACTTCTTGATATTGCAAGGTTTGTGACATTATTTGAGAGCCTTATGATGCTTATATCGCCATGTTTTGGATGTGATGTGGCGCATGATTTAAGTTTGGAGAAATATGAAATAGTGAATATTTTAGGCATTGAATCTTCATGCGATGAAACCGCAGTGGCTTTGTATGCTGGGGATACAGATACAAAACAAGGCAGGGTTTTATCTGAGAGCATTGCTTCTCAAATTGAAATACATGCTCGTTTTGGAGGGGTAGTGCCAGAGGTGGCATCACGAGAACATTTGCGTGTTTTACCTATGTTAACAGCTCAAGTGATGAATATGGCAAATGCTGATTGGCAAGATATTGATGCGATTGCTGTGACATCTGGACCTGGCTTGATGGGGGCCTTATTGGTGGGGACATCTTATGCCCGAGCAGTGGGATTGGTGCATCACATCCCTGTTGTACCCATTCATCATATGGAAGGGCATTTATTAGCGCCAGGGCTAAGTGGTGATTTACCAGCTTTCCCATTTATCACACTGTTGGTTTCAGGTGGCCACACCATGCTTGTACGTGTAGATGGTATGGGTAGCTATACTGTGATTGGGCAAACATTGGATGATGCTGCGGGTGAGTGTTTTGATAAATCAGCGCGGGTATTGGGTCTGCCTTATCCAGGTGGGCCTGAGATTGCGCGTTTGGCGCAGGATGGTGATGCCAAACGTTTTAAGCTGCCGCGTCCTATGTTACAAAAAGATAATTTGCACTTCAGCTTTTCAGGGCTAAAAACAGCAGTGATGTATGCAGCTCGAGATTTGGAAGTATTGGATGATCAAGCTAGGTGTGATTTAGCAGCTGGGGTGGAAGCCGCCATTGGGGATGTGTTGATTAAGAAAAGTATGCGAGCTTGTAAAGAGCAGGGGGTGACTAGCCTATTGGTTGCAGGAGGTGTAGCGGCGAATCAATATTTACGGCAAAAATTAATTAGGGAAGCTAAAAAATATGGTGTATGTGTTAACGTGCCAGCGCCTGAGTATTGCACAGATAATGCTGCAATGATTGCACATGCTGCATTCAAGCGTTTATCTGCCAAGCCTTATGATGAGCAAGCCTGGGATGTTCAAGCGCGCTGGAAGCTTTCGGAATTAACGCTTTAAGGTTTGATATATATACAAAAATAAGGGCTTTTAAAAGTGTAAGGAAAAGTTTTTTGCTTGCAAAAAGTTTGAAAGCTCGTTAGAAATCGCCGCCCAAACAAAGGTGCTTGTGGAGGTTAGCTTGGATTTGACCGAACAGCAGCAAGAAACTTTGTTGTGGAAAACCAAGATGATGAGGCTTGTAATACACCAGTTCTTATTTGTTTTGGTTTTTGGCGGGGGGCTGCTTTTTTGGTGGAACTGGCGAATTTTTGGTTCCTTTATACTGGGAGGGGTTCTCATAAGTTTAAACACTTTGGTGATGGCGAAAGTTTTTTCTGCCACTGAAGTGAGTCAGAAGTCCATTTATCGATCTGCGGTTTTTCGGTACGTTGGTATTTTTTTGGCATTGTTTTTTTTGGCTGCGATTGGCATGAACCTTTTGGCAGTCTGTGGTGGTATGTTTATTGCCTATTTGGCGGGATTTGTATCTTCTGCTAAGGGTGTTTTTAACCAGAGAAAGTAGACTTTAGGTCTAAAGTTATTATGAAGGAGAGTGCGTTGGCAGCTGAGGAACATAGCGGTGGAATTGCTGAACATTTACAGTATTGGACTTATTCTTTTCAGCAAGATATTCCAGTAGACGAGCGCAACCCTTTTATGCAAATTCATGTCGATACCATGTTGGTGACGGGATTTGTGGCATGCCTTATTTTAGGTTTTGCTTTTTGGTTCAAAAGCCGCATTCAAGCAGGTGTGCCGACTGGCGTTCAGAATGCAGTAGAAGCTTTGGTGGGCTTTGTGAACGATACTGTCCGTGATAACTTCCCTGTGCATAACCCTATTATTGCACCATTGGCGCTGACTGTATTTGTATTTATTTTCCTTTGTAATTTCTTTGATATTTTGCCTGCATACTTTTTGGGTCATGTGGCACATGCATTAGGTGCGCCAGCATTTCGCCCTGTGCCTACCAATGATTTAAATCTGCCCGTTGCTATGGCACTTACTGTTTTTGCTATGGTTA
This sequence comes from Mariprofundaceae bacterium, assembly GCA_026994965.1. GTDB lineage: Bacteria > Pseudomonadota > Zetaproteobacteria > Mariprofundales > Mariprofundaceae. Next base: position 22,126 of record JALWPO010000071.1, on the reverse strand, counting down.
TATATTATGAGCTTAAACTAAAACCTGTTCATTTTATGAAAGACTTGCTGCTGCAGCCTTTTGCAAATTTGTTGTTGATGTCTAAAAATCCTGTGGTGAAGCTATTGGGTGTGCTTCTCATTCCATTGAACCTAGTTTTGAAGCTGATTGAAGAAATTGCTAAACCTTTAAGTCTTTCGTTTCGACTCTTTGGTAATATGTTTGCTGGAGAAGTGATTTTTTTGTTGATTGCCTCATTACTGCTTGTTGATAACTTCGCAGATATGGCATCAGTGGGCGGTGCGATTTCTGAAATTATGGGCTTATTGGTTGGCTTGGGCTGGTCATTCTTCCATATGTTTATTGGATTGTTGCAGGCGTTTATTTTTATGATTCTCACAGTGGTGTATTTATCTATCGCGCACCAGCCTGCTGAGCACTAAGTTTTTAAGTTGTTTGAAGTTTAATTTTATTTTTTAATAGGAGAGTATAAAATGGAAGCAGAAGTAATTATCACAGCCGCTACGGCAATTTCAGTGGGTGTTATTTTAGCAGCTGCAGGTTTGGGTTCAGCTATCGGTTGGGGTTTGATTTGTTCTAAGACTTTGGAAGGTATTGCACGTCAGCCTGAAATGCGTCCTCAATTGATGTTTAACATGTTCATTTTTGCTGGCTTGATGGAATCTTTCCCTTTTATCATCATGGCGTTTGCATTGTGGTTCTTGTTTGCTAACCCGTTCTTAGGTTAATAAGTCGGTTGCTGACAAATAAGAATGCGAGGCGGTACTTATGAGTATTGATTTAACACTAGTAGGACAGTTCATTGTTTTTGTAACGATGTTGTTGCTATTGAAAAAAATGTTGTATGTACCATTGAATGATGCGATGGAAGCACGCAGCAAAAAAATAGAGGAAGGCTTAGCTGCGGCAGATGCAGGATTAGAAGCCAAGGCTGAGGCGGAAGCTGCAGTTGAAGCGCAATTGGCGGAAGCCAAGGCAAAGGCTCAAGAAATTATTGCTGCAGCCGAAAAGCGTGCGGCAGAAGTAAAAGAAGAGTCTATGGTTAAAGCGCGCAATGAAGCAGAAGCAATTATTGATGCTGGCAAAGAAGAAATTTTTGCTGAAGCAAATCGGGCGCGTCAATCATTGCGTGAAGAGGTTGCAGATATTGCGATTCTTGCTGCGGAGAAGATTGTTGATGCAGAGCTGGATGCTAAGAAGCATGCGAAGTTAATTGAGTCTGTTGTTGAGAAAGGTTTCAACGCGGCATGAGTACGACCAAGATATCAAGACGCTATGCGACAGCCTTGTTTGATTTAATTCAAGAAGGTGTTGATATTCAACCAGCTTTGATGGAAGCAGCATCTTTTGCGGCGAATGATGAGGCTAAAGCAATACTTGAGTCGCCTTTGTATCCTGATGAAATGAAGCAAGCGATGTTAAACCAGGCTATATCATCATCGGGCAAGGAAGAGGTGTCACGGCTGATTGGTCTACTGTGCTCACGTGGTAAGGCGATATTGTTACCAGAAATTGCTTCTTTGGTGACTGAGATGCTGGCTAAGGCGGAAAGTTCAGTTGATGTGGCAATTACTTCAGCGGTTGATTTGGATTCAGATATCCAAGAAGCCTTATCCAAGGGGCTATCTTCGGCCACAGGGAAAAAAACGCGACTTGTTATGGATACGGATAAGTCAATTTTAGGTGGTATTATTATTCGTATTGGAGACAGAAGAATAGATTATTCTGTTAAGGGTAGATTGGATGGCTTAAAGAAAGCCATTGTAAGCTAAAAAGATTTAAAGTTTAGGTCAGAGGTTGATATTATGAAGCTCGATACAGCGGAAATTAGTTCCATCATCAAAGAGCAAATCAAGGGATTTGAAGCGTCAGCAGTAGATGCAAATGTTGGTAGCATTGTTTCTGTTGCCGATGGCGTGGCATTGATTCACGGTTTAGCTGGTGCGATGGCAGGTGAAATGTTGGAATTTCCAAATGAGACCATGGGCATGGTTTTAAACTTGGAAGAAGACAGTGTCGGTGCTGTAATTTTTGGTGAGTGCACACATTTACGTGAAGGCGATGAAGTTAAGTCAACAGGACGTATTTTTGAAGTGCCAACAGGCCCAGAACTAAAGGGTCGTGTGGTTGATGCTTTGGGTCGACCAGTGGATGGTTTGGGTCCAATTAAAGCAAGTTGCAGTGACGTTGTTGAAAAAGTTGCACCGGGCGTGATTGACCGTAAATCTGTTGATCAGCCTTTGGGCACAGGCATTAAATCGATTGATGCCATGATTCCTGTAGGTCGTGGTCAGCGTGAGTTGATTATTGGCGATCGTCAAACAGGTAAAACAGCGATTGCGATTGATACGATTATCAACCAAAAGAATTCTGGTGTAACATGTATTTATGTTGCTGTGGGTCAAAAGGCATCGACAGTTGGTACGGTTGTACGTACGTTGAAAGAGCATGGTGTTTTGGATAATACTATTATTGTTGCAGCATCAGCATCCGAAGCTGCTGCTCTGCAATATATTGCCCCATATACAGGTTGTACTATGGGTGAATATTTCCGTGATCGCGGTGAAGATGCTTTGATTATTTATGATGACTTGACCAAACAAGCTTGGGCTTATCGTCAGGTTTCATTGATTCTACGCCGTCCTCCAGGTCGTGAAGCTTATCCAGGTGATGTGTTTTATTTGCATTCTCGTTTATTAGAGCGTGCATCACGTGTTAATGAAGAATATGTAGAAAAATTCACCAATGGTGAAGTGAAAGGTAAAACAGGTTCACTCACAGCATTGCCCATCATTGAAACGCAAGAAGGCGATGTTTCGGCATTCGTTCCTACCAATGTTATTTCTATTACAGATGGTCAAATCTTTTTGGAAACCAGTTTGTTTAACTCTGGTCAACGTCCAGCAGTGAATGTTGGTTTGTCTGTTTCTCGTGTGGGTGGTGCAGCTCAAACCAAAGCGGTGAAAAAAGTTGGTGGTGGTTTACGTCTTGACTTGGCTCAATACCGTGAATTGGCAGCATTTGCACAATTTGCTTCCGATTTGGATGCGGCAACACGCGCTCAGATTGAACGTGGTAAACGCGGTATGGAAGTGTTGAAACAAGCCGAAAATGAACCGCAAACTGTAGCTGAAATTACGTCTATATTGTATGCATTAGGCAATGGCGATTTGGATGATGTTGAGGTTGAAAAAGTTGTAGCATTTGAAAAAGCATTTTTAAGCTTCTTGAATCATGACCATAAAGCATTTATCGATAACTTGAATGCCAACCCTGCCTTGACTGATCAAGTGGTTGCAGATTTAGAAAAAGCAATTGCAGCATTTAAATCGACAGCGACTTGGTAAGGAGTAGCTAGTGGCTTCTGCAAAAGAGATTCGGGGTCAGATTAAGGCAACCCAAAATACGGCGAAAATCACCAAAGCCATGGAAATGGTTGCGGCATCGAAAATGCGCAAAGCACAAGAGCGTGTTGTGGATGCGCGGGCATATGCGGAAGGCATTAAACGTATTGTACACAATTTAATGCGAGCTCATCCTGAGTATAAGCATCCATTTTTAACCAAGCGTGATGAAGTAAAACGTATTGGCGTCATTGTGGTTTCCACAGATAAGGGTTTGTGTGGTGGTTTGAATACGAATGCAATGAAAAAGGCATTTGAGTTGATGGAAGGCTCAAAGGTTGATGTTGATGCTATCAATATTGGACGTAGGGCTTCTCAAGCCATGCGAAGATTTGGTGTGAATATTATTGGTAGTGTAGAGAATATTGATGACAACCCTGGACTGGATGAAATTTTAGGTGCTGTTCAAGTTGCCATGGATAAGTATTCAGCAGGCGAGTTGGATGAAGTGCATTTGGTGTATAGTCAATATGTGAATACGATGACACAAACGCCAACAAGTATGCGTTTGATACCATGCGATGATTCTGGCGTTGATGAAGAAGAGGGTGTTTGGGATTATTTGTATGAGCCAGATAGCCAGATGGTTTTAGATGGTCTTTTGTGTCGATATATTGAGGCATTGGTCTATCATAGTGTGCTGGAAAATAAAGCTTGTGAACATTCAGCGCGTATGGTGGCAATGAAAGGTGCTACAGATAATGCAAAAGAAATTGTCAAAGATTTGCAGGTTACATATAACAAAGCGAGGCAAGCAGCCATTACGCAAGAAATTGCTGAAATTTGTTCTGGTGCTGCGGCTTCGGCTTGATAAAGAATTAGAAATTGTTGAGAGGTCAATAACATGAATGCAGGAAATATTGTACAAGTCATCGGCCCTGTTGTGGATGTTCGATTCGCATCAGGTGATTTACCACATATTTATAATGCGTTGAAGATTCCAGAAGTGGATTTAACTATGGAAGTACAACAGCATATTGGTGATAACACAGTGCGTGCAATTGCAATGGGTTCAACCGATGGCTTAAAACGAGGTATGGAAGTAAGTGATACTGGCGCAGCTATCAAAGTGCCTGTTGGGCAGGCAACTTTGGGTCGTATTATGAATGTGCTCGGTGATGGTATTGACTTTGAGGGCAAAGATGTTGCTTCAGATGAACGTTGGGAAATTCATCGTGCTGCACCTGCATTTGATGAATTGGCACCAGCTTCTGAAATTTTAGAAACAGGTATTAAAGTGATTGACTTGGTCGCGCCGATTGCAAAGGGCGGTAAAGTTGGATTGTTCGGTGGTGCAGGTGTTGGTAAAACCGTAAATATGATGGAATTGATTAACAATATCGCGAAAGCACATGGCGGTTTCTCCGTGTTTGCTGGTGTGGGTGAGCGCACACGTGAAGGCAATGATTTCTACTATGAAATGAAAGAATCGAACGTATTGGATAAAGTGGCACTGGTTTATGGTCAAATGAATGAGCCTCCAGGTAACCGTTTGCGTGTAGCATTAACAGGCTTGACCATGGCTGAATTCTTCCGTGAAGAAGGTCGTGATGTACTTATCTTTATTGATAATATTTATCGTTATTCATTGGCGGGTGTAGAAGTATCAGCATTGCTTGGTCGTATGCCATCTGCGGTGGGCTATCAACCTAACTTGGCTGAAGAAATGGGTAAACTTCAAGAGCGTATTGCTTCTACAAAAGTTGGCTCTATTACGTCTGTTCAGGCTGTTTATGTACCTGCTGATGATTTGACCGATCCTGCACCTGCGACCACATTTGCGCACTTGGATTCTACGATTGTGTTATCACGTCAAATTGCAGAATTGGGTATCTATCCTGCAGTTGACCCGTTGGATTCAACTTCTCGTCAGCTTGATCCAAAGATTATTGGTAATGAGCACTATGAAGTTGCACAAAATGTTCAACAAACATTGCAACGTTATAAAGAGCTGCAAGATATTATTGCAATTTTAGGTATGGATGAGCTGTCTGATGATGATAAGTTATTGGTAGCCCGTGCGCGTAAAATGCAGCGTTTCTTATCTCAACCTTTCCATGTGGCAGAAGTATTTACAGGCTCTCCAGGTATCTATTGTAAACGTGATGATACCATTGCGGGCTTTAAAGCCATTCTTGCAGGTGATTACGATCATTTACCAGAGCAAGCATTTTATATGATTGGATCGATTGACCAAGCTGTTGAAAAAGCAGAAAAAATGGCGGCTAAAGGCTAATGGCAACGATTGAAGTATTAGTAGCTACAGCTGAGCGCGAAGTTTATCGCGGTGAAGCTGACTTCTTGGTTGCCCCTGGTGCAGCTGGTGAGTTGGGTATTATGCCGAAGCATAGTCCACTTTTAAGTGCATTGATGGCTGGCGAATTGCGTATCACACGCGGTGAAGAGATTGATGAAGTATTTATTTCGGGTGGATTTATTGAGGTTCAACCTGATATGATTACTGTTTTAGCCGATACAGCAGAACGTGCCGCAGATGTGGATGAGGCTGCTGCAATTGAGGCAGAGAGAAAAGCACAAGAGGCAATGGATAATCAGAAAGGTGATGTTGATTATGCGAGAGCTGCATCTGAGCTTTCTATTGCTGCTGCACGCTTGGCCTTTTTGCGTAAAAGAAAGAAGTAATCCATCAATATAAGGGAACCATAAGAAGGGCTGCAAATGCAGCCTTTTTTATGATATCAACATTCTTCTTGCTTCCATGCTTTTGATGCTAAAGATTATGGCTGTAATCATTTTAGCAAGGGGCTGTTTGTGAATCGATATTCAAATCCAACATTACAAGTGGTTGTTCTAGCAGCAGGGCAAGGTAAGCGTATGCGCTCTGTAAAACCAAAAGTTTTGCATGATGTGCTGGGCAAAAGTATTTTAGAGCATGTTCTGCTAAGCGTTGAGGCGCTTGCACCACAAGGTATTTGCTTAGTGCTAGGGCATGGTTCAAGTCAGGTTAAATCTGAAATAGAAAAAACACATGCATGCTCATGGGTAATACAAAAAGAGCAATTAGGAACAGGGCATGCTGTACAGCATGCCGAGCAGGCATGTAGTCAAGCAGAGGATGTACTCATTGTTTGTGGTGACACACCGCTTTTACAAACAGATACACTAGCATTTTTATTAGAGCAACATCGCAAAACAGCATCAGATATATCCTTTTTATCGGCCAAGCTATCAGAGCCCACGGGCTATGGACGCGTGCAACGCAATCAGCAAGGTGCAGTGCAATGCATTATTGAAGAGCGTGATGCCAATGATGCTGAAAAATTAATTCAAGAAGTAAGTACAGGAATCTTTTGCGTGAAGCAAAAAGTGCTGTTTAAATTGCTTGCTCAAGTTGATAATCAAAATAACCAAGAAGAATACTATTTGCCTGATATTGTACCGTTAGCGCTTAATGAAAATATGAGCGTTCATGCATTTATCATGCAAAATAGTGATGATATGCAGGGTGTTAATAATAGGTCGCAATTAAGACATGTAACGGAAATCATGCAGCAAAGAGTGATTCAAGGTTGGGAAGCTGAAGGTGTGAGCGTAGAGCAGGCAACGACAGTACGTATTGATGTTTCTGTTAAACTGGGGGCGGATTGTACTGTACGTGCAGGCACTCAAATTCTTGGCAATTCACATATTGGCGATAATTGTGAGCTTGGACCTTATGCCGTTATTAAAAATTCATGGTTGGATGATGATGTCAAAGTCGAAGCTTTTTCGCATCTTGAAACTGCACATGTGGGCGCTTCATCTCAAGTGGGACCATATGCCCGCTTACGCCCTCAAGCAGAATTGGATGAAGGTGTAAAAATCGGCAATTTTGTAGAAGTGAAAAAGTCAGTCATTGGAAAAAATAGTAAAGTGAATCATTTGAGTTATATTGGTGATACGACCATGGGTGAGTCCTGTAATGTGGGAGCAGGTACCATCACTTGTAATTACGATGGCGCAAATAAACATCAAACAGTGATTGATGACCGTGTTTTTGTAGGTTCAGATACAAAGCTCATTGCTCCTGTACATGTGGAAGAAGGTGCAACAATTGGGGCTGGTAGTGTGATTACAAAAACGGTACGGAGAAATGGTTTAACACTTTCTGTACGACCAGAACAACGGCATGTGAAAGATTGGAAGAGGCCACAGAAAAGCTGATGTGTGGTATTATTGGAATAGTTTCAGATCAACCTGTTGTAACGAATTTAATGCAAGCATTGAAAAATATGGAATACCGTGGTTATGATAGTGCTGGTGTTTGCACGGTTTTTAATCAACGATTTGAATGCACCAAACGTGCAGGGAAATTAGAGAAGCTTTCTGAAGCATTATTATCCCATCAACATGATGGACAGATAGGTATTGGGCATACACGTTGGGCGACGCATGGTGAGCCCAATCGAGAGAATTCACATCCTCATTGTCATGATAGCATTGCAGTGGTTCATAATGGCATCATTGAGAATCATGCGGCATTACGTGTTGAATTAGAGTCCCAAGGGATTGATTTTATTTCGGAAACAGACAGTGAAGTCATTCCATGTCTATTGAGTCGAGAGTTAGAGTTACATGGTAACATGTTTTTGGCGATGAAATCCTTACTGGCTTTGCTTGAAGGTGCATATGCTGTTGGCATTTTAAATCACCAAGATGACAACAAGTTGTGGTTTGCACGCCGAGGGAGCCCTCTTCTCTTGGCAAAAAATAATCATGGTTATTATATCGCATCCGATGCACTAGCTGTGGCTGGTATGGCTTCGGATGTGATGTATTTGGACGAGGGTGAATGGGGTTATATCAGTGATAAGGGCGTGCAGGTATACCAGGCTAATGGTGAGACTGTTGAACACGATTGGCATAACTTGCCATATACAGGCTCGGCTGTAGATAAAGGCGGCTACCCACATTACATGCTCAAGGAGATGCATGAGCAGCCTGCGGTAGTTTCAGATATTATTCACGCTTATTCTAATGCCCAAGGTATAAGCTTCCAGCAAGCAGCATTTCTTGATTTAGAGCCTTTACCAGAACGTATTGTGATGGTTGCATGTGGGACATCGTATCATGCAGCATTAACAGCCCGATATTGGATTGAGCGTTATTTACAAATTTCTGTTGAAGTGGATGTGGCTTCTGAATATCGCTATCGCAATCCAGTAATTGGTGCGAATACTTGGCTGATTACACTATCTCAATCTGGAGAAACTGCGGATACATTAGAAGCCTTACGCTTATTTAAGCGTCGAACACCTGAAAATACGACCCTAGCCATTTGCAATGTTCCTAATTCGTCATTGGTGCGTGAATCTAGTGGGTTTATTGAGTTGCGAGCAGGTCCTGAAATTGGAGTTGCATCAACCAAAGCATATACAGCACAACTTGCGGTTTTGGGTCTATTCTCAATTCAATTGGCGATGCGTGCTGGCGCTATAGCTTTGCATGAATGGAAGCAACATTATCAGGCATTTCTCGCTGTTGTGGAAGATATGCGTAATATTTTGCAACGGAATGATGAAATTCAAAGCCTTACACCACTGTTTTCAAAAGCACATGGTGCTTTGTTCTTAGGGCGAGGGCCATGTTTTCCACTTGCGCTGGAAGGAGCCTTAAAGCTTAAGGAAATTTCTTATTTGCATGCAGAAGGTTACGCAGCAGGTGAGATGAAACATGGACCTATTGCATTGATAGATGAACAGCTTCCTGTGATTGTGATTGCCCCCCGCCAATATCATTTGGAAAAAGTTATTTCCAATTTACATGAGGTTAAAGCGCGCGGTGCAAAGGTGATTTTATTCACAGATGCAGATGAAAATAGCTATCTAAAACATGCAGATGCATTATTTACTCTGCCTGTGGGAGATTTCTTTACAGCCCCACTTTTAGCTTCCATTCCCCTGCAACTTTTGGCTTATGATGTGGCTCGTTCTAAAGGGACTGATGTAGATCAACCAAGAAATTTGGCAAAATCAGTCACTGTGGAATAGCACTGACCTTTGACAGTAAGCTTGATGTGAATTACGCTCGAACAGCGTGGAAATAACAGGTAAAACAAAAGTCTATGGCATTATGGGTTGCCCGATAACACACTCGCTGTCGCCAGTGTTTCAGGCTTATTTTGCACGTCAGTATGATTTAGATTTGATTTATGCACCTTTTCGTGTTGAGGCTGAAGGTATAAAGGTTGCACTTGAAGGTTTAGCGGCTTCAGGTGTTCAAGGGCTTAATGTCACGGTGCCGCATAAAGAGTCTGTCTTGCCTTATGTGCATGCTGATGAGGATGTGAGGTGTATTGGTGCTGCCAACACACTGATCCAAAAATCAAATATTTGGTATGCATTCAATACAGATTGGCAAGGTGTAGCTAAGGTTTTGCAAGGTACAAGTTTACCCCTCCAAGGTTCAAGCTTATTACTTTTTGGTGCAGGTGGAACAGCACGTGCTGTTTTGCATGCTGCACATGCGCAGGGCATAGCTCATATTATGATTTGTAATCGCTCTAGTGAACGTGTGGGCACTTTAATTGCACATGCAAAGAAATATTATTCCAGTATATCGTGTACAAACATTGGGTGGAACCAAGCGAACGTTACATCGGCTTGTGGTGAAGCAAGTATTGTTATCAATACCACAAGTATTGGTCTAGCAGATGATGATACTTTTCCATTTGATGTGAGCGGTAATGGTTGGGCAATGGATGCGGTATATAAGCCATCTGGACAGACAGTATTTGGCAAAGCCGTGAAGAAAAGGCGGTTTGTTGATGGGTTGCCGATGCTCATCGCGCAAGGTGCGGCATCTTTTTCAATATGGCATCCAGGGAGTAATCCTGATACATTAAGTGCTTTGACGTGGATGGAAGAGAAGTTGATGCGAGAAACCACGCGACTACCCAGTTGGGAGGATTGCACATGAAGCAGACCAGACTTGGTGATATTTTATTGCGTAAAGAAGCGATTACCAAAGAGCAATTGGTAAAAATTCAACGTGAAATAAAGTTAAATGGCGAAACATTCAATACTGAACTGGTTAAACTCGGTATGTTTACGGAAGATGAACTAGCCAAGTTTATTGGCAAATCCTTTGGACGTCCTGTGATTGATTTAAGTAAAGTGGAAGTTAAAGCTGATTTAACTGATATATCTATTGATATTATGCGTAAAAATGTAGCGATTCCCATCCACCGCAAGGGTAATTTAATTACGTTGGCAGTAGCAGACCCTTACGATATCAATGCCTTGGATGAGATAGGTTTTATCAGTGGTTGCCAAGTAGATGTGGTGATTGCTACAGAATCTCAAATTCTTGCGAAGTTGGATGAAATTGGTGGTGCAGGTCAGCAACTTGAAGATGTGATGGGCGAGCTTGGTGCGGACGAAATGGAGATTGTGGATACCGAAGAAGGCGATTTGGATGAGCACTCTTTGGCTGCAGAAACAGAAGCTGCACCCGTAGTAAAATTGGTGAACCTTATTTTATTGGATGCGATTAAACGCGGGGCATCGGATATTCATATTGAACCATACGAGAAGAGTTTACGTGTGCGTTATCGTGTGGATGGTGTATTGCATGAAATTATGCGTCCACCATTGAAGATGCGTGAAGCCATGGTTTCACGTATTAAGATTCAAGCACGATTAAATATTGCTGAACGACGTGTACCACAAGATGGACGGATTAAATTGCGCTTATCTAAAGCGAAAACAGTGGATTTTCGTGTATCTGTTTTACCTACCTTATTTGGTGAAAAAGTGGTAATGCGTTTATTGGATTCATCTAATTTGCAATTGGATATGGTGAAGCTTGGTTATGAGCCTGAAGATTTAAAAAACTTTCAAACGCAGATTCATCAGGCCTATGGTATGGTGTTGGTGACTGGACCGACAGGCTCAGGTAAAACGGTAAGTTTGTATTCTGCGGTGGCAGAATTGAATCAACCTGGTGTGAATATTTGTACGGCAGAAGATCCTGTAGAATTTAACTTTATGGGCATCAATCAGGTGAATGTGAACCCTGCTGTAGGTATGGATTTTCCTGCAGCACTTAAATCTTTTTTACGTCAAGACCCTGATATTATTCTTATTGGTGAAATTCGTGATTATGATACGGCTGCTATTGGTATTAAAGCAGCACTGACGGGGCATTTGGTATTGGCGACATTGCATACCAACGATGCGCCTTCCACCATGACGCGAATGATTAATATGGGGATTGAATCATTTTTGGTTGGTTCAGCTGTAAATCTAGTGACTGCTCAACGTTTGGCTCGAAGAACATGCAAAGAATGCTCAGAGCCTATTGATATTCCAGCTGAGGCTTTGGTTGATGCGGGCATTCCAGCCGATGAAGTGGGCTCATTTCAACCCATGCAGGGCAAGGGTTGTAATGTATGCAATGGTACAGGTTATAAAGGGCGTGTTGGTATTTATCAAGTGATGCCCGTAACAGATGAGATTCGTGATGCGGTATATGCTGGCAAAAATTCTGATGAAATTAATGATATTGCAGTATCGCAAGGCGTGAAAACTTTGCGTATGGCAGCCTTAAATAAAGTACGAGATGGTTCAATTTCTTTGGAAGAATGTTTGCGTGTAACGGTGGGTGATTGATGGCGATTTTTAATTGGACAGCAACAACACGGCAAGGTCAGCATAAAGCAGGCGAGCTAGAAGTTGCCAATAAAGATGTTGCTATGGCAATGCTTAGACGGCAAGGCTTGGTCGGCATTAAGGTTAAGAAAAAACCTATGGAAATTGAAATATTTCCTGAAAAGGTGGAAGAAAAGGACATTTCGATATTTTTTAGGCAACTATCGACCATGATTAATGCAGGCTTACCCTTGGTGCAGTGTTTTGAGCTTTCAGAGAGAGGCTCAGATAAAAAGGCTATGGTGAAGTTGCTCAAAGAAGTGCGAACTGAGCTAGAAGGCGGTACACCGTTAGGGGAAAGTATGCGAAAATTCCCCAAAGAGTTTGACCGTTTGACGTGTTCATTGGTAGAGGCTGGTGAGCAAGGTGGTATCTTGGATACTATCTTACTCCGTTTATGTACCTACAAAGAAAAAGCATTGGCATTAAAATCAAAAATTAAATCAGCTATGATTTATCCGATTGCGATTTTGGCTGTATCTTTCATTGTAACCTCTATTTTGATGATTTTTGTGATTCCAGTGTTTAGTGAAATGTTTTCATCTTTTGGTGCTGAATTGCCAGGCCCTACCAAGATAGTGATGGCGATTTCAGATGTGTTCGTTGAGTATTGGTATATTGTATTGTTTGCACCGATATTGCTTGTTTGGAGTATCAAAGCGATTTATAAAACACCACAAGGGCATTATCAGTTGGATAAACTATTGATAAATTTACCCGTGATTGGTGATGTGTTGCGTAAAGGCGCAGTGGCGCGGTTTTGCCGTACATTTTCAACACTAACTGCGGCGGGGGTGCCTATTTTAGAATCACTGGATACGGTGGCAGAAACTTCAGGTAATGTAGTGATAGAAGAAGTGATTTTGTCTTGTAAAGATTCAATTAGTCAAGGGATGACACTGACTCAACCTTTGGAAGATAGCCAAATTTTCCCCATTATGGTTACACAAATGATTTCCATTGGTGAGCAAACTGGTTCTTTGGAAGAAATGCTATCCAAGATTGCTGATTTCTATGAAGAGGAAGTAGATACAGCCGTGGATGGTATGACCGCATTGATGGAGCCGATTATCATGGCATTTTTGGGTGTTGTGATTGGTGGCTTGGTGATTGCAATGTATTTGCCTATCTTCCAAATGGCATCGGTGGTGTAAAGTATTCACGATTTACTTACAATATGAATGGGATAAAATCCAGTGAACAAACCCGCTTAACTCAGCTACTTTTATGGCGTGGCCTAGCGATGATGCTGATACTGGTTGCGGTATGGTTCTATTTTCCAAATATGAATCCCAAGCAGCAAATCTTATTGGGTTATATGGGTTTGTGTTTTGTTGGTTTTGCGATTGTGCAGATATTTTGTTTTCGTGCACACTGGCCTATTGCCATTCAACTGTTTTTCCAGTTTTTTTCAGATGTTGTCTTGGTTGGGCTGTTGGTGGTTGCAACTGATGGCTATCACAGCCCTTTTGTATTGCTATTTGGACTTGTGGTTGTGGCAGCGGGAACGCAAGCCCAAGTATTATTGGTGTTAAGCATTGCGGTTGCTGCGTGCGCATCGTATTTAACCGCGATTTATAGTTTTGCATGGTGGCAAAATGCGCCATTGCCTACAGATGCAACATTGAAGCTTTTGATGCAAACCTCAGTTTTAATGCTGGTGGGTGGTGTGATGGCATTGATTGCTCGTCGTCATGCCTTGCTTAGCCAAGATCACCGCAAAGCCAAGCAGAAACACAAGGCTCTACAAGCGCTTCATACACGTTTGATGGCCTCTATGCAGGAAGGCGTAGTGGTGTTGGATAAAAAATTTAGGATACGTGATAGCAATCCTGCGGCATGGGATATTTTGCATATTGATGATGGATTAGAGCTTGATTTGCATGAAGTTTGGTCGATTCCACAAGCTGTGCTTTCCTTCTTTGCAAATCCTTTTTCTGATAGTTTTCGTTGTGAATGGAAAAGGGATGATGAAGAGTATTTGGTCACTGTAGGACGCTTTTCTGAAAAACATGCTGATGCATATTGGTGGCTAACATTTGTCAATGTGACTGAATTAAGATTGTTGGAGCGTAAATTTTCTGAGCATGAAAAGCTGGCAGCGATGGGGCGTATGGCAGCGATGTTAGCCCATGAATTACGCAATCCTATGCAGACTATTGCTCAGGCCATTGAACTTATTCCTCATGTAAAAACAGCGCAGCAGCATGATATTCAACGTATTGTTGGGGAAGAGGTTGCACGATTAAATCGTTTGGTGGCAGATATGCTTGATTATACCAAACCTTTGAACCCATCGCCTAAACCCACATCCATACAGCCTCTCATAGAAGCCTCTATTCAGCAAATTGATGCCGAGAACACATGTGGTATTGGAATCAGGTGTGATATTCAAACATTGTATATTGATGCGGATCATATGCGCCTAGTATTGGATAATCTGATTCGCAATGCAGTGTTAGCAAGTGTGGAGCATGCATCAGTTTGTGTAGCTGTTTTTGCAGGTGATATGAAGTGGCATATTGAGGTGAGAGATATTGGGGAAGGGTTTCCTAGCGGTTTAGAGCATCAAATTTTTGAGCCTTTTGCTACACATCGTGCGGGCGGAACAGGGCTAGGTTTGGCAACAGTTTGGCAGGTGTGCCAAGCCAATCAATGGCATATCCAAGCAGATAGAAAGGATAATATGACTATTTTTCGTGTGAGTGGCGAAGATCAGGAGCGGGTGTATCATGGCTAATATCTTATTGGTTGAAGATGAACATAATGCACGCCAAGTTTTATCCATGGGTTTGGAATCTATGGGTCATATGATTACAGCTTGTGATGGCGTGGGATCTGCCGAACAAGCATTACTTTCAAGTGCATTTGATGTGGTCATTACAGATTTACACATGGAGCATGAGCATGCGGGTTTGGATGTGGTGCGTATGGCAAGTAAGCATTGTCCACAAGCCAGCGTGCTTTTATTGACAGCCTATGCAAGTGCCGAAACCGCAGTGGAAGCGATGCGAGAAGGGGCGTTTGATTATTTAACCAAGCCTGTATCCACAGAAGAGTTGAGCGATGCTGTTGAGCGAGCATTGCATGCAAGTTTAGATACCACGCCAATACCAGAAGAAGATGAAGTGCGTGTGGAGTCCAATGATATATTGATTGGAAATTCGCCAATTATGCAGCGTGTTAAAGATAGGTTGTTGCGCGCATGCAAGCGTGATTTTACGGTGCTTATTTCAGGTGAATCAGGTACGGGTAAAGAGTTGGCAGCTCGCATGGTGCATCAATGTTCAGCCAGAAACACAGCGGCATTTGTACCGGTGCATTGTGGAGCAATTCCTGAAAACTTATTTGAATCTGAGTTATTTGGGCATGAAAAGGGCGCATTTACAGGCGCGGATATCAAACGTGTAGGGCTGGTAGAATCTGCACATGGCGGAACTTTATTTTTAGATGAAATTGGTGAGATGCCATTAAATATTCAAGTAAAATTACTACGTGTTCTACAAGAGAAAACATTTCGTCCTGTAGGTTCAAATCAGGAAAAACCAGTCGATGTACGCATTATTGCAGCCACTAATCGTGATTTGGCAGATGAAGTGAGGCAAGGGCGTTTTCGAGAAGATTTGTTTTATAGGCTTAATGTTGTGCCCGTGCATATGCCTGCTTTGCGGCAACGGCGTGAAGATATTCCCGATTTGGTACATGTGTTGATTCAGCATGCTGGAGGTGGCTTTGATGTCTCTGAGGCATGCATGAAGCGACTTATGCAATTGCCGTTGTTGGGTAATGTGCGGGAATTAGAAAATGTATTGCAGCGTTTGATGGTGCTCTCTGATCATCACACGCTGGATGCATCACTATTGGATGATTTTTATACACCAGCGGCGATAGGCAGTGTTGGCTTGGATGATATGCACCGGGAAGGATGTAGCCTTGATCAGGTATTGGAAAATATGGAGCGAGCGTTGTTAACCGAGGCATTGGCAGAGACTGGTGGTAATGCCACCCAAGCGGCTAAATTATTAAATATTAGTTTTCGCTCTATGCGTTACCGTATGAAAAAGCTTGGTATGAAGGACGCATAAGTGGAAATACACCTTTTTGTCACTGTAATATGTGCCATTTTAGGTTTAATGGTGGGTAGTTTTTCTAATGTTTGTGTTTATAGAATTCCAAGAGGTGAATCTGTTGCTTTTCCTGGAAGCCATTGCCCAAACTGTCAGCATACCATTGCATGGTATGATAATATACCTTTGCTTTCATGGTTATTTCTAAAGGGCAAGTGTAGGCATTGCTTATCTAAAATTTCAGGACGTTATCCATTTTTAGAGCTTTTGATGGCAGTGAGCTGGGGGTGGTTGGCTTGGCATTTTGGCGCAACGCCTGTTTTATTACAAAGCATAGTGCTTATCAGCCTGTTATGGATTTTAACGCTGATTGATTTGGAAACTGGATTGCTTCCAAATGTGTTAACGCTACCTGGCATTGTGGTTGGGCTGTTGTTTGCATGGTGGTTAGGTTATTTTGAGGATGCTTTGATTGGTGCTGTTGCAGGATATACGGCATTTTGGCTAATTGCGCGTGTATTCTCATTGGTGATGGGTGTAGAAGCCATGGGCTATGGCGATTTTAAACTTTTAGCCATGCTGGGCGCTTTTATGGGCTGGCAAGCTCTTCCATTTATTGTGTTTATGTCCTCATTTATCGGTGCGATTGTGGGCATCATTTATTTGAAGTTAACCCAGCAAGGCAAACAAACACCAATTCCATTTGGTCCTTATTTGGCATTGGCGGGGATGTTTTGGTTTCTATGGGGCGAGGTAATTTTGCATTGGTACACTGCCATATTGTTTGGACAAGGAAGAGCTTAAAAGCGTGAAAGCTATCGGTTTAACAGGCGGTATAGGCAGTGGTAAGAGCACGGTAGCGAGTATGTTTGCGCAACGTGGTATTCCTGTGCTTGATTTGGATCAAGTGGGAAAAATCTTTCTTAAAAATAAATGTGTTCAAGATGATTTATGTGCAGCTTTCGGCGATACGGTGGTGAAGCAAGGCGTGGTGCAAAGCACAAAACTTGCAGCGATAGCGTTTGCTGATGATGAAAGCACAAAGCGATTAAATGCCATCTTGCATCCCCATATTTATGCGTATGAGCAGCAGTGGCTAGCGGAACAAACGGGTGATTATGCGATGGTTGAAGCTTCTGTTTTGATTGAATCTGGCGGTGTTGAGCGCATGGATGCCTTGGTTGTGGTGATGGCTGATGAAGCTGTAAGAAAGGCTAGGGTTTTAGCGCGTGGCAAACAAGACGAAAGCATGTTTGAGCGCATTGTAAAGCGCCAATGTGATGATGATACACGCTTGCTGATGGCGAATTATCTACTGGATAATGATGGTGATATGAAAGCTTTGGAACAACAAGTTGTGTTATTATTCAAGCAGCTTGCATGTAAAAAAATGTAATTTTTAAGGTGTTTTTTAAACTTAAAAGTTATAGGGGATTGTGCAAACAAAAAGATAAGCCACAATGCGGCTATGAATGAGATAATGTCTGCTAATATACTTGATGGGAAAGCTCTTGCTGAACGTATGCGCCTTGCGATGCGTGAACAAACGCATATGCTATTTGAAAAACATGGTCGAGCACCAGGCTTGGCGGTGATTCTTGTGGGTGATGATCCTGCTTCGCATGTATACGTTAAAAATAAAAAAATAGGTTGTGAGAAAGCAGGGATTGCCTCATTTTCATATGAACTTGATGCCAATACCACACAGCAGCATTTGTTGGGCTTGATTGGCGAATTGAATGCAGATCCAAAAGTAGATGGTATTTTGATTCAGCTTCCTGTACCAGCACATATCAATTCTAAAGTCATTTTGCAGGCGATTGATCCCAGCAAAGATGTGGATGGATTCCACCCCTATAATATTGGTTGTTTAACGGTGCGCCAGCCAACCTTGCGTTCGTGCACGCCGTATGGGTGCATGAAATTGTTGGAAGAAACAGGTGAAGATTTGCATGGTAAAGAGGCGGTGATTGTTGGCGCTTCCAATATTGTGGGTCGGCCTATGGCGATGGAGTTATTGCTTGCTGGCGCAACCGTAACCATTTGTCATAGGTTTACACAAAACTTACAGGCGCATATTGAGCGTGCAGATATTGTGGTTGCAGCAGCAGGTAAGCAGGGCTTGGTTCAAGGTGAATGGATTAAGAAGGGTGCCATTGTGATTGATGTCGGTATTCATAGGCTGGAGGATGGTTCGCTGACTGGTGATGTGGATTTTGAGGCTGCATCCAAGCGTGCAGCGTGGATTACACCTGTGCCAGGTGGCGTTGGTCCGATGACGATTACCATGTTACTTGCGAATACGATTCAAGCCTTTAGGGCGCATGTAGGGGATGATGAATGAGTGCATTATTAAAAACGCCGCTCTTTGATGAGCATGTGAAGTTGGGCGGTAAAATCGTGCCGTTTGCAGGTTATGAGCTGCCCGTGCAATACAAAAGTGGCGCATTGAAAGAATACACTGCGGTTCGCGAAGGCGAAGCAGGGATTTTTGATATTACGCATATGGGGCAAGTGCGCGTGCAAGGCAAAGGCGCACTGGATTTCTTGCAGTATGTGACCACCAATGATGTATCCAAGCTTGTGGATGGGCAGGTGCAGTATTCAGCACTACTCAATGAACAAGGCACATTCATTGATGATATTACCACCTATAAAATCGATGATGAGCATTATTATTTGTGCATCAATGCGGCCAATCGCCATAAAGATGTGGCGCATTTGCAGGCAGAGGCAGCCAATTTTGATGTGATGGTTACGGATGAATCCGATGATACCACCTTGCTGGCATTGCAAGGTGCAAAAGCGCAAAGCTTGTTGCAAGATTTGGTCGGTTTTGATTTGGAAGGTATAGGTTATTACAAGTTTGCGCGAGGTCAGATTGGCAGCGCAAGCGGCATGGTTTCGCGCACGGGTTACACGGGTGAAGATGGTTTTGAGGTTTATATCCCGAACAGTATTGCTGTAGAAGTGTGGAATGTGCTTGTTGAACAAGGTGCAGTACCGATTGGCTTAGCAGCGCGTGATATGCTGCGTACAGAAATGGGCTATGCGCTTTATGGTCATGAAATTTCAGATAGCGTGACACCTGTAGAAGCCAAACTGATGTGGATTACCAAATTGGATAAAGGTAACTTTATTGGAAAAGTGGCAGTGGAAACGCGCAAAGCAGAAGGTGCGCAGAAAAAGTTGATTGCTCTAAAATTGGTGAGTCGTGGTATTCCGCGCGAGCATTATCCTGTGTGGGTGAATGGTGAGCCAAGTGGTGAGATTACTTCGGGTATGCATTCCCCGCTTGCAGGCGGCGGTGTTGCGCTGGCTTATGTGAAACCAGAACACATGACAGAAGGGTCATTAAGTGTTGAAATTCGAGGCAAACAAATTGAAGCAGAGCGTACAACAACACCGTTTGTTCGCTCGAATGTGAGGAAATAATATGTCAGTTCCAACCGATTTAAGATTTACCAAAGAGCACGAATGGGTGCGTATTGAAGGCGATACGGCAACCTTTGGCGTAACCGACCATGCCCAAGAAGCACTTGGCGATATTGTGTTTGTGGAGTTACCAGAAATTGGTCGCAATGTTGATGCAGGCGAAGCTTATGGCGTGGTTGAATCCGTCAAAGCTGTATCGGATGTGTATGCTCCAGTGGCTGGTGAAGTTATTGAAACCAATGATGCTTTGGATGGCGAGCCTGATTTGGTGAACTCTGATGCTTATGGTGCAGGTTGGATCATCAAAGTGAAAATCAGTGATAACAATGCTGATACTGAATTGATGAATCCTGAAGAATATACTGCTTTCTTAGACGAATAATTTGAAAGCTCCCTCGCCCTTTTAAGGGAGAGGGTTGGGGTGAGGGTTTGCGAACACACATCACCCCTCATCCCAGCCTTCTCCCCTCAAGCGGGAGAAGGGGTGTTTTAGCGAGTGAGAACAATCATGCGATATTTACCCCATACCGATAGCGATAGACAGACCATGCTGGAAAGCATGGGCGTTAAGCAAATGATGGATTTGTTTACTGATATTCCCAGTGAATTTCATACCCAGTTGGGCAGCCTTGATTTGCCAGAAGCTTTATCCGAAGCAGGTATTGTAAAGAAGTTTACCAAAGCGGCTGAAAAGAATAGGCATGCAGGCAATACACGTTGTTTCTTAGGCGGGGGCACTTATCATCATTTTGTGCCAGCAGTAGTCGATTATGTCATTTCGCGTGGCGAGTTTTTAACAGCATATACACCATACCAGCCTGAAATTGCCCAAGGAACACTACAAGCACTATTTGAATATCAAACCATGATGGCGCGACTTACGGGCATGGAAGTATCCAATGCATCCATGTATGAAGCGGCAACGGCAACGGCTGAAGCAGCACTCATGGCACGGCGAGTGACCCGCAAAACACGTACTGTGATTGCAGGTTCGGTGAACCCACGTTACCGCAGCGTGACGGGAAACTATTTATCACGCCTAGAAGGTGATTATGTTGAAGTGCCTGTTGGTAGAAAAAATGGCAAATTTGGCACTGATTTGAGCCAAGTGATTGCAGCCATTGATGACAAAACAGCATGCGCAATTGTGCAATACCCTGATTTTTATGGTTCAGTGTATGATTTAGCACCATTGCGTGAAGCATGTGATGCCAACAAATGTTTGATGGTGGTGGCATTTTCGGATGTGAGTGCATTTGGTTTGATTGAATCACCGGGTGCGTATGGTGCTGATATTGCAGTGGGTTCAGGGCAGGCATTGGGTATCCCTATGGCATTTGGTGGCCCACATTTGGGTATATTTACATGCAAACAAAAATATGTACGGCAAATGCCGGGGCGTGTGTGTGGCGTGACTACGGATGCTGATGGCAAACGTGGTTTTGTGCTTACATTATCCACGCGTGAGCAGCATATTCGCCGTGAAAAAGCGACATCTAATATTTGTAGTAATCAAGGTTTGATGTGTACCGCAGCAGCCACGTACATGGCATTGATGGGTGATGCAGGTTTAGAAACGGTTGCCAATCATTCGGCAGCAGCTTTGGATTTATTGGTTTCGAAATTGCCAAGCGGTGTGGTGGCAGCAGATGGTGCGCATTACAATGAAACCGTACTCACGTTTGCAAGCTCAGAGATGCGTGATGCGTTTATTCAAGAGGCGCGCAAGCAAGATATTTTTGCAGGTATTCCACTCGAAACCATTGAAAAAGGTGCAGAGCAGATTGATGGGAATAGGCATTTACTGGTGGCGACCACGGAAATGATTGAGGAAGATGATATTAACGACTATATCGCTGCAATGGAGGTGACGTTATGAGTAATACAACTTACTCCGCAACCTCGGGCATCCAGCAAGAAGAGCCATTATTGTTTGAACATGCCCACGAAGCTTCTGAATCTATTAGCCTTCCTGGTGTGCAAGGCAAAGCGCCATCCAGCTTGGATGCATTCAAGCGTAAAACAGCAGCCAATATTCCGGGGTTATCTGAGCCTGAAGCAGTTCGTCATTTTGTGCGCCTAAGTCAATGGAATCATGGCATTGAGACAGGTTTTTATCCGCTGGGTTCGTGCACTATGAAATATAATCCACGTGTGAATGAGCAGGTGGCGCGTTTGCCAGGTTTAGCGCATGTACATCCTGATCAGCCTGAAGATTCGGTGCAGGGCATGTTGGAATTATTGCATGAATTGCAAACTTGGCTGTGTGAGATTGCAGGTTTTACAGATATTACTTTGCAACCTGCAGCAGGTGCGCATGGTGAATTGACGGGTTTGATGATGATTCGCAAATGTTTGGATGCGCGCGGTGAGCAAAAGCGTAAAAAAGTGCTAGTGCCCGATTCAGCACACGGCACCAATCCTGCATCGGCGGCATTGTGTGGCATGTACACGGTTGAAATCAAATCAGGTGCAGATGGGCGCATTGATTTGGATGAATTGAAAAAACATTTGGATGATGATGTTGCAGCACTGATGATGACCAATCCGAACACAGCAGGCACATTTG
>JALWPO010000070.1 GCA_026994965.1 Mariprofundaceae bacterium | reverse complement strand
AAAACGATACCCAAGAATTTCAATGGCTTTTTCCTTGCTTACATCATTCATCTTGTTTTGCTGTCTTCCATAGCATTGTAGGCTGTCATTTTGGTATAAAAATGATGGTCAAACTTCGAATATTGAACATCAGGATTCCAGCTTAAAGATATTTCAGGCATAGGTTGTTATTTACACCTCTACCCGAAACTCAATTTTATCATCCAAATTGGATGTGATGACTTTGCATACACCGTGACCAGGGTTGGTTTCTTTGGTGATGGTCACCAAATCATACTTGGATAAAATCTTCAAATCATTGTTTAGGCTGATAGGGCTTCGATTCAAAGCTTTTGCCAAATGAGAAAAAATAGCTGTTTTTTCTTTTCTCAAATACTTCACTAAATTTGTGCGTTCTGGCTTGAGCAAAAGCATCAAGTCTTTGGCATCTACCCATATGGTGTTTTTGGGTGTAATCGCTTTGCCGCTATCGATTTCTTTTGCGGTTTCTTTGGCTGATGCAAAGAAATCAGAAAGTGTGCCTGCTTTGATTTCAATACTCATTGGATATACTCCTTAATCTCCTGCTCAAATTGCTTCACTAAATCTTCATAGCTGGTAAAATCATCAACGAGTGAAATTTCACCAAAATAGTGTTTATGGTGATAATCATGGGCATTGTCATAACCAATCACTCGACCATTATCGCCTTGGCATAGGCTGAGATTGATATATGCGATACTGTATTTCACAACCTTGCCACTACTATCTTGCCAAGCTTCGATTTTAATCGCTCCACCACCCTTCTTTTGTGGAATAGTGTAGCTTTCATCAACAACCTTTAGGTATCGAACGCTTTTTCTTTGACCCATAGCGATGAATTATAGCAGATAAATAATTTTTTATAAAGCTGCATTGTAAAGATACAAGAGAAAGGTTGATGATTCTTAAATCCTAAGGTTTCCATTCCACAAAAGATTTTAGCATTGCCAAGCCTGCTTGTTGTGATTTTTCAGGGTGAAATTGCACCGCAACGATATTATCCATACCAATGGCACAGGCAAACGGATAGTCGCCATATGATGATGCAGCCAATATATGCGCTGGGTTTTCAGGTGCGCAATAATAGGAATGCACATAATACACCTGTTTGCCTTGCAATGGTGCAAGCACAGGGTGAATGGGTTTGTCCGCAGCAAACACCACATCATTCCAACCCATATGCGGAATTTTATAACCACGCTCAGGGTGTGATTCTGGAAAATGCTTCACCACACCTGGAATTAATTTTAATCCTGCGTGCAAACCAAATTCATGCGATGTGCTCATCAAGGCTTGCATACCCAAACAAATGCCCAAAAAAGGCATGCCTTGTTCCACTTGTTCGATAATTGCTGCATCCAAACCTGTAGTTTTCAATGCCGACATACAATCACGAAATGCGCCTACACCGGGCAGCACCACACGCTCATAATCCTTTAACGCATCGGCATCTTTGACCAAATCAACATTCGCCCCAACCTTTTCCAAAGCTTTAGCGACAGAATGAAGATTGCCCATACCATAATCAATGAGGGCGATTTTTTTCATAACTTAGCGCACCACCTAGAGTGCGCCTTTGGTCGATGGGATGCCTGTTTGGCGTGCATCAAACTCAAGTGCCATACGCAAAGCTCTACCAAATGCCTTGAATACAGTTTCAATAATATGATGATTATTATCACCGCGTAAATTATCAATATGCAGTGTGATTCGACCATGATTACTCACGGCTTGAAAGAACTCTTTAAACAAATCAATATCAAATCCACCCACTGTTTCTTTAGGAAAATCAATATTGTACTCCAAGCCAGGGCGACCAGAAAAATCTAGCACCACACGTGACAAAGCTTCATCAAGCGGCA
>JALWPO010000069.1 GCA_026994965.1 Mariprofundaceae bacterium | reverse complement strand
AAGTGCTTAAAGATATTGTGATTCGATCGCGCACTATGATGGGGTTTGATGCGCCATATGTTCCAGGCTGGGATTGTCATGGTCTGCCGATTGAGCTGAAAGTCGAAGAAAAATTTAAGAAGAAAAAGCGTAAGAAAGAAGATATTTCAGATTCCGAGTTTCGTACTGAATGCCGTGAATATGCCAAAGGTCAAATTGATATTCAGCGTGAAGAGTTCAAACGCTTGGGTATCACGGGTGATTGGAAAAATCCATATGTGACCATGGACTATAAATTTGAAGCCAATACGGTGCGTGAGATTGGACGGTTCCTTGGAAATGGCGGTTTGTACAAAGGTGCTAAACCTGTGCATTGGTGCGTTTCTTGTGCTACTGCATTGGCAGAAGCTGAAGTGGAATATGAAGATCATACCTCACACTCGATTTATGTGAAATTCAAGGCTGGTGAAGATTTAACGGATATTGATGCGGCATTAACTGCCGATACATCTGTGGTGATTTGGACAACCACACCCTGGACCATCCCTGCTAATTTGGCTGTATCTGTTGGCCCTGATTTGGATTATGTGGCTAAAAAAATCACGGATGCGGGCGCATGTGAAAACTTACAAGTGGGTGAAGTATTGATTTTGGCCGAAGCATTGGCCGAAGATGTACTTACTGAAATTGGTGTTACTGCTGAAACTGTGGCTCGCTTTAAAGGTTCTACGCTTGAACATCGCAAGTTCTGCCATCCATACCTAGACCAAGATGCCCCTATTCTTGTGGGTGACCATGTGACTTTGGATGCAGGTACAGGTTGTGTACACACCGCACCAGGTCATGGCCAAGAAGATTATGAAGTCGGTTTAAAATACGGGCTTAAAGGCTTTAATCCAGTCGGTGATACAGGTATTTTTGAATCAGGAACGCCTGTGGTTGAAGGGCATCATGTGTATAAAGCCAATGCGGTGATGGTGGAGTATTTACAAAGCTGCGGTGCATTGTTGGCAACCGATCAAATTTGCCATTCC
This sequence comes from Mariprofundaceae bacterium, assembly GCA_026994965.1. GTDB lineage: Bacteria > Pseudomonadota > Zetaproteobacteria > Mariprofundales > Mariprofundaceae. The sequence goes on along the minus strand of JALWPO010000069.1, from coordinate 6,718 downwards.
TATCCACATTGCTGGCGTTGCCACAAGCCGCTGATTTTCCGCGCCACGCCACAATGGTTTATCAGCATGGATAAAAATGATTTAAGAGCCAAAGCCTTGGAAGCGATTCAATCCACCCAGTGGACACCTGCTTGGGGGGAAAATCGTATTCGTGGCATGGTTGAGCAACGCCCAGATTGGTGTGTTTCTCGCCAACGCAATTGGGGAGTTCCGATTACAGCTATCACATGCACATCATGCAAGTCCCATGCTGTGACCACATCTGAAGTAGTGGAAGGCATTGCGGGGCAAGTGGAAGAAGCAGGCGCGGATGTTTGGTTTGCCAAAGATGTGGCTGACTTTTTGCCTGCTGGGGCAATATGCCCTGATTGCGGCAGTTCAGACTTTGAAAAAGAAACCGATATTTTGGATGTTTGGTTTGATTCAGGATGTACTCACGCTTGCGTCTTGGAGCAACGTGAAGAGTTAGGCTCGCCTGCTGATTTGTATTTAGAAGGCAGCGACCAACATAGAGGCTGGTTCCAATCTTCATTGCTTGAAAGTATTGGCACACGCGGCGCTGCACCATTTAAAGCGGTGTTAACCCATGGTTTTGTGGTCGATAAAAATGGTAATAAAATGTCCAAGTCCAAAGGCAATGTGGTTGCACCACAAAAGCTTATCCAACAAATGGGCGCAGATATTTTGCGCTTATGGATTGCCTCGGCAGATTATTCGGCAGATATTCGAGTTTCCGATGAAATCATGAAACAACTTGCAGAATCTTATCGTCGTATTCGCAATACCATTCGTTTTTTGTTGAGTAATTTAGAAAACTTTGATGCTGCGCAATCTGTGCCATTGGCTGAACGTAAACCTTTGGATGTATGGGCGATGTCTAGGCTTGCAGAAGTCAGTGCCAATGTGGATAAAGCTTATCATAGCTATACTTTCCACCAGATTCACCAAGATATTCACAATTTCTGCTCGGTTGATTTGGGTGGTTTCTATTTGGATGTCATTAAAGATAGATTGTATTGTGATGCTGTTGACTCAGAGCGCAGATTATCTGCACAGTCCACCGTGTATGATATTGCGCATACATTGGTGCGTTTGATTGCGCCTATTGTACCGATGACTGCCGAAGAGATTTGGGAGCATTTGCCAGGTGCAGAAGCAGGGAGCATTCATTTGCAAACCTTTAACAAGGTAGAGCCTGTATCCATTGATAACACAGCATGGGATAAATTCTTTGCCATGCGCGAATTGGTGAATACAGAAATGGATGTGGCAAAAAAAGATAAAATCATCGGTTCATCCATTGCGGCAAAAGTAAGTATTCCTGATTTGGATATGAGCTTTGCTGAGGTTGTTGGCGAAAGTTATGAACAGTTATTGATTGTAGCAGAAGCTAATGCTGGGGATAAGCTTAACATTGAAGCGGTGGATGGCATCAAATGTCCACGTTGTTATGTGGTGGGTACGCCAGCAGATAGCTTGCATGATATTCACAATCAGCTTTGTCAACGCTGTTTGGATGTGGTGAGTTCTTGAGTAGGACTCAGCTCCAGCTGATTTTGTTTGTTGCACTTTTAGCAGCAGATCAATTAAGCAAGTGGTGGATTGAGCAACAAATGCCATTTTTTCATATGGTGGTGATAGATGGCTTCTTTAATTTGGTGAAGGCGCATAATTTTGGTGTGGCATTCTCCATGTTTGCTGACTGGAATCATGCATGGCGTACCAATTTATTGTTGGGCGTGACCATTGGCATTGCATTGGTGGTTGCACTTTGGTGGTGGAAAGAGCGTAAGAATAAAGGCATAGAATCATGGCTATTTGTACTGATTATGGTGGGTGCAATGGGCAATATTTGGGATAGGTTGACGTTGGGTTATGTGGTCGATTTTATTGATTGGTATGTGGTGATAGATGGGCATGCTTACCATTGGCCAGCCTTTAATATTGCAGATAGCTGCATTTCCATTGCTGTGGTATTGCTGCTAATCTCCACATTCAAGAAATCGTAACGGAGTGCTATATGTGTGAAGAGAAGGTCAATCGCTGTGCATGTTTGGGTAAAACATTTGCACAATTCAAAGCCCAAGGTTCTTTGGAAGATGCGATTGCCATGGGAGCAGGGCAAGAATGTGAAGGCTGTTTACCCTATTTAAAGTTGGCTTATGCGTCAGGTGAAGATGCTTTTGATTTGGAAGACCCAAGATTGAGCGAGTATGAATAAGTACCATGACTGATTTGCGCCAACATAGCCCTTTTTTATTCACGGCTGCATGCTTGGTGATTGTGATTGCGGGCATTCAAGCCGCAAACCATTTGCTCGTGCCTTTGTTATTGGCGATGTTTATTGCGTGTATTTGTTTGCCACCCCTGCATGGATTGGTAAGCAAGGGCATACCTGCAACATGGGCTGTATTGTTGGTGACTTTAGGTTTGGTGTTGATTGGCGTGTTGCTCAGCGTTTTTGTAGGTGCTTCGGTTTCTGATTTTTCACACAATATTCCGCTTTATCAAGCCCGTTTGCAGGGGCAAACCGAGCAATGGCTCGCATGGTTGGCGAAAATGGGTATTGAGGCGTCTAACCAAGCAGTATTGGATATGTTGAATCCATCTGCGGCTATGGGGTTTGCGGGTAAATTATTAGCAGGCTTTGGTAATGCCTTGGCAAATACATTTTTAATCATATTGACCGTGATTTTCTTATTATTTGAAGCTTTGGCGCTGCCACATAAGTGGGCGGTGATGGGTGAGCATGCACCATCCACATCTGCGGTGAGTGGTTTTCTTCAAAGCGTGAATCAATACCTTGTCATTAAAACATGGATTAGCTTGGTAACAGGCGTTGTGATTAGTATTTGGTTAGCTGTACTGGGTGTGGATTATCCTCTGCTCTGGGGGTTGCTGGCATTTTTGTTTAACTATGTACCGAATATTGGCTCTATTATTGCCGCAGTACCTGCAGTTTTACTGGCTTTGGTACAATTGGGTGTGGATACCGCTTTGTATGCTGGGCTGGGTTATGTTGCCGTGAACATCATCATGGGCAATGTGATTGAGCCACGTTTTATGGGTAAAGGTGTGGGCTTATCCACGCTGATTGTATTTATCTCGTTGGTCTTTTGGGGTTGGTTATTGGGGCCTGTAGGTATGCTTCTTTCCGTACCGCTTACGATGATTGTAAAACTGGCATTGCAAGCCAATAAAAACACACAATGGATTGCCATCTTGCTTGGGCCTGATATTGAGGCTAAAGAACAGGATGCTACAAGTGTTTGAGTACAGGCTTGGGAACAAGGGCTGAAACATCACCACCCATTTCTGAAATCTCGCGAATAAAGCGAGAAGATACAAAGGTATAATCCTCTCGCGCCATCACAAACACACTTTCAATGCGCTCATCCAAGTGACGGTTCATGGTTGCCATTTGAAATTCATACTCAAAATCAGATGCCGCGCGCAAGCCACGCAATAAAGCTGCCGCATGATGTTCATGTGCCAAATCCACCAATAAGCCTGTAAATGCCACTGCTTCAACAGCAGGATTATCTGCCACAGATTCGTGAACCATGGCAAGGCGAGTATCCAAATCAAACATAGGACATTTTTTGGGATTTTCAGCTACACCAATGACAATACGATCAAAGACTTTAAGCCCACGATGAATGACATCCATATGCCCTAAAGTGATGGGGTCGAAAGTGCCGGGATAAATCGCTGTTCGTTTCATGGTTGGGCATCCTTATGCAAAAAATGTAAATGGGTATCACCATACTTACGTGAAGAAACTTGCCAATCTTGTGGCCATTTGGGTTTGGCACGTATGGACTCTTCAATCACCAATGATGTGGTCTTAATACTTGCTTGTGCTAACCAAAGTGGAATTTGCTCGGCCATACCACAATCGTATGGAGGGTCTGCAAATACCCAATCAAAGGTCTTCTTACGCAAATGATGCAAGGCTTTTGGCAATATATCACGCTTGATATGCCATCGTTCATGAACATCAAATTGTTGAGATATGGCATGCAAATTTCGGCAGGCTTTATGATGTTGTTCAATGGATGTGACAGATGCTACACCACGTGATAATGCTTCAATGGCCATCACACCTGAACCAGAGAATAAATCCAATATATGCATGGATTGAATATCACCCATGATATTAAATAACGCTTCCCTAACCTTAGATGAAGTGGGGCGTAATCCCTCAATATCTAGCACGTTTACTTTTCGGCTGCGAAATTCGCCTGCGGTGATACGCATGGATAGAAGTTTAGTTTACCACTTGCGATCAAATGCTGCCAAGTGCTTATCCAAAACCTCACTTGCATCATCAGATGTTAAAATTGCTGTGCATTCATAGCCGATTTCCACGGCTTCATTTTGTTGGGTTTCAGGCCACATCAAAGAAACATTCCAATGCTCGACAACATTATCGGCCCATGCTTTGGCTTGATCTTCTGGTGTATCAGGCAATAAAACAGCAAAGCGACCATGATTCATATCAGCAACAATATCAAAAATACGTGCACGCTTGAGTAGCTCTTGTCCTGATAAACGAGCAGCGCTTTCTGCAAACCACTCGGCATGGGCGCGCACCAAAGCCACATAATTACCAATACCAAAAACCAACAAACTTAAATCATGCTCACATGCCTTGTTACGTTTGGCTTCTTGCATTAAACGCTCTCGAAAATAGCGGGGTGTTGCCAAATCAGTGACGGGATTGCGATAAAAATAGTTTGCCAAACGCTCACTTCGCATCAAAGCAGTATTTACGCGGGCAATCAATTGTGGCGGTGTAACAGGCTTGGTGATGTAGTCATCCACACCTAAGGTTAAGCCTTTGATTTGATCATCCAATTCGTCCAAGACACTTAAAAACACAAATGGGGTAAGATTATAGCGTTTATCACTGCGAACTTCGCGATATAAACCCCACCCGTCCATATTGGGCATCATAATATCAGTGAGAATCAAATCGACATGACGAGATTTAAGAATATTAAGTGCATCTTGACCATCTTCAGCTTCAAGTACGCGAAAACCACCTTGTTGTAAAAAATGTGCAGTAATATCCCGACTAGAACTGGAATCTTCTACGACAAGTATTGTTTTCATAGGGCTTACTCCTTGCTTGGACCGACCTGAACGATGTTCCATGTTTCAGGCTGTAAGTAAATCCGCGCCAGATGCTGAACTTGGGCAAGCGTGACGGATTGAACCTTAGCCGTCCAGTTTTGCAAGTAATCCAAAGGCATGTGATAAAAGCCTATCATGGCGAGTAAGCCTACGCGCTCACGATTGGAATCCATGCGCTGGGCAAAGCTGCCAATAAGATTATGTTTACTTGCATTGAGTGCTTTTTTATCCATTTTACCATCTGCCATGTCCTGCATGACATGGCGCACCACATCTTGAGCTTGCTTGGCTTGTCCAGCGCGGGTTTGCAAGGTAATCACAAAAGGTCCTGGTGCAGCAAGTGGCATAAAATAGGAATAAACACCATAAACTAATCCGCGTTTTTCACGCACTTCTTCCATGAGTTTTGAGCCAAATCCACCACCACCCAACATATGATTTAATACAAACAAGGGAAAGAAATTATCATCACTGCGTGCAATACCCAAGCGAGAGAATTGAACCAGCGTTTGCGTTGTAGGCAATGTGATATATTTCTCTTTTCCTGTGATGATAGCTGGTGTTGCAATATCAAGTGCTGCAATGCGCGGTTTGCCATGCCATGCTTTCAAGCGTGGTCTAAGCAAAGTCAAAAGCTCTTTCATGGTAATATCGCCACTTACGGCTAACACTGAACCTACAGGTTTCACTTGTTGCTTATACAGGGTTTGAATATCTGATAATGTAATGTGTTTCAGCGATTGTGCTGTACCACTGGGACGGTGACCATAAGGGTGGGATGGATATAAAAGCGCGGCTGTAGCATTGGCAGCTTGTGTACCGGGCTCTTCTTCGCCTTTGATAGCAGAGGCAATGCTATCTTCAAGCAAAATATGGAAGCGTTTTTTATTCCAACCAGGTTGCAATAAGGCTTCACTGAATGCATCCAGCCCTGCGGGGAATCCTTCTTTGATGGTGGTTAGCGATAGGCTAAGGCTATCTCGGCTGGCAGCAGCACCTAAGCGAATGGCTTCGCTATCTAACCATTCTGCCCATGCTGTATCATTATGTTTGGCTGTATGATCCGATAGCATGGCAGCCAATATATTGGCTGTGCCTGCTTTGCTCGCAGCATCAAATCTACCCCCAGCAGGGATGCTTAATTGCATGGATACCATGGGCACATTGTGTGCCTCAACCAATAATATTTTTAAGCCATTCTTCAATTGCGCGGTTTGAATATCAGGCACAGCTTGGGCATGCACGGAAAAACAAAGGCATAGCCCCAAGATTAAAGCAGATTGATGTAGCATAGATTTCATGATTGTTTCTCCGGAATCAATATGCCTGTTGTGGCACGTTTAGGCTGGAAATATTTGTGTGCAATAGCTTGTATATCTTTTGCAGTCACAGCACGAATGGCATCAATCCATTCATCTTTGTGCTTAGCACCAATACCAACGGTTTCCATGTGACCAATTTCTTTGGCACGCAAATAAAGTGAATCTTGGGCAAAGATTTGATTGGCAACCATATTGCGTTTTGCAGCTTTGAGTTGTTGAGCAGAAATAGCTTTTGTACCCATATCATTGAATACATG
>JALWPO010000068.1 GCA_026994965.1 Mariprofundaceae bacterium | reverse complement strand
CTTCCATCATCTTCAGCAAAAAAGGCATGAATGCCATTTCCATGTTTCTCAAAGCGTAAATTATTCACGCCTTCATGGAAATTGATACCTTCTTTTTTCAAGTGTTCAAGTACAATGGTTGTTAATTCAGGGTCATCTTTCGACATCATTTTCATGACTTCAATCACAGTGACTTTTGCACCCAATCTTCGGTGCGCCTGCGCCATCTCCATGCCAATCGGACCACCACCAATCACAATTAGGTGCTCAATGGGTGATGTATTATTAAAAATGTTTTCGTTGGTGAAGTAAGGAACATCATTTACGCCATCAATGGGTGGCACAAATGCCGATGAGCCTGTAGCCACAACAAAATACTTGGCTTTAATAATAGTATCACCTGCTTGGACGGTATGTTCATCCATAAATTCAGCAGCAGCTTGAATTACGTTTACACCTAAACCTTCAAAGCGTTCCACTGAATCATTAGGCTCAATTTGGGCAATTACATCATGAATATGCCCATGCACCTTTGCCCAATCTACGTTGGGAGCAACGGCTTCAATGCCAAAGGCAGATGCATCGCGCATGGTCTGTGCCACATGCCCTGCGGCAAGCATGGCTTTGGATGGCACGCAACCTGTGTTGAGGCAGTCACCACCCATCTTACCTTTTTCAATTAACACTACACTTGCGCCCATTTGTGCTGCACCAGCAGCAACAGATAAACCACCCGAACCTGCACCAATCACACAAATATCAGTTTTTATTATATTTTCTTTGCTCATGTGCTTGCTCCAGTGTGCTTTATTTTTTTGTAGGCGACAGGAATCAGCGAAAGACATGCCAACCCTATCAGTGCCCCAATCATTTCAGGTGTTAAAATACCAGCGATAGAAAATTCGCCACCTTGCTCAAATACTTTGCCCAAACCACTGCCCGCGAGGGAAAATACAAAAGTTGCAGGCATAATGCCAAAAAAGGTGGCAATCATGTAGGTGCGCAGTGATACACCCAAAAATGCAGGCGCAAGATTCACAATAAAAAAGGGAAATAACGGAACAAGGCGCAATACAAACATATAATTCAGCGCATTTTCATTAAAACCTGCTTTCATGGACTGAATTGATTTACCAGCCTTGGCAAGCAAAACATCGCCCAATGATGTTTTGGCAATCAAAAAGATGACTGTTGCACCCAATGTCGCACCGACTACAGTGTATAAACCACCCCAAACTGCACCAAATAAAAAGCCGCCAGCAAGCGTCATGATTGTGCCACCAGGTAAGGACAAAGCGACAACGATAATATATAAGAGTATGTAGGCAGCCGCTGCAACTAGCGGTTGTTCAGTTACCCAAGTATGAAGTTCTAAACGATGCACTTGTAATTGTTCAAAACTTAAATACTCATGCCAGCCAGCCATGAAAAACACAGTCGTAAGAGCGGCGATAATGAGTAGTGGCAAACTTCTTTTTAGCATGATGATTCCTTATAACTGATTCGCATCAGCTTGATGATATGCCTATATAGTCGTCATACAATACACATCCTTACATATTAGACATTTATAACCTTAATGCTAAAGACTTATTCCAAACGATTTCAGCCAATTGCTTTAAGTCTGACAGGCTTCCAGTTTAATAAGCAGACCATTGGTCTTTTACTTTCATGGTAAAAGAAGTGTTTTTATATTGAAGCTGAATACCTTGGGGTGTTATATGCGTAAGTTGTAACTGTTCACCGATGTATTGTTGCTCATGTTTAACTTGATTGTTAATAATAACCATACGTTTACTGGCTTCTTCGCTATAAATATGAGCAGAAATAACAATGGATGGGAGTTGGTTTCGCAACGCTGAATCCAATGCCATAATATTAGGGATAGTCTTCACTTTTTCTTGAACAAAAATGTTTTCAATTTCTTGTGTGGGTTGAGGCTTTACCACTTTGGCTTGAATAGTTGCCTCAACTTTTGGGATTATGACTTGGCTCTTTTGCGGAATAACCGTTTGTTGAGATGGTGTTTCACTTTTATTTAAAAGCACCCAAAGCATAAGTAGAACCAAGACAGCAATGATAAAATAAAGTCCGTATTTCCCCCTTGTTTGCGGTGCGGTCTCTCTTTGTGCTGAAACAGGTGGAACAGACGTTGGAGGCTGTTGCTGCCTATCCTTTTCTGCTTTATTCAGCGCATCTAAAATATATGACATCAGTGGCTTTCCTTCGCAATATGCAAACTTGGGGAAGCAGTATGATTTAAAGCATTGATATGAATCCAAGTGAGGGGGCCTGCGACACCATCGGGAGATAAACCTTCTTGCCGTTGCAATGTTTTTACTTGTTCTTTGAGTGTATCATCATATTGGGTACGTGGTGCACCAATCCAACTTTGATGCAAGGCTTGGGTGACTTGCTCGGCTAAAGTGGCAACCAAAGCCCCTGAATGACCAGGGCGTACTGGTGCGTCATAACCTTTGGGAGCTTTCCACAACAATGTAAAATCATTGTGGCTAAACAATGCTAAGCTTGAGAGTGGTACTTCTGCATCATCATCTTCGCTTGCCAGTGTTGCTGTAGTGCCTGCAAGTTTTAACACCGTAGTATAAGCCTTTAAACCCTCCTCATTGCTAATGCTAAGCACAGCAGGTTTATCCAAGCTACGCATGGCAGCAATGCCTCCTAGCTGACGAAGACAGCGTAACTGATGTCGTTGCGCAAAAGTACAAGCATCACCATCAGCTTCAGGATTGTACATAATATCCCAAGCTTGAAACAAAGGCACAAATGCTTGGTTAACATGGGTTGTGCTTGGTATGTGTTGCACTTTGGCTGTTTGAATAGCCTTGGCATCTGCAACTTTAGGTGTCTTCATCATAGGTGTGTTTTCTTGGGTAGCTTTTGATTTAGCTTCCTCTTTTATCTTTAATGCGGGCTTAGGTGTGGTCTGGACATGTAGTGATGGTTTAGCAACAACCATATCGGTATTTAAAGGTGTGTTTGACGCATTCCAAAGCAAAACCGTTGCTGCCACCAGTAATAGAATATAAGGCAGTGCGGACTGTCTGGTTGTGGAAGCTGTTGTATAGGCTGTTTCACCAAGCACTTCATTTCTAGCTTGCTGCAAAATTACTTTATCGACCTGTTTATTTTCGGATGCATAAGTGCCAAGCAAAGCTCGGTCAGCAATTAAATTAATAAGCCTTGGAATACCGCCTGAATATTCAAATAATAAATCAAGTACAGGCTTAGGAAATAGGTTTTGATTGCTTACCCCTGCAATAGATAATCGATGATGAATGTATGCTACCATTTCTTCTTTATGTAGCGGGGTTAAGTGGTAGCGCGATGTGATGCGTTGTGCAAGCTGTCGTAAATCTTTACGGTTTAAAATATCGACTAATTCAGGTTGTCCTAGCAACATAATTTGCAGTAGTTTTTTATCATTGGTTTCTAGATTGGTCAAAAGCCTAAGCTGTTCCAGCACGGAAATTTCTAAATTTTGTGCTTCATCAATAATAAGTACGGTATGTCTGCCCTTGCTATATGCATCGAGCAGATATTGATTGAGGGCATCGGTTAGTGATTTAATACTATAGTTGTCTGAGTATGTAATATGCAGTTCATCACATAAGCTTGCCAACATTTCTGTTTCGGATTGTCGAGGGTTAATAATGTATGCAACATCGGTATTCTCAGGAATTTTTTCTAGTAGGTGTTTACAAATTGTAGTTTTACCAGTGCCAACTTCGCCAGTTAACACCATTACTCCGCCTTCACCCTGCAAACCATACAGCATATGCGCCAATGCCTCTTGATGACGCTTGCTCATAAACAAAAAATGCGGGTTGGGCGCAATAGTGAATGGTTTCTCAGAAAACCCAAAGTAACTGTTATACATATCAAGCCAATATAAATAGGTAGAAAAAATAGGCAACTTGAATCATCGAAGAAGCATGATTCAGACTATTGAATGACTTTTTTTCTCTACAATATGGGGCGAAAAAAGTAGAGTAGTTAGCCCACCATAGCAGGCTGGTTCATATCACCCGCTTCATATGACTCCACAGGTATAGCCCGCTTACATTCTGGAAAAGTTGAGCACATCAAAAAGTGTTTACCTGCTCTGCGCCCTTTCTCTGCTTTTTTAAGTTTCATCGGCGCACCACATTTTGGACACATCTGTTCTTGAGATGGAGCAGGCTCGAAGCTTTCATTCATAGGTTTTAATACAAGCTCAACCACAGGCTCATTTGTATCTTCCCCTGCGTCACTGAGAAAATCTTGTATTGGTTCTGATTGCGGCTCTCCAATTTGTCGATGTAAACTTTTCGCCATCAATTTTACATCATACGTGTTTTTTGCGTCGAAGCACACCAAGGGTAAACCTGTAACATTAAATACTTGCGTGATAAAGTTGCGCTCCATAAGCGCCTGTTCATCGGGCTGTACTTGTTCATCCAGCATAACCCCTGCAACGATGACTAAACTAGTGGCTTCACATAACACAAATGGGACTTGAACCCCTTGCAGCTTTTGCACATAAGCTGCACGTTTCTTCTTACTCAGACCATGACTCGTGCGTATCACTTCTGCCATAGAAACACGCGAAAAAACAATATACTTATCGCCTATCGACTGCTGCAAAGCCTGATAAAAGGCTCGTTGTTTTGCCGTAAAAAAGAAACGTCTTTTCTCAAACGGCATATCATCTAAGGTTTTAGTATGTACAAACTTCCATAAAACAAATGCTAAGGTGAGTGCTATGCCTACTATTAAAATTACAAATGTACTCATTGAACCCCTCCATTCAATCGCATATTGTACGTTATGTACACCCCACCAGTACGTGATGTTTATCACCGAGAGCAAGCCATGCTATTTATTTGTATGAAGAATGACTTAAGTTTTGTTTTCGTGTCTTAAGCCAATAAATACTTGCCATACACAAAGCCTAAAAGCACCTTTGCGTTATGTTTCAACGAATCTTTATCAGTTTTATATTCGCATCTTGTCTAAGCTTTCAAGCTCGTGCTGCCAGTGATATTGAAGTTGCAGGTGATGTGTTGCAAATACTCATCCCTAGCCTTGCCTATAGCACAACGCTGTATTTGGATGATGACGAAGGTGAAAGCCAAATGTATCAATCCTTTTTCACCACCTTTGGTATCACCCAAGCTTTAAAGTATGGTGTAAATAGGGAGCGCCCCAATGGGGGCGACCATTCCTTCCCATCAGGGCATACTTCTGCTGCATTTCAGGGCGCAGGGTTTATCCATGCGCGCTACGGCTGGAAATATGCTGTGCCAGCCTATATCAGCGCGTCCTTTGTGGGTTACAGCCGTGTTTATGCCAACAAACATTTTCCTTCCGATGTATGGGCGGGTGCTATCATTGGCACATTAAGCAGCTTTTATTTCGCAACACCTTACAAAGACATAAACATTCAACCTACCGCTAACAACGGTGAATATGGATTGCAGGTAAACACAACATGGTAGATTTAACGTTTGAAACCACAGAACTTGGCAATCAACCTAATGCTACGGTGATTTGGTTGCATGGTTTGGGTGCAGATGGCTTTGATTTTTTGCCTATCGTACCGCAACTTGGTTTAGCCAGCGATGCTAATATTCGTTTTATTTTTCCACATGCACCCACCATGCCTGTCACCATGAATGGTGGTTATATCATGCCTGCATGGTATGACTTGTATTCACTCAAAGTGGATGACCCCGATACCAACCGCCAAGATGAAGCAGGCATCAAACAGTCCGCCGAACGCATCAAACAGCTGATTCAACAAGAACACGCACGTGGTATTCCTAACGAACGCATCATTTTAGTCGGTTTTTCCCAAGGTGGTGCTATGGCGCTTTATACAGGGCTGACCATAGACCAACCACTGGCTGGTATCATGGGTTTATCTTGCTACCTACCCCTTCACACCCACATAGAAAAAACACTCAACCCTGCCACAAAAACTACCCCAGTTTTCATGGCACATGGCAAGCAAGACCCTGTGGTGCTTTATGAATACGGCAAAGCTTCTGCTGATTTTATAAAAAACCTTGGTTATCAAGTGGAATGGCATGAATACAACATGGAACACAGCGTTTGCCCCGATGAAACCCATGCTATTGGGCAATGGATTTCATCAAGGCTAGGTCTGTAAACTTAGTTCGACTGATTTTTTAGAAAATTATTGGCTTCAATATGATTGGGAAAACGTTGAAGCACACGCTTATAAGTCGCTTGAGCTTGTGTTTCTTTGTCTTGCCAAGCATAAGCTCTTGCTAAATAAACTAAAATTGTTGCATCTGAAGGGTAATAAGCTGCCATAGATTGACTATGTTTCTCTAGTATTTCCCATTGTCGCAAACCTTCTTCACATATCATCAGTCGAACATGAGCCAAATAATGATAAGGCGACTGCCCAATCACTTGTTTCAAATATCGACTGGCTTCTTTCCAACGTCCTTGCGCCATTAAAGGTAAACTCATGCCCAGTCGCGCATCAAAAGAACGTGGGTTAAAATTCAACGCACGTTTATAACTATCAATAGCATCATTGTAGTTACCCTGAAGATAGTTTAACCAACCATAACGAAGTAAAGCATACTCACTTGCTTTATTATTCAGCAGTGGTGTCAGCACTGCCGCTGCTTTTTCATACTCACCTTTGCTTTCTAACACATGTGATTTTTGCCAAGCCTCTTGGTTTTCACTAGCTAAAGCAGCATTCGCCAAACCTAAACTTAATAAACTTACCATTATGAATCTTTTCATTACTTTTATCCTTTTTACCATGATTTACTAATACTGATGTATGCAAGACTATTGATATAAGATGCATTGGTTGCTTGATCCAAATACTGATCCACGCTGAACATCAGCATGCCATCGACATAATGGCTTTGCCATGCAATGCCTATAGAACCACCGCCCTGCTGTTTATCTACCAAGCTATAAATAGCAGCAGCATCACCATCTACAGCTAGAATACGTTCGCCAACAAGCGCATTAATAAAATACTGAGAAAAAACAGAACCTGGCGCAGTCCAATGCGTTAATTTAAACTCTACCGCCTGTGTAGATGACACCACACCACTTCCTGTATCTGTAGTATCAATCAAATAACCACGCGTTTGCAGCCAATCTGCACCTTGATTAAAGGCAAAACCCAATGTGGGTGTATATTGTTTGGCTTCAAGACCTAAGTCGTATGTGGATTTGCTATATCCTAAATCTACATAAAAACTTTTTTGATAATTCACAAATGAGATTTGAGGTGCATAAGCCCGCACACTATCCTTGTAGGTAAAATCATCGCTTAAATCTGCTTGATGTACATCCAAGCGAAACTTAAATACACCACCCAGTGTGTCGCAAAAATAATTCCAATATGCACTCGCAAATGCCGACTGTTGGGCAATAGCAATACCATTATCAGTAAGTGTTAATTGTGACCCCGCTAACTTAACACCAGTCCGCTCCAAATAGTCCACATTTAAACTTGCACCATAAGCATTAATCGCTGTTCGTGTAGTAGTTCCCGAATATGCTCCTGCTAGCAGTGAAACATCCGCATAACCAGACCAGTCATCAGCGTATGCCAAGGGGCTTAACGACAAACCAAGCAAAGCCACCAAACTATATTGACTTAGTTTCTTTTTCATAACATCTTTTTATCCTCCGCAGTAATTTGCCATGCAGGAATACCAGCATCGCCTTGTTGTGCAATTTCAAGCAAACTCGCTTGTAA
>JALWPO010000067.1 GCA_026994965.1 Mariprofundaceae bacterium | reverse complement strand
AGTGATGATGCCAACCTTGGAATCATCCGTGGCATTGGGCGCTATGCGTAAGGCGATTTAGATGCGTGTGGCTTGCATTCAAATGTGCAGTGGGCATGCCATTGCGCCCAACCTTGAAACCGTTGCCAAGCAACTTGAGCAAGCCTCAAAACAACATGTGCAATTGGCACTTTTACCTGAAGACTTTTCTTTTATTGCCAGAAATCATGAAGAGCGTTTGGAAAATGCCAAACAATGCCCTGCGATTTTGGCATTTTTATCTGCACAGGCAAAACAACATGGTCTATGGCTGATTGCAGGCTCTACATTGGCTCCCATTGAGAACAGTGACAAACTGCATAACCGCAGCCTGATTATTGACCCTGATGGCAATATACAATCTGAGTATGATAAAATACATTTATTCGATGCCCAGTTGAACCATGAAAGCTGGCAAGAATCTGAGCGTACAGAAGCTGGGCAATGCCCCACCATGGTCAACTTGGATGAACAATGGAAAGTCGGCGTATCGATTTGTTATGATTTGCGTTTTCCAGAGCTTTATCGTCACTACAGCAAGCAAGGCTGCAATATTCTTACCATCGCAGCTGCATTTACTGTACCCACTGGCAAAGCCCATTGGGAAGTATTGCTACGCGCTCGCGCCATTGAGAATCAATGTTATGTATTGGCATCCGCACAAAGCGGGCAGCATGATGATGGGCGAAAAACCTATGGGCATAGTATGATGATTAACCCTTGGGGTGAGATTATTGCCGAGCTAGAACAGGGTGAAGGATTGATTGTTGCAGAACTGTCATGGGATGATTTGCAAGTTATACGCCAGCGTATGCCTGCACTGCAACATCGGAGAATCGTATGACAAACACGCCAACAGATGCACCAGAACACTACACGCCATCACGAGAAACCTTGCGCGCTCACCGCCAAATATTTTGGGATGCATGGCAAAAATCACAAGCCGATTTGCCCTTAAATGCATTGGAAGTACGCATCGCGCGAGTGATTCAAATGCACCCTGAATACCATCATTTTTTTGATGATTTGGAAGATTTTTTAGAGCGTGATTTTCAAATGGATGATGGCATGAACCCTTATCTACACCTATCGCTTCACCTTGCCTTGGAAGAGCAAGCTGCAACCAAACAGCCCATAGAAATGGCAAAGGCTTTGGAATATTTGGTTGCTGTAAAAAAAGTAGACCGCCATGATGCTATGCATCAAATATTAGAAATATTGGCAGAAACGGTGCATACATCTCAACGCATGGGGCAAGAGCCTGATGTACTTGCTTATGCAGCCCGACTCAAGGAGCTTACACAATCATGATGCGAAATATTTTGGTTACACTTATCTTTTTCTTTGGACCTGCTATTTTAATGATTGTGGTTCGCAATATCTTTCTGCTTTGGCGCGCCAACCGCCTAGCACGCGAGCAAGAACCAGAAGTGATTGATGTTACCCCTATCGAAGAAAGCGCGACCCCATCACGCTTTTTTATTGCCAGTGCTGTGACTGTAGGGCTTATTTTTGCTTATTTTGCTTGGTCTCAACTTGATTTCCGACCATCAATCAAAGATAAAACCTATAAGCCTGCACATATCAATGCGCAGGGTGAATTGGTACCCGCTCAACATTTACCCCGCACACTCAAAGCTACAAACCAACCTAAATCTGAATAGCTTGGGTTTTATCCATCTCGCTTTCTTCTTTGGATGCCTTGGGGCGAATACTGGTTCCACAAAAAGGACATTCATATAAATCAGCTTCTTCGGATTGAAATTTTTCTTTGCAACGCGGACATGTCATCTTAACCTGCTTCATGGTTCCTCCCAAGGTGCATACAATTCAATAGCTGCAATTGAAGGTGATATGAAAGAAAAAATCAAG
>JALWPO010000066.1 GCA_026994965.1 Mariprofundaceae bacterium | reverse complement strand
TTGCGTTAGGAGATAAATATGAGTGTAGAACAAACATTGGAAACACGCAGTGAAGGCAAATGTGAGCTTTGCGGTGCAACAGAAGGCTTGGCTGTGTATGAAGTACCTAATAGTCCCCATGATGGTGCAGATGCATCGATTTATGCGTGTGGCACATGCAAAACGCAATTGGAAGATGCGGATCAAGTGAATGCCAATCATTGGCGCTGTTTGAACGATAGTATGTGGAGTGAAGTGGATGCTGTGAAAGTGGTTGCATATCGTATGTTGAATCAATTGCGTGGGGAAGGCTGGCCGCAAGATTTATTGGATATGATGTATTTGGAAGATGATGTGAAAGCATGGGCTGAAGCTGGCATACAAGGTGATGATGAGGATGCGGTGGTGCATAAAGATAGCAATGGCGCTGTGCTTGAAAATGGCGATACCGTCGTGTTGATTAAAGATTTGAAAGTATCGGGTGGCGGCTTTACCGCCAAGCGTGGTACACCTGTGCGTAATATTCGTTTGGTGGCAGATAACGCAGCACATATTGAAGGGCGAGTAAATAGCCAGTTGATTGTGATTCTTACAGAGTTTGTAAAGAAATCATAAAAAATATGAAAGCGGTTACAGTCCAAAAAGCAGGTGATATAGAATCACTGAACGTTTGTGATGTGGATAAACCAAGCATCACTGAAGCTAACCAAGTGCTTATTCAAGTGTTTGCCGCGGGTGTAAACCCGATTGATACCAAATTGCGAGCCAATGGTTTGTATTTTGCGGAACAATATCCTGCGATACTGGGTTGTGATGGTGCTGGTGTAGTGGAAGCTGTGGGTTCGGCGGTAAGTGGATTCTCAGTGGGTGACCCTGTATATTATTGTTATGGCGGTTTGGGTCAGCAGGTGAATCATCAGCCTGTTGGCAATTATGCCGAATGGATTGTGGTGCCTGCTGAGTTTGTGGCAGCCAAGCCTGAATCTTTGGGTTATTTGCAAGCAGCGGCAGCACCTTTGGTGTTGATTACAGCTTGGGAGGCATGGTTTGATCGTGCTGGCTTACAATCTGGGCAAAAGGTGTTTGTGCATGCTGGTGCTGGTGGGGTGGGGCATGTGGCGATTCAATTGGCAAAGATTGCAGGTTGTGAAGTGGCAACCACGATTGGCTCGGATAGTAATGCTGATTTTGTACGCGGATTGGGTGCAGATAAAGTGATTGCGTACAAACAAACCGATGTTGCAGAAGCACTGCTAGAATGGACGAATGGAAAAGGCGTGGATGTGGCTTTTGATACAGTCGGCGGTGATGCGTTCGTGCAATTGATTCCAGCGATGGCACATTACAGTGACTTGGTGTCGATTTTGCAGATTCCAGATGATGTGGACTGGAAGGCACTACGATTAAAAAATGTGCGTGTATCGCAAGAATTGATGCTCTCGCCTATGGTATCAGGTTTAAAAGATGGTGCGGAACATCATGCTGCGATTTTGGAGCAATGCTCACAGCTTATTGATAATGGTCAGCTTCAAGTGCATGTGGAAAAGATATTGCCATTGGAAGAGGCGAGTGAAGCGCATCGTTTGCTTGAAAGTGGTGAGCTTGGAAAAGGTAAAATTGTTCTGGCAGTGGCAGGTGAGGACAATCTCTCGTAAGCTGCGGCTATGAGACGCTACGCACTCAAACGCCTGATAGGTATGCTGCCCTTATTATTGGGTATCACCATGATTTCTTTTGCTATGATGCATTTGGCACCGGGTGAACCTGCTGTAACGGGGCAGGAATTTAACCCCAAAGTTTCATCACAAGATATTGAGCGTTTGCGCGCTTATTATGGCTTGGATAAGCCGCTGTATGAGCAATATTGGCATTGGCTTAAGCGTTTGGCAGTGCTTGATTTTGGCGAGTCTTTTTCTAATGACCATAGACC
>JALWPO010000065.1 GCA_026994965.1 Mariprofundaceae bacterium | reverse complement strand
TCTGGTGGATACTGTAACTTAGCCTGACCCTCGTCTCCAATGGTTTACATGTTGGGTTTGGGGATTCGATAGCTAAGACCCTTCGAGCATATTCAGGGTGACAGTGCCTTGTTTATTTTGACTGCTGATTGACAAAACCAATTGTTATATGGCAAAGTTTGTATGGTTTTTGACAAGATGAGATATGAAGGAGGAAGTCAATGCCAACCATGAATATTTCTCTCACCCCTGAGTTGATGAAGCAGGTGCAAGATAAAGTTGCCACAGGCATGTATAATAATGCCAGTGAATTTATCCGCGAAGCGATTCGCAATGTGGATACCAATGAGAAAATCCTTTATGAACTCAAGCTCGCCAAGCTTAAAGAGACCTTGCAACCAGCCATTCGTGATGCAGAGCAGGGTGTGTATGCGGACTATTCACTGGATGCGATGTTGCAAGATATGGATAATAGCCAAGCATCGTGAGCCCTTTGATGAGCCAGTTCAAGCTCACACCTGATGCCAAAGCAAGCCTGATGCAAATTGCTCAATACACCGAGCGAACATGGGGCAAAAAGCAACGTAATACTTACTTAAAAATGCTAGATGATGCTTTTCATACATTGGCGGAAACGCCATTCTTAGGTAAAATCAGACCTGAAATTTATCATGCTATACGCAGCCTGCACGTGGGCAAACATGTAGTGTTTTATATACCAAAAGAGAATCATATTGTGATTGTTCATGTTCTGCATGAACGGATGGAACCTGCTTTGCATATTCACACTTAATTTAGCATTGAAGCCACAAAACTTTTAAACATACCGAAATTCAGGGCTAGGCATAAGTTATTGAGTTAATGGTTGAATCTGGTGGATACTGTACCACCAGTGATTACTGTGCCTGCTGATGTGTTTACGACGACCAATACATCATAAACTGAAAGATTGATAAGAGCCTTTTCTTTTTATGGTTTTAACAGTTGCAATGATAATGATAATGGTTATCATTTGCATTATGAAGCGACTTACCGTCCAGCGTCAGGCGATTTTAGATGTGATTAGCCATTCCAATCGTCATTGGGATGCAGAAGAATTGGCGCGTGCACTCAATGAAGATGGGCAGCAATTGGGCATAGCCACTGTGTATCGTGGTTTGGCTGCATTGGAAGCCGCAGGTTTGATTAAATCCATACAATTAAGTGATAAAAAACGTTATGAACGTGCCGATAAAGATCATCATGATCATATGGTTTGCACCGCTTGCGGAGCGATTGAAGAGTTTTGTGATAGCAAGATTGAGGTGCGGCAAAAGCAGGTTGTGCAAGAAGAATCTTTTCATATGACAGGGCATCAATTGTTGATTTTTGGTGTTTGTAAAGCGTGTATGAATAATGGTGATAAGGATAATATATTATGATGTCCTATGTGGTCATAGTGTTTAGAGAAATGCTGGAGATGTCCATTGTGCTGGGTATTTTATTAGCAGCAACGCAAGGCGCACCCCGCAGTCGCAGGTGGATTAACTTGGGTGCTTTCTTGGGTTTATTGGGTGCTATGCTTGTCGCTGTTTTTATGGAAGAGCTTGAGTCTTCTGTGAATGGTGATGGTGAGTTCCTTTTTAATGCGGCATTGCTTTTTTTAGCAGCGATATTGCTTGCTTGGACTGTGATTTGGATGTCCAAACATGGTAGAGAGATGAGTATGCGAATTCGCCAAGTTGGGCAATCGGTTAGCGATGGTGAAATGCCAGGAACGGCACTTTTCTTTGTGACATTAGCTGCGGTGATGCGTGAAGGCTCAGAAGCGGTTTTCTTTCTTTTCGGTGCTGCACAAATGGGGCAATCCGATGGTGGTGAAATGCTACAAGGCAGCCTTTTGGGTTTATTTTTGGGTATAAGTGTTGGTGTTGTGTTGTATCGTGGTTTGGTGCGTA
>JALWPO010000064.1 GCA_026994965.1 Mariprofundaceae bacterium | reverse complement strand
TAGACTCCTTATTTGACATGGTTTCGATTTGGTCGAAGACCCAATATGCGTGAGCAATTTTTATGCCATAATTACGGCAAGAAATTGGCAGCTCAGTTGCTCTGGTATACCTGAGTAGAAAAATGCGACGTGGCTGTATTTTATAGGTTGATTAAGCTAACGTTTAGGGGGTTGGTGAGGCAATATGCCGATGTATATTGAATGTTTTGAGGGTGTATAGGATATAATGAATGTTGATACCATTTTTATTTGATGCGTTAGTGGTTGCTGTTGCGGTGATGATTCATTATGAAGTGTTATTTCAAATGACATCCATCATGCCAAACTTAAAGTTTAGGCATAGGTTTAGAATTGTGTTTGGTGTATGCGGTGCGCTGGTTGCGCATGTGCTTGAAATCTTGGTGTTTGCTGCTGCACTTCAATGGATGCATCATAATCCTGCTTGGGGTTATTTGGAAGGTAACTATAACGGAAGCATGGTGGATGCGATTTATTTTTCATTTACAGCGTTTACAACGCTAGGCTTTGGTGATGTTACGCCACATGGCACACTTCGTTTCTTGGTAGGGATTGAGGCCGTGGCTGGGTTAGTGTTGATTACATGGACAGCATCATTTTTATTTTTTGAAATGCAATATTTTTGGAATAAGAAGTAATTTAGCTAATCTATTAAGATGAGGTATAACGATGAAATCTAGAGTCTTTCCTGAAAATCCATTTGTGCATGTGTTTGCCAAGATTGCAATAATAGACGCAGTGATTGTGGTAGTATCGATTGCGATTGCGATATGGCAGCAGGCATGGATGTGGTACTCGCTTGGAATTGGATTGTTATTATCTGTGTTGGTGTTTGTAGTATTGAATAAACAACACTTGAAAGATTTATCCTGCCCAAAATGTAGGGCGCATATTGCTTTTGAAGCAGGGCAGGGGTTTGTTTGTAAAAAATGTAAGATTGGTTGGGAGATGAACTGATGCCAAGTTTTGATATTGTATGTGAAATGGATATGCAGGAAATGGATAATGCGGTGAATCAAGTGAAAAAGGAGATTGCTACGCGTTATGATTTTAAGCATAGCAAAGCCAGCATTGATTTGAATGATGGTGTTATCACTTTGGTGGGTGATGATGTGAATAACTTGAATACTGTTGCAGAGATTTTGCGGGCAAAGATGGTGCGCCGTAAACTTGAAGCTAAATCATTGGATTATGGCGAGATTGAACATGCCAGTGGCGATACACGCCGCCAAGTCGTAACCATTAAACAAGGCGTGGATAAAGAAAGTGCGAAAAAAATTGTGAAGCATATCAAACAAGAAAAAATGAAAGTACAAGCTGCAATTCAAGGTGAACAAGTGCGTGTGACAGGGAAGAAACGCGATGACTTGCAAGCGGTGATGGCGTTGGTGCGTGGTATGGATGTAGATAGACCATTAAATTTCACGAATTTTAGGGATTAACGCTAATGTGTTGAGTATTCATGATGCATGCTGCTCGACTTTTGCCGCTGTTTTTCATACCCTGCGGCGAGTAATTTTCCGAGGTGTATGCGCATGAGTGAAACACAGGCAATTCTAGCATTGGCAGATGGCCGTATTTTTCGTGGTGTAGCATTCGGTGCAGTTGGAAATACAGTCGGCGAAGTATGCTTTAATACCTCACTCACTGGCTATCAAGAAATTCTGACCGACCCATCCTACACTGATCAAATCATGACATTCACGTATCCACATATTGGAAATGTAGGTGTCAATGCACAAGATATGGAATCGGATGACGTTGCGGTGCGTGGTTTGATTGTGCGTGCGCCAGCTCGTAAAACATCCAGCTATAGAGCAGAGCATGATTTGGCTACGTGGTTGGCATCCAAACATATTGTAGGGATTGCGGATATTGATACCCGTGCATTGGTTCGACACTT
>JALWPO010000063.1 GCA_026994965.1 Mariprofundaceae bacterium | reverse complement strand
ATACTTCGTTTGTGTATGTATGCTCACCCTCCAACCCTACAGGCTGGATAGCCAATCGTGATTATTATGCGTATTTGTTAGCGCTAGCTGATAGGCATGATTTTTATATTGTGGCAGATGAATGTTACTCTGAAATTTATGGGCAAGATAAACCTGTTGGTTTGCTTGAAGTCGCACAAGATTTGGGCAGAGATGATTACAACCGTTGCTTGGTGATGAATTCATTGTCCAAGCGCTCTGCTTTACCGGGGTTGCGCTCGGGCTTGATTGCAGGGGACGCCAAATTGATTGCAAAGTTTGCAAAATTACGCAGTTACACAGGTGCTGCTACACCCTTGCCATTGCAATATGTTGCCGCAAAAGCATGGGCAGATGAGCTTCATGTACAGCAGCATTTGCAAGTTTATAGGGATAGCTTGAAGGCATTTTTTGATATTTGGGGCGGACAGCCACCAGCGGGCTCATTTTTTGTATGGTTGCCAGTTGCAAATGATGAAGCGTTTGCATTGGCAGCATATCAGCAGCAAGCGGTGACTGTGTTGCCAGGCTCTTATTTGGGTGTAAAAGATGAGAACGGGTTGAATGCAGGGGCTGGTTTTGTGCGAGCTGCATTGGTGGATGGGGTTGAAAAAGCAGCAGTATTGGCAGAGCGATTGAAAAAGGTAAGGGTTGAATGAGATGCAAATACCAGAGCATGTAGAAGCAAAAATTCGAGCATTGGCAGAAGATGGGAAAACGCTGAATTGTTATATTTATGATACCAAACCTATGAGAAATAAAATCAAGAATTTGCAAGCAATGATGCCTGAAGGGGTTGAGATATTTTATGCGATGAAAGCCAATCCGCATGCTGCTTTTTTGCAGGCTGCTTATGAGGCTGGTGTTGAAGGCATTGAAATTGCAAGTTTAGGTGAGGCGAAAAAGGCAGTGGCAGCAGGCTTTACACCCAATCGATTGATTTATACTGGGCCTGGAAAATCCAAAGAAGAACTCACATGGTGTGTTGAGCATGGTATTCGCACTGTGCATATCGAATCGCTAACTGAAGCACACCGTTTGCATCATATTTGTGAGGCATATGATAAAAAACAAGATATATTGCTACGTATCAATGCGGATTTTGATATTCATGATGCACAAACTACTTTTTCTGGCGGCTCTAAAAAGTTTGGTGTGGATGAAGAAAAGTTGGATGAGGTGCTGCCACAAATCTTGAATTTAGAATATCTAAACTTTCGTGGTTTACATGTGTATGCCGCTTCGGGCGTACTCAATGTAGATGATTTACTGAAAAATTGTGAGTTAGTCTTTCAACTTACACAAAAGATTGAAGCTAATTATAGTCATGTTCATTGTGATATTATTGATTTTGGCGGTGGTTTTGGAGTGGATTATCTTGAAACAGGTTATGATTTTAATCCGCAGGCTTGGGCTAAGGGGTTAGAGAAGTTAATTCATGAGTATCAGCTGGAAGGTCGGCATTTCGAGCTTGAACTTGGGCGTTATTTGGCTGCTGATTCGGGCTTCTTTTGTACGGAGATTTTAGATATTAAAGAATCACGCGGTAAAAAACAGGTGATTTGTGCTGGTGGCATCAATCATTTTCGCAGACCTGCCGCATTAGGTATTAACCATCCGATGTCCATTGTATGGATGCAGCGGGATAGATTGCATCCCTATCAAGAGCAAGTGCGTTCTGAGCAGGTGTATTTTGGTGGTCCGCTGTGCACGGGTGCAGATAAGCTTGCTAATGATGTTTATATTGAAGCTGCGGATATTGGTGATATTGCAGTATTTGGGCTTGCTGGTGCTTATGGATTGAGTATGTCCAATCAGGCATTTTTAAGTCATGAAGTGCCTGAAGAGATTGTGCTTTAATCGTAGTTATGTTTGGCTAGGTTCAACCTTGATGCGTTCAATATGTG
>JALWPO010000062.1 GCA_026994965.1 Mariprofundaceae bacterium | reverse complement strand
TCACTGGCTGCTTGCACTTTATCTTGGGGGATACTTTGTATTTGATTTGTCATAGCGCGAATACTATATAAACTTTATTATATTATCAATACCTAATTTAATAATGTTAAAACAACATCAAAAAATTGCAGCTATAGATGGGTATATTTAGAGCTTACTCAGAAAGTCGTTTTTAGATTTTTCTCACCGCAGCACCCGCAAGGGGTAGGCTTCTTGCCTTCGGCAATTCATCACAGTTCACAGAGAACGCAGAGTAAAATAAACCACAGATGAACGCAGATAGACACAGATAGAATGTTATGGCTACCCATGCAGAAAACTTATAAATTTGATTTTAAAGTGCTGTAAAAACTGTACCCACCCCTTCATCGGTAAACATTTCAAGCAATACAGCATGAGAAACACGTCCATCAATAATATGTGCCCGGCTCACACCATGCGCTACAGCATCCAAACAACAATTCACTTTAGGAATCATGCCACCAGAAATCGTACCATCAGCCATCCAAGCCTGAGCAGTCTCAGTGGTAAAACTTGAACAAAGTTTTTTATCTTTATCCAATACACCCTCAACATCGGTCAATAATATCAGCTTTTCTGCACCCAAAGCCTGCGCAATCGCGCTGGCCACCAAATCTGCATTGATATTATAACTCTGCCCCGCAGCCTTATCATAACCCACAGGCGCAATCACAGGTACAAATCTATCTTTTTCCAACAACTCCAAAATACCAGTATGAATCTTATACACCTGCCCCACATGCCCCAAATCAATAATTTCAGGCACATCCAATTCTGGTGCATTCTTTTTCATATCCAGTTTTCTCGCGCAAATCAGCCCACCATCTTTACCTGATAGTCCAACCGCTTTACCACCTGCACGATTGATATTGGCAACAATTTCTTTATTCACCTTGCCCGCCAATACCATCTCTACCACATCCATGGTTTCGCTATCAGTCACCCGCATACCATGGATAAACTCAGCTTCTTTACCCACTTGAGCAAGCACTTGACCAATTTGTGGACCACCACCATGCACAATCACAGGATTGATACCCACCTGCTTTAACAACGTAATATCCATGGCGAAATCAGATTTTAATTGCTCCTCAACCATGGCATTACCACCATACTTAATGACAATCGTTTGCCCAGCAAAACGCTGCAAATAAGGCAATGCCTCAATAAGCGTAGAGGCACGAGAGCTTCCATGCTTCATGCAGCACATCCATCATCTTTTTTTACATTGCCATCCAATACTATCTGCCACATTAGCATGATACCAGATACCGCCAAGGCAGCACCCAAACTCAAAGCAATATAGCTATCATTGGGATTGGCAACTTGTTGACCCAATGGAATAAACACCAGTAAGGCAGGCGCAACCAGCGCAAGCCTAGTCCAACGCGCATCTTGCTTAAGCATCACACATGTTGCCCCTGGAACAGACATCAAGGCAAACAGTGTCAATGCAATCCAATGGTTTTCTTTATCCACGCTCGTTAACCGCTGCCAAATGCCCATATCAGATGCCGTATCCAGCCTAGCTTCAAATGCGGCAGCCAAAACACCAAGCACTACAGCGGCCAACAACCAAAACAACCAACCCAACCAACGCCGCTGACGAACGGCTTGATTGACCCATACGCCATTACCCACAATATACATCAAACCTGCAAAAAACATTCCCCAAGGGGCTAAATCAAACTGATACATACACTCACCTTAAATCGTTATTATTTCAACCAACCTACACGAAACTTTCGCGCCCAACATTAACAGCAAAATAGAAGCCCTGCCAGAGCAAGCCTTTTCCAATATGAAATGAGCCTGAAATTTTGAGACGTCTGTCCAACATAGGGGGATGTTGGTACAGATGAATGAAGCAGAAATTCGAACGCTGGAAGATATTGAACAATTTCTGGCTGGTAC
>JALWPO010000061.1 GCA_026994965.1 Mariprofundaceae bacterium | reverse complement strand
CGCAGCACTACGGCGGGGAAATCTAAAATGACTTTTTGAAGAGACTTCATATAGCTTTCATTGCACCTTCATGTTCGATGTTTATACTTCGCTTTTCCAATGGGGGCGACTGGTTTCGACGGAGACGCTGAACCCTTTGGTGCATGTCGGGTAGGTACGCCCGTTACCCAGGCCAATTGCAATAATTGCAAACGACGAAGTAGAACTAGCTTACGCAGCGTAAGTTACCCCGATCTTGAGGTGTCCATCCATTGAGAATCCGGGGCAATTTAGATGGAATCGCTATCCAGAGATGTTGACTCGTGTCGCTGGAGGTTAAAAAGTAACGAATCGACCTGTTGGGCGTCTTGTCTGTTCAACTTCCTTCAGGTGCTATTTGAATAGACTAAACATGTAGATCCATTGGCTGATGGTTTTCGGACGTGGGTTCGACTCCCACCGCCTCCACCAAACAAAAAAGATGCTCTAAAAGCATCTTTTTTTATGGTGAGTATAAAATAGGTTAGCTTAGAATTTCCTCTAGTTTTCTTCTTAAATCATTAGCGGAATAAGGCTTTTGAATAAATCCCGCCAGCCCTTTGCCTGAAAAACGTGTGGTTGCATCTTGTTCATTGTATCCAGATGATAGCAACACACATACTTCAGGATTAATATTCCTGAGTTCGCGGAAGCAGCCTGCGCCATCCATTTTAGGCATGGTCATATCCAATAAAACCAGTTTGATTTGATTTTGGTATTCACGATAAATACTTACTGCTTCCATACCATCATTGGCAGTGATGACAGTAAATCCAATATCTTCTAGCATAAAGCTGGCAACTTCTCGCAGGGTTTCTTCATCATCTACTACCAGCACAGTGCCTGAACCTTTCCATGTGGGGACAACTTCCGTGTTTGCCATATTGTCCGCAAGTTCACCAGCAATAGGGAATGCAATTTTAATCGTTGATCCTTTACCTTCCTCAGAATAAATACGCAGCCCAGCATGATGCCCTTGCACAATGCCGAGCATGGCGCTCATGCCTAGCCCTCGTCCTGTAAATTTCGTGGTAAAGAATGGGTCAAAGATTTTCTTTTGGGTTTCTTTGCTCATGCCTGAGCCCGTATCGGAGACTTCTAAAAAGACATAGCGACCTTCTTTGAGGGTTTTGGCGCTAATACAACCATTGAGATATTCACTATCGACTTGCATCACACCTGTAGTCACAGAGATAACACCACTTTTTTTATCAATGGCTTCAGATGCATTGGTAATCAGATTGAGAATGATTTGCTTGATTTGGGCAACATCTGCTTTTATTGCAGGAATTTGTTCTGCCAATTGATATTTGAGCACGACATTTTTTTCAATGGATACATCAATCAATGTACACATATCTTCAACCAATTCAGATAGGTTAACTTCTTCTACAACAAATTTTCCTTTGCCCGAATATGCCAACATCTGCCTACATAAATCCGCAGCGCTATGGCTGGCAACTTCGATAGCGTGCATATAACGAAGTGCTGGCGAATGCTCATCTAATTTTGATGCTGCAAGTGAAGCATTGCCAAGTATAGCAGTGAGTAAATTATTAAAATCATGGGCAATGCCGCCTGCCAATACACCCAATGATTCTACTCTATCCATATGTTGTAGTTTGTGCTGAACTTGTCGCAGATGGGTCACATCGCGTTGCACGGATGCAAAGCCAATAATATGACCCCGCTCATTTTTAATGGGCGTGATGGATTGGTTGACTTCATAGCGTTCACCATCTTTTTTCTTATTGATAAAATCACCATACCAGATTTCACCAGCGTTGAGTGCTTTCCACATGCTATCGTAATAGGCTTTGGAATGTTCACCGCTTTTAACGATATTGGGTGTTTTGCCAATTGCCTCGCTGGCGGAGTAACCGCTGACGCGTTCAAATGCTTTGTTGACATAATCAATCACGCCATTTTTATCAGTAAGAACCACCAATTCATCGGCTTGATCAATGGCGGATGTCAATTTTAACATATTGGCATGTGTTTTTTTCTGTTCTGTAATATCTGTGGCGATACAGCAGATGGATTCAAACTTGCCATTATGGTCAAATAAAGGGAATTTTAAGGATAGGAATTCATGCGCACCATCTTGATTGAATAGGGTTTCTTCGGTGGTGAGTATCTTGTGGTTTGAAATGACTTCCAAATCATGTTCGCGTAGTTTTTCTGCAACTTTAGGCTCAAAAATATCCGCATCAGTTTTGCCAATAATATCACCAGCTTTAAGGTGAAACATCTTTTCATAGCGTTCATTGGCAAGGGTATATCGCCCATCGCTATCTTTGATACATATAATGGCAGGAGAATGATTCAATATGGATTGAAGTAAGGCTTGATGATTTTCTAATTCATCTGTTTTTTGCCGAATGGTTTGATCAGCTTGTTTGATTGAGGTTGCCAAGGATTTAATTTCACGAGGCTTTTTAGAGAAAGGGGTGATATCGATATTCCCTAATCCAATGCGTGTGGCAAGCTTGGAGAGTTGACGTAAAGGTGTGGATACGCGGTAACTCATGCCGACTGCTAGCAAGATGGATAATAATAGCCCTATGATGAGTGAACTTAAGGTTTGAATTTGAATTTTTTTAAGCTCGTGTGGAATGCCTTCAGCATAAAAATTGATAATGATATGTCCAATCACGCTGCCATCAGCAGGATGATAAATAGCTTGTACAACCTGAATATTATAGTCATGCCTAGATACACCCAGTGGAGGAAGCTTCATATGCGTCATCACAGGATGACTTTCTGGGTCGCTATCTGTAAGCACAAGTTGCTCTGCATTCAATACGGTAAAGCTTGTAATCATCATGGATGCATTTGATGTGAAACGCTGTTGAATTTGTTTCATTTGATTCCAAATCTGAAAGCTTCTCTGGTAGCGGACATTTTGATTGATGCCCGTTGCGATAAGCATGGTGTCGGTGATGGCTTCATGCTCAAAAGTGGCAGGTAATTTGGCAGTGCTGTCATGATATTGATACCAAAATCCAGCACTTAAAGTTACAGCAATCATCAGAAAGATTAAAATGCCCGTTTGAATGGAGAGTTTATTAAACATGGTTATTGCAATGCCTCTAGTATGGCTTGAATAGGCTTATAATATGAAATATCTTTGCGTATAAAGCCATCCAAACCGAATGCTTTAAGAATCTTGGCGCCCTCGGCATCGTTGGGCATATGGATTAAGGCTTCTTGCAACTGTTGCATGGTTTGTTTGGAGACTTCTCTGCCAGCAATCAATGGAGGAAAGGGATAGGGGCCAAGCTTTTGCAAAACAGTGAGTTGATTGGCTGCATGGGGATGAAGGCTTAGATATTGCGTAAATATATATTCATCCACAGCAGCAACATCTGCTTGGTGCGCGAGCACCGCCTCAATACTATTCTCATGCGTTTCTGTACGCATTAAATATCGGAAATAATTTTGAATATCCAGACCTTGCGCTTTTAAAGCATAAGTGGGGGCAATAAAACCAGAGCTGGAATATACATCTGGATATGCGAGAACTTGATGCTTGAAATCAGTAAGTGCTTTTTCTTTGCGACCTTCTTGTGTGATAATCAGTGAATGGTAGACTGGTGCGCCCTTAAAAATGGGAACAGCAAGTAATTGCATCTCATGACGCTTGTAACCTTGAAGCAGGCTTACGCCACCTATCCATGTTAAAGCGTCAGGGTGGCGGTGCAAGAAATTAGATAAGTCATTATAGCTATTTACACGCTTTATATCTAATGGGTAATGGGCTTGATGTGAAAGCCATAGTGAAAAACGTTTGTATAAATCAGTATGATTTTGCTCCATCACAGCACCGCTTAATACAAAGGTATGCTTGGTGTGATCTGCATAGACAAGAGAGGGTGATAGCATAAGGAGCAGTGGTATAAGAAATTTAAACATGGCTTATATTTAAAGCTCCTTGAATAAAACGGGAGATGGGCTTGA
This sequence comes from Mariprofundaceae bacterium, assembly GCA_026994965.1. Lineage (GTDB taxonomy): Bacteria > Pseudomonadota > Zetaproteobacteria > Mariprofundales > Mariprofundaceae. Next base: position 3,955 of record JALWPO010000061.1, on the reverse strand, counting down.
TTATTGTAGAGTTTGCATGAAATTGCAAATGATATACTGATTTTAAAGTGAGATACGATGAACACAAGTATGGGGGCTGTCGTTGAAGATGTATATTTTGAGGTTAATCAATATAATAAAACTTGCATATAATCCCATACAAAGATAAGGGTTTAATAAGTGTATTTACTTGATGTCACATCTTGACCAAAAGCATTGCGGCTGATAGAAATCCCGCTCGGGAACGAATAAATCTATTCACAATGTTAACTGGGTATTTGGGTGCCACAGCAAGTGGGTGGCATTGCTAATCACAAAGGGAGGGGGGATGTTATGGGTGCCGAATATCTGGCTAATGAATATATACCCATTTTTATTTTTATGTTGATTGCCCTGGGTATGGGGGCAGCGCCGCTGCTCATTACTGTTTTTGTAGCAGAGCAGAAGCCAGATGCTGAAAAGTTATCAGCGTATGAGTGTGGATTTGAGGCATTTGAAGATGCCCGCATGCATTTTGATGTTCGCTTTTATTTGGTGGCGATTTTGTTTGTTCTCTTCGATTTGGAAACTGCTTTTTTATTCCCTTGGGCTATTGTGCTTGATCAGATTGGCATGTTTGGGTTTGTGGAGATGATGTTGTTTTTATTGGTGCTTCTTGTGGGATATATCTATGCATGGAATAAGGGAGCCTTGCAATGGGAATAGAAGGTTTGCTTGATAAGGGTTTTATCACGACCACTGCAGATAAATTAATTAATGGTGCGCGCGCGGGCTCATTGTGGCCGATGACATTTGGTTTGGCATGTTGTGCTGTTGAGATGATGCATGCAGGCGCTTCACGCTATGATTTGGATAGGTTTGGTATTGTATTTCGTCCTTCGCCTAGGCAATCGGATGTGATGGTGGTTGCAGGCACGCTTTGTAATAAGATGGCACCAGCGCTACGTAAGGTTTATGATCAAATGTCTGAGCCTCGGTGGGTTATTTCTATGGGTTCGTGCGCTAATGGCGGTGGTTATTATCATTATTCCTATTCTGTAACGCGGGGTTGTGATCGCATTGTGCCTGTGGATATTTATGTGCCGGGTTGCCCGCCAACAGCTGAGGCTTTGTTGTATGGGTTTATTCAGTTGCAAGAAAAAATAAAACGCACCAATACAATAGCGCGGTAATGGATATGAGCGAAAATAATCAAGAGCAACAAGGCTTGCTTGCTTTAAGCGGCTTGCAAGAAGAGTTTGGCGAAGCGGTACAATCAGTGCGTGAGGGTGTGGATTGTCCTATCGTGGTTGTGCAACGCGATGCAATCGTTGATGTTTGTCATTATTTAAAATCTCAGCAAGGCTATGAGATTCTGGTTGATTTGTGTGGTGTTGATATGTCCGAGCACCCTTCATATGTGCAGGGGGATGCGCGCTTTGAGGTGGTGTATAACCTATTATCTGTGGAACATAATAAGCGCTTGCGCCTGAAGGTTTTGTTATCAGAGCGTGAGATGGTTGCTTCTGTGGTAGAGGTTTGGCCAACAGCGAACTGGTTTGAGCGCGAAGCCTTTGAAATGTACGGTATTATTTTTAATTATCATCCTGATTTGCGCCGTCTACTCACAGATTATGGCTTTGAGGGTCATCCTATGCTTAAAGATTTTCCTTTGACGGGTCGGGCAGAAATGTTTTTTGATGAAGATCAGTGGCGTTGTGTTTATCGCCCCAATCAATTGGAAAATCGTATGTTGATTCAGCGTACATGGCCGGGGGTTGATCGTGGCTGAGATTAAGAATTACACCCTAAACTTTGGGCCTCAACATCCATCCGCGCATGGTGTGTTGCGCTTGGTATTGGAATTGGATGGCGAAGTTGTTGAGCGCGCCGATCCGCATATCGGCTTGTTGCATAGAGGCACAGAAAAGTTATTTGAATACAAAACATATTTGCAAAACGTGCCGTATTTTGACCGTTTTGATTATGTATCCATGATGGCAAATGAGCATGCGTATGCACTGGCTGTTGAAAAGCTGCTTGGTGTGGAAGCGCCTGAAAGAGCGCAGTATATTCGTGTGATGTATGCTGAATTAACGCGTATTTTGAATCATTGCTTGTGGTTGGGTGCATCGGCATTGGATATTGGCGCGATGACAGTATTTTTATATTGTTTCCGTGAGCGCGAAGATATTTTTGATTATTACGAAGAGGTTTCTGGTGCGCGTATGCATGCTGCGTATTTCCGCCCCGGAGGCGTAAGTCAGGATTTGCCAGAAGGTCTTTTGGAAAAAATTAAAGGCTTTACAGAGCGTTTCCCCGGTTATGTTGATGAATATGAAACGTTATTGACAGAGAACCGTATTTGGAAACAGCGTAATGTGGATATTGGCGTTGTGGATAAGGAAGCAGCCCTAGCTTGGGGATTTAGTGGTCCTATGATTCGTGGTTCAGGCATTGCTTGGGATTTGCGTAAAACACAGCCTTATGATGTTTACGATAAGTTGGATTTTGAGATTCCAGTTGGTGCAACAGGCGATTGCTACGATAGGTATTTGGTGCGTGTGGAAGAAATGCGTCAATCCAATGAAATTATTCGCCAATGTATTGAATGGTTATCAAAAAACCCTGGTGATGTTCGCTCTGATGATGCGCGTTTGCATAAGCCTTCACGGGCATCTATGAAAGGTGATATGGAAGCTTTGATTCATCACTTCAAACATTTTTCAGAGGGTTATCATGTGCCTGAAGGTGAGGTGTATGCGGCAGTTGAGCATCCCAAAGGTGAGTTTGGTGTGTATTTGGTTTCAGATGGCTCCAATAAGCCGTATCGAATGAAGGTGCGAGCATCGGGCTTTGCACATTTAGAAGCTCTGGATTATATGTGTCGTGGTCATATGTTGGCAGATGTAGTGACGATTTTGGGGTCGCAAGATATTGTATTTGGAGAGGTGGATCGATGAGTGCGAACGAGCCTATTCAATTCTCACCAGAGCGTTTGGATGCTATTCATGCCGTGGTGGCTAAGTATCCAGCACCGCGTTCAGCACTTTTGCCTGTGCTGCATATGGCACAAGAAGATTTTGGTTATTTATCTTTAGATGTTCAGCAGCTTGTCGCTGATACTTTGGGTTTGCGTTTGATGATTGTGCGCGAAGTGGTGACCTTTTATACAATGTTTAAAGAGCAGCCCACAGGTCAATATCTCATGGAGGTTTGTACCAATGCGAGTTGCATGCTCAATGGCGCAGATGAATTATTAAAACATATGGTAGACTCTCTGGGTATCAAGGTGGGTGAAACTACGCCAGATGGTCTATTTACGGTAACTGAAGTAGAGTGTGCAGGTGCTTGCAGTGGTGCGCCAGTGGTGCAAATTAATAATCAATACCATGAAAAAGTAGATGCGGCATATATGGATGCTTTTGTCACTAAGGTTAAGGGAGGTCAATCATGATTCCTTCTGATGCCAAGCAGGTGAAAGCGATTTGTTTTGATCGTATCCATTTGGAAAATCAGTGTTCTTTAGAGACTGCGCAAAAAAATGGTGCGTATGCATTTTTACCAACGGTGTTAAAAGATTTTGATAGCGATCGTATCATTGATGAAGTGAAGAAATCAGGTATTCGTGGTCGTGGTGGCGCAGGATTTCCTACAGGTTTGAAATGGTCATTTGTGCCACGCAATACAGGCAAGCCAACCTATTTATGCTGCAATGCTGATGAGGGTGAGCCTGGTACATTCAAAGATCGTGATATTATGCGTTATGACCCTCACCTATTGATTGAGGGTATGATTATGGCGGGTTTTGCGCTGGGTGTGAAAGATGCTTATATTTATATTCGAGGTGAATTCTTAACAGAAGCCAACATTTTAGATGCGGCGATTCAAGAAGCTTATGCAGCTAATTTGTTGGGCGAAAATATTTTAGGCAGTGGTTTTTCCATGAACTTAACTGTTCATCGTGGTGCTGGCGCTTATATTTGCGGTGAAGAAA
>JALWPO010000060.1 GCA_026994965.1 Mariprofundaceae bacterium | reverse complement strand
TTGACCACTTGTTTGATAAGCTTTAAAGGTTTTTCATATCCTTCAAGGTATATCAAACGACTACTACCACCCTCCATATCTATGGTGCTAATATTAACATATCTTCCTTTATTTTTTTCTTCTTTTGCTGTAAACTTCGGAAAAGTCTTATATACCCCTAAATAAAGACTTTAAAGGATATAAAACTATAAGTAAAATTCAAACATTTTATAGAAAAGCCATAAATAATGTCCCATAAATCTCTATAATTCGCATTTTCCTATTGATATTGGGATATTTTCTATGTCCAAAATGTAAAAATTTTAAAAACAACACTATGTTTCTCCCCTGTAAATAGGCTTTTTCAGAGTTTTCCGAAGTTTACAGCACTCAATAAACAACTCCAGCTACTGAGTGTTTCTAAAACAGCATATTACTATGAACCAGTAGTTCCATTTAGCTCAGATGAGGATATAAAGCTCTTAAATGTCATTGATATCATTCATACTAAATATCCATACTATGGCACAAGAAGAGTACACAAGCTACTTAAACGATTAGGCTTTGATGCAGGAAGAAAGCTCATTAAAACTGCTTTCGAGTTTATGGGTATAAGAGCCCTGTATCCTAAGGTTAGAACGACTATAGCCAATAAAGAACATAAGAAATACCCATACCTTCTTAAAGAGTTTAAGAACGATAAAAATCAAGTTGTCATTGATACACCTAACCAAGTATGGTCCACAGATATTACTTACATCAAACTAGAAAAAGGCTTTGTTTATCTTGCTGCTATCATTGACTGGAACACTAAGAAAATACTCTCTTGGAAACTCTCTAATACTATGGATGTGTCACTGACAACAAGTGTTCTCAATGATGCCTTGAGCAAGTATCCTAAACCAGAGATTCTAAACACAGATCAAGGTTCACAATACACTGCAAAAGAGCATATTGATATACTTGTTAAAAATGGCATCTCTATCTCTATGGATGCAAAAGGAAGAAGTATAGATAATATTGTTATTGAAAGATTTTGGAGAAGTCTCAAATATGATGATGTCTATCCATCATCTTACTCAAATATCAAGGAGGCCAGAACAGGTATTGACGAATATATCAATACTTACAATACGGAGAGGTTACATTCAGCATTGGATTATTTAACACCTGATGAAGCTTATTACAAAGGTGCTAATAATAAATGCTTTGATGCTAAAAGTGTGTTACTTGGGGTAGCATAAGAGGTGGAATAAAAAGAAAATTTGAATTGGTCTTGACATATGGGGACATTATAAGGTGCTGCGTCATCAACTGCTACGCCATATTCTTGAATATCTACACTAAAGTGTTTATTGATCTCATTTAGAGTCTCTGAATCAATTGTTAGTAAGATAGATTTTGAGGAACGGACTATCTCTTGACTTATGAAGTGGTAAAAATAAACTAACTTCTTCCTTGCATCTAGTTCTATTGCTATAGATTTCTCATTTAAAATAAAAATATTATCAATCATATTAGGCTCCTAGCTATCTAATAATATATTTTATACACCTACTGCGAAGATGTCACTTCGCAAATGAATAAGATCATAGTTAATATGTGTCTAGATACTCTTGTAACTCTTGTTTTATCTGTTCTCTGAAGTGGAGTGGACTAATCACTTTGATATGTGGCAACCATGACTTCACAAGGTTATCTATATCCTCATAATGGGAAATCTCAAACTTAATAAGTAGAGTACCATCCTCTTTAGTCTCTAGTATCTCTTGTGATTGCAAGAAGTTTCTCTTTAAAAAGTAACTTGCTATCTCTGGATACACCTCAATGACAACTTCAAATACCTCTCCATCATCAAACCATGCTGAGTGGGTTGAATCAAGTACTTGTTGTATCGTTGTTAGGTTTGTATGATGGAAGTTATCTTGGAGGGCTACATCTTCTATGTTTGAGAGCATAAATGTTTTT
>JALWPO010000059.1 GCA_026994965.1 Mariprofundaceae bacterium | reverse complement strand
TAAACAAGTGTTATCACAATTGGCATCGCATGCGGGGCAATTGAAGGCTGAGGGTGGGCGAAAACAGAAGCTGGATGATTATTTGCATGAAGTATTGGTTCATTGGCAAGTTGAGCGACCATTGGCATCGGTTCGCATTGTGCAAGATGCATCTGTAGAAGATCAAAGCGATGTGCCTGAATTGATTGTGGATGCTACACTGACTCAAACATTGAGTAATCTTCTCAACAATGCCGCCGATGCCTCAGAGACATGTATTGATGTGCTCTATGGTTGGGATAGGAAGATGCTATGGATAGAAGTTAGGGATAAGGGAGAAGGTTATCCGCAACATGTATTGGAGCATATTGGGCAGGTGGATATTTCCAGTAAACCTACAGGTAGTGGTTTGGGTCTTTTCTTAAGTTGTGCGGTGATTGAGCGTTTGGGTGGTGATTTAATATTATCCAATCCTGCTTCTGGCGGGGCTTGCGCACGCATTCATTTGCCTTTGGAGGCATGATGGTGGCAGCGCCTAAACTTTTGTTGGTTGATGATGATGAAACCTTTTGCCAAGTCTTGGCAAAAGCATTGGAGAAGCGTGGTTTTGATGTGCTTATTGCCCATGATGTTCGCCATGCTTTAGCGGTGATTGATAAAAATCATTTGCCTGATTATGCCACGGTGGATTTATCCATGCCCGGTGAGTGCTCAGGGCTTAAATTGGTTGAAGCTTTGCATGATATGCACGCAGATATGAAAATTGTTGTACTCACAGGCTATGCCAGCATAGCCACGGCTGTAGAAGCGATTAAGTTAGGTGCCATGCATTATTTATCCAAGCCTGCACATGCAGATGAAATTGTTGCTGCCTTTGGCAAATCAGAAGGGGATAGTGAGGCTGATGTGGCGGAGAATCCTGTATCGGTTAAACGCTTGGAATGGGAGCATATCCAAAAAGTATTGGCGGATTGTGATGGTAATATTTCGGAAACCGCGAGAGAGTTGGGTATGCACAGGCGTACATTGCAGCGCAAATTATCCAAACGACCAGTGAAAAGTTGATACGGATGCAAGTTTTTTGTGTTTGGGGCGACTGAACATGCATCTTTATATTCAATAAGAGGTAAATGCGATGAAAACAGTGATAAAAACAAGTATATTGATTCTATCGGCGTGGTTGATGATGAGTATCCATGCGCAAGCGGCAGATTTTGCATGGATGGATTCAAAAGGTGAATCACATACATTTGTAGAAGCCTATCAAGGGCAGCCAGTTTTGGTGCATTTCTGGGCTTCATGGTGTCCGCCGTGTGTGGCGGAAATGCCAGAGATGTCCGCATGGTTAGAAAAACACCCCGAAGTTAAAATATTGCCAGTGTCATTGGATAGAACTTTAGAAGATGCACAAACTTTTTTACAAGAGCAGCATCTTCCCTTGCAGGCATTGCTTACCAATTCTTCCCAAGCAGCAAAAATGGGTGTGCGAGGTCTGCCTACATCTATCTTGGTGAGAGCCGATGGCACAATACAAGGGGCATATGTTGGCGCACAAGATTGGCAATATCAGCCTTGGCAAGATGAAGTATTGAGGCTTTTTACGCCCAAAGTGCAATGATTGAGCTTGATGCTTGAGATAATTCGCGACAGCTTACCGATTTAAGGGATTTCTCCGCCTTGGTTCGTTAAAAACCACTGCGGTGCATACTCTATTCAAGGGAATAAGAGCGAATAAGGAGTTTTATATGCGTTGGATAGCAGCAATATTGATGGGTTTAATCAGTGTTTCAGCATGGGCTGAAGATAGTGTAAATGTAGCGCCAGCTATAGCCAAGCAAATCAGGGCGGCGATTCCATCGTTGCCTATCCAATCGTTGCGATTATCGCCAATTTCAGGTTTGTATGAGGCGCAAGTGGGCGGGCAGATTTTTTATGTGGATAAAACAGGTAAATATCTCATATCTGGCGGACATATCT
>JALWPO010000058.1 GCA_026994965.1 Mariprofundaceae bacterium | reverse complement strand
CCCTGATTGGAAAAATACTGGCTCCAGCGCTTGGCAACCACACGACTTTCTCGGCTGGATTTGCGTGCACCAACAACAGCCAAACATGGTGCATCAGAACATACTTCCAGATTGCCAATGACAAACAATACCAAAGGCGCATCATCGGTTTCTTTTAATGCTTGGGGATATAATTCATCTTCCCAACACAATATATGAATACCTGCAGCTTGGCATTGCCTAGCAATATCCATGGCATGATTAGCGTTGGACTGCTTTAATGCCTCAATCAGTGTCGAGCCCACACCATCAATTTGAGCCCAATCTTGCGCTGAATATTGCCATATACGCTCAAAAGAATCACAAGCCTCAAAGAGCTGCCGCCCAATACAAGCACCAACACCTCGAACCAATGATAATCGCAATGCTGCCAATGCAGCATCAGAATGCGCTATAGATTTAGCGCCATGCACCACAACAGTTTAACGGCGCACCTGATTGCGTACAGCATCACCAATATTCACCGCTGATGATGAACGTGTTAATAATGCTAAAGATGCTTTTTCCTGTGCAACCAAAACCATCACATCACCAATATTTTCATCTGGAAGCTGAACTTCTTCACCAGTAACTTTATCTTCAATGCTTCCGCCTTTGCGATAAACTGATAATACAGTGCCTGCTTTCATGCCATCTTTGATACCCAAACTGATACCAATGACTTGGTTTTGACCTGCTTCAGCCGCATTATTGCGAATATACAACACCTTACCATTTAGAGCAGCTTTGGGATAACTTGGTGTAATGCGTGTATTCACATCTTTTGCAGGTTTCAAACGATCACCACGTGAAATTTCTTCAAATGTTTCAGTAATCAGACCACGATATACACCCGATGCCTGCGAAGTCACTTTGACTTTACCCAAATGCTCAACCAACACGCCCACCAAATCGCCTGTATCTGGATCATAAATAGAATCCCCTGTACGGAATACATCAAATAGATCATCGGCATGCGCGGCTTGTTTCATTTTGATATACACATGGTCATTAGCGCCATAATTAATACGCTCTTCTTGAGAGCCTAATATATACCCCACACCATCAATGGCTTCAGGACTCACAAAGTCTTGCCGCGCTAGGGCTGTAAGTAGCAGAGATGTGTCGATTTTTGCTTCTAAGCGCTCCACTGGCTTAGCGACAATCGCAGGTTGTGGGCGCACCTTGGTCAAACCGCCTTGTTTTTTCTTTTTGGCATCGAACCAAATCTCATTGCCTGGATAAATCAAATCAGGATTGGTAATGTAAAGATTACGCTCCCAAATTTTTAACCATTTGTGTGGGTCTTTAAAAAAATAATTGGCAATATCCCAAAGCGTATCCCCTTTTTTAACCACATAAGGCTGGGGTAAATCGGCTTTAATATCAGCTTTAGTCACGCCATCTGGCAAAGCTAGATTATCTGCCCATAACTGATGAGGCAAAGCAACTGCCAGCATCGCAACCATATAAATCATAAAAAATCGTTGTAACATCATCATACCCTCATGCCATGCCAATATTCACCTTCTTTGGCATGGAAAATTTACCATTAACGCAAGCATGGCATGCTCAAAGAGCCTCCGCAACTTTAAGCACATGATTACGCTCTAGTTTTAGGCTCTTCCCCTGCCCATAAACGCTTTAAGTTTTCACCATGCCGTAGTACCATCAATGCCCCTAATATCATACAAACCCATAGTACAGAGGCATGATTAGATGACCATTGTAACTTACCCAAAACCCATGCCACGAAAGGAAGCATGATGCCCGCAACCACCGATGCCAATGAAACATAACGCGTGATTTTAAACAGTGATAACCAACACACAAATGTGGCTAAAGCAACCCAAGGCAGCCAAGGTATAAGTACACCAAACATAGTTGCCACACCTTTACCACCCTTGAATTTAAGATAAATGGGAAACACATGCCCAAG
>JALWPO010000057.1 GCA_026994965.1 Mariprofundaceae bacterium | reverse complement strand
GATTCTGATGATGTGTTAACCGCTGGTGTGGAAGTGATTGCACAGCCACCAGGCAAACGCTTACAAGATATTACGCTGCTCTCTGGTGGTGAAAAAGCGCTTACCGCAGTGGCATTGGTGTTTTCCATTTTCCGCATCAACCCCGCACCTTTTTGTATCTTGGATGAAGTGGATGCACCACTGGATGATGCCAATGTCGGTCGCTTTGCAGATATGATTGCTGAATTTAGTGATGATGTGCAATTCTTGGCAATCAGCCACAATAAAATCACCATGCAAAAAGCAGATAAATTGATTGGTGTGTCCATGCCCGAACCAGGTGTATCTAAAATTGTAAGTGTGGATATGGAAGCTTTCTAAGAAAAACGGACAACGTATTCATCGACTATGGCACTATGATTGCTTGGCTCATAGCATGGACTGTTCACAATGAAAAAAAATAAAGCCGCATCAAAAAAGCTTTCTAAAAAACACCTGTATAAAATCAATCAGTGCTTACAAGAAGCAGATAAATATTTTCAATGTGGTGATTTGCTCGCTGCCGAAGGCTGCTGTCATCGCGCGCTTAAATTATCTCCAAACCATGCACATGCCTTTTACATCCTTGGACTTATCGCATATCAAACCCAACAATTCAATACAGCCCTTTTACTCTTAGAGAAAGCCATAGCATGCTGTGAACAGGATACTGCATATCGTATTCATTATGCTAAGCTACTGCTTCAGCAGCATCGCTTTACCGATGCTATCACCCAAATGAAATGCGTAACAACGCAAAAGCCTAAACATACAGAAGCATGGTATATATTAGCCTTATCACTCACAAAAGCAGGCGACTATCTAGAAGCCATCAAAGCTTTTGAAACATGCTTAAAGATTACACCAAACTATATCAATGCGCTGCAAAACTTAGCAGAGTTAACATATAACCTTCGCCAATTTCATCAAGCATCCGAACTTTTTCAAAAGCTGCTAAACATAGCGCCAGATCACAAAAAGAACCAAGTTAATTTGGTCAAAGCCTTGATTAAATCTTGTGATATTGCTTCTGCAAAAGCATTCGCCGCTACCACACTATCCTCATGCCCCAACCATGATGAAATGCATTGGCAACTCGCCAATATCTATCAAGCCATGCAAGATAATCCGGCTTGGCACACATATATGCAACGCAATCTCATGCAGATACAGGATGCAGGGATTAAAGAGAAAATGATAATCTATGCTGCCATTGCAGCTTGGCTTACAGGAGATATCACTACTTGTCGCACCTTAATAAAACAAAGCGACCTCAACAACGCCATACATCCACAAGACCTTGATTTAAAAAATGTACAAGCTTATTTCACATTCTTAACCCATTTATTAGCCTTTTATGATACCAATCAGGCTCTATATCAGCCACAAACCAGTCAAAAATTATACATCATCGGTGATAGCCATTGCCTATCCTATGCTGGAAGCTATCAAACCATAGGTGATCATACTTATGCGGCGAGCTCTTTCTTAATCGTAGGTTGTAAAGCATGGCACTTGGCACAAAAAACCGAAAACATCTTTAAATACTCTGTAACCAAAGCTATGGGCAATATTCCAGAACATGGGGATATACTCTTTACCTTGGGTGAAATCGATTGCCGCATGGACGAAGGCTTTATGCACGTACATCGAAAATATGGAAATGACTTAGAAACAACCATTGCAACAACGGTTGCGGATTATGTCGCATATGTAAAAAAACAATTTAAGGGCAGAAACAATCATATTATTTTTTCTTCCGTCCCTCGCATCAACAGAGACTTATCCCAATGCCCTGAACATGAACAAACATTACTATTCAAAACAGTTGATATGTTTAATGCCTCTTTGCAAGAACAAGCATTAAAACATCACTGCTCCTTTTTGGATGTGTACCACTTACCGCAAGAGGAAACGATGCATCTTGATCAACATCATTTACAACCC
>JALWPO010000056.1 GCA_026994965.1 Mariprofundaceae bacterium | reverse complement strand
ATCCAACAGCATCGGTTGAAGTTCGTTTGAATCAATTGGCAAAAGCATTGCAGAAAGATGTTAAGGAAATTACAGTATTTGTATTGGACAAGCCTAGACATGCGCAATTGCTTAAAGAGATTTATGCTTGTGGTGCGAAAGTTCGCTTGGCAACTGATGGTGATGTGAACGGAGCTATTCAAGCTGTGCTCAATATGGGCTCTGATGCATTATTTGGTATTGGTGGCACGCCAGAAGGTATCGTTACAGCCTGTGCTGCACGGGCTATGGGTGCTGAAATGTTTGGGCGTATGGCTCCACAAAAAGATTTTGAAATTAAGCTATGCGAAGAAGAAGGTATTGATACAGAAACATATTTAACCCGTGATGAACTGGTGACTTCAGATGATTGTATGTTTATTGCCACAGGTCTAACCAGTGGCGAGTATGTAGATCACGTTAAAGTTGGTACTGATGTGGATGGCAAATATATGACTACAGATACTGTAGTTCTCTCTGGTTCTGTCGGCAATATTCGTCGCGTTCAAACAACATTACACGTTTAAAATTTTAAGTATTACTTGGTTTTTATTTTATTTTTAATAAGGGGTTTATTCAATGAGTAGTAATCGTAGACATTTAGCCAATGCTATCCGCGCGTTAGCTATGGACAGTGTTCAAAAAGCAAATTCAGGTCATCCAGGTGCGCCAATGGGTATGGCAGATATTGCCGAAGTACTTTGGAATGATTATATGAAGCACAACCCGAGCAACCCACAATGGGCTGATCGCGATCGCTTTATCCTGTCCAATGGTCATGGTTCTATGCTGATTTATTCGCTATTACATTTAACAGGTTATGACTTAAGCATAGAAGACCTAAAACAATTCCGTCAATTGCATTCTCGTACACCAGGGCATCCTGAATATGGCTATGCACCAGGTATTGAAACCACAACAGGCCCATTGGGCCAAGGTATTACCAATGGCGTGGGTATGGCGTTGGCAGAAAAAACTTTGGCTGCACAATTCAATAAGCCTGGTCACAATATTGTTGACCATAATACCTATGTATTCTTGGGTGATGGTTGTTTGATGGAAGGTATCTCTCATGAAGCATGCTCTTTGGCTGGCACATTAGGCTTGGGCAAATTGATTGCATTCTGGGATGACAATGGTATTTCCATTGATGGCGAAGTTGAAGGCTGGTTTACTGATGATACGCCAAAACGCTTTGAAGCATACGGATGGCAAGTTATTCGCAATGTCGATGGCCATAATGCTGATGAAATTAAAGCTGCGATTGAAACTGCCAAGTCCGAATCTGGCAAACCAACTATGATTTGCTGCAAAACTGTAATTGGTTTTGGTTCACCAAACAAAGCGGGCTCTCATGATTGTCATGGTGCTGCATTGGGTGATGAAGAAATCGCCTTGGTTCGTAAAGAATTAGGCTGGGATGCTGCACCATTTGAAATTCCTACTGATGTCTATGAAGGTTGGGATGCAAAAGAAGCTGGTGCGGCAGCCGAATCTGATTGGAACGCTCGTTTTGAAGCTTATGCTGCTGCATATCCAACAGAAGCGGCTGAATTAAAACGTCGTCTAAACAATGAATTATCTGCTGATTGGGATGCAGGTGTGGATGCATTTATTGCAGAAGTGGCAGCAAAAGGCGAAACCATTGCTTCACGTAAAGCCTCTCAAAATACCATTGCTGCTTTAGCTAAGCTAACCCCTGAATTTTTAGGCGGTTCTGCTGATTTAGCTGGCTCAAATTTAACCTTGTGGCCTGATGCTAAGCCTGTAACCAATCATGATGATGGGAATTACGTCAATTATGGTGTGCGTGAATTTGGTATGGCTGCAATGATCAACGGTATTGCATTGCATGGTGGTTTTGTACCTTATGGCGCAACCTTTTTGATGTTCTCTGAATATGCACGTAATGCATTACGTATGGCTGCATTGATGAAAGTTCGTCATA
>JALWPO010000055.1 GCA_026994965.1 Mariprofundaceae bacterium | reverse complement strand
CAATCTCACCATTTAAATCCAAGAAGCGGACTTCACGATCATCACATAAAGCGCGACCAAGCTCTGCCCCCATTTGACCGCCACCGATAATTAAAATGCTTCTATCACTGCCGCCATCTACCTTAAGCCAGCGGCTTAGTGGTAGCGCTGCAAAGCCATATACAAATACAGATATAATCACAATAATAAAAACCAACGCGACCAAAATATCGGTTTGAGGATAATGATGTTGCTGTAAAACAAGTGCAAACAAAGATGTGATAGCAGCAACCACCACGCCACGAGGAGCCATCAACGCTAAAAAGTTGATTTGTGCGCTATTGAGGTTGGAGCCAATCCCCGATGCCCATGCGGTTAAAGGCCTTGCAATGGCAGCGAGTAAAATAAATGTGATGATGCCTTGCCACAGATAATGGCCGAGCAATACCAAATCAAGGTTGGCAGCCAACAATACAAATAGCAGTGAAATTAGCAAAATGGATAGACTGCCCTTAAAATGTTTTAAGCGCTGAATATCGGGGATATTCATGCGTTGAATCAATGCGCCCGCCACCAATACAGCCATCAAACCAGCTTGATCACTGATGCTATTGGCAAGTAAATATAATCCCCAAGAACAAGCCAATGTAAAAATAGTCCGCATTTCTAAATTACGTGAAATATTCATCAATAGTGCACGAGAAATAAGCCATCCAGCAGATATACCCACAGCAGTGCCTACACCCAATTTAATCAGCACCGCTTGAAAGTTTGCCCAAGCACTAGGCTCTGGCGAAATCACCCATTGCAACATGACAATCGCTAAAATAGCGCCCAAGGCATCAACAAGCATAGCCTCGCTGCTCAACACATGGCTAATTTCTCTATCCAAACGTACTTGGCGAATAATGGGTGAAATCACTGTGGGGCCACCAATGGCAACAATGGCTCCAAAAAGAAATGCCAAAGGCCAATTTAAACCTGTAAGGATATGCGCAGCAGCCCCACCAATCAGCATATTGAACATAGGGCCAAAAATAACCAAGCGGCCGACAATCAGATGATGCTCTCTGAGTGCCTTGAGATTTAAATTCATACCGCCTTCAAATAAGATGATAGCAAGCCCAAGCTCAACCAAGGTGTGCAAAGCAGGTTCGATACTTTCAGTTTGTAGCAGGTGAAGTCCAAATGGTCCTAAACTCATGCCTGCAAGTAGCCAAAGAAAGATTGGAGGCAGGCGCATGCGCTCTGATGCGAGTTGCGCAAATACAGCAACAAGCACAGCGATTACAAACACAGCAGTGGGTTCATCAGGTATATTCATATATCAATGGGGGTAAGCCTTGGTTAACATTAGGCAAGCTTGTCAGGTTCATGGTGTGTGGGCAAGATGTGATTGATGATTGACAGGGCATGTTCTAGCGCTATGGTTCGCGGCTCATTTTTGACTGTTTCGTATTTAAAGTGCGGTAACAAGGGGTAACAATAGTGGCTAATCATGTATCATCATTGAAGCGTGCGCGTCAGGATTTAAAAAAGCGTGCATTGAATCGTACGCAACGTTCAACCATGCGTACTGCAATTAAAAAAGTTCATGCTGCAATTGAAGCTGGCGACAAAGATGCGGCAAATACTGCATTGAAATCGGCGGTATCTTTGATTGACCGTGCTGGTGGTAAAAATCTTATTCATGCGCGTCAGGCAGCACGCCGTGTTTCGCGTTTGAATGCACATGTCAAGGCGATGGCGTAAGTTAAGCCCTTCCAAATAGGTATTTAAAGCCCGTCTAATGAGAGTTAGGCGGGCTTTTTTCTTTTTAATTTGAGGCATAAATGCTTGCCTTGTTCTATCTTCTTCATACACTGCGCACACTGCTCTTGGGCAGGTTTATGATTGTGATGTATAGGCTCGTAGCTCAGGGGTAGAGCACCACCTTGACATGGTGGGGGTCGGCGGTTCGAAACCGCCCGAGCCTACCATTTTAGAT
>JALWPO010000054.1 GCA_026994965.1 Mariprofundaceae bacterium | reverse complement strand
GGGTTAGCATTATATGAGTTTGAGGGTAATGCTAATGATACAGGGGGGAATTATAATGGTACTGCTACTAATGTTACATATACTACTGGGAAGTTTGGTAATGCTGTACAATATGTAGCTGATTGGACGGCATCTGGCAATACTAACGCGGTATCTTCTGGTGTAGAAATTGATACTGGTATCTTTGGTAATAAATCCGCACTAACTATATCAATGTGGGTATATACTTCAGATAGCAATAAGCCTACTATTTTTTCTGCTACAAGCTACTCAGGAGCTAGACTTTTTAATATAGTTTTTATAAAAAGTGATAGTACAGACTATTTTTTTACTGGTGTAGCACCAACAGCTAATACAATTAAATTCCACTCTGGTGGTAGTGATAATGTAGATCATAATTATGCATCTAATACATATACCTTACCTGTAAATCAATGGAACCATTGTGTAGCTGTATTTGATGGGGCAAACACAAGCTGGTATATATATGTAAATAATACTCTTATATGCACTTTTACAAATTCTGCTTTTACTGTAACAGGCACAAGCAATTCAGGGGATACCATTGGTATAGGGTGTGACCCATACAAAAATGTAACAAGTGGAGATATATATGACCAAGTTCGTGTTTTTAACAAGGCTTTAACAGCAGAGGAAGTAGATTTCTTATATAATGAAGTAATTTACACAGCAGACATATCAGCTTTCAATTTACCAGAAGCTCCTACTAGAGCATTCTTTAAAGATGACATAACAACTTCTATATGTGTAGAAGCTAATGCAAATAGAGTACTAAACTTACCTCATACACCAGTAAATATAGATGCTACAAGCACAAATACAAGTTTAGTCAGTGCAACAGCATTAGCTACTGGAGAAGAGGTTATTATAGATGATGTTACTGATAATTTAGGAACTGTTACATTTGATAGTAATACCAATTTATATACAGCCGATATAACAAGCTACAATTTGAATAATAAACCATTTAAAGCTATGAAGAGAGGGTATGAGACACTTATGAAAATATCATCTACATTAACTCAGTTCGTTGGTACAAGTACTAAATCAGGACTAATAACTACTGGAGATACTGTTAGGTTAGATGGAACAACTGATGTAGTTAGTACGAGTGTTGTTGAGAGTGGAATAGACATCACACACACATTAGATATACTAGGTGATGGTAGTGGAGTTGCATTATATGAGTTTGAAGGTAATGCTAATGATACTGGAGGAGTATATAATGGAACAGCTACTAATGTGACTTATGGCGCTGGTAAATTTGGACAATGTGTTGTACTTGTAGGTGGCACATCTTACCCAACCCCAGCTAGTGATTACATAACTGTGGATAGTTTACCAAATTCGGCTTATAATCAAACATACTCATTCTGGGTAAAATGGAGTGGGTTATATTCTGCATTGTTAGGATATGGTGATGATGCTTTAAACAAAGCCTTCAATATGGTTATTGATGCAAGTGGTGCTGTTGGTGTAGGACAAACAGGAGATATTATTTATTCTACATCTAAAATTACAGCTAATAAATTTACCCATGTGGTCATAACTTTAAATAACGGTTCTTTTGATTTATTCATAGATAATGTAAAAGAAACTGTTACTGGTAATTACTCACTTGGTGGAGACAGTCAAGTATATAAAAGTTTAGGTGGGCATTATGATAGTAACTACAATTCACCTAGTAGACTAAGTTACCCAGGCTCAATTGACCAAGTCAGAATTTTCAATAGAGCATTAACAGCATCTGAAGTTAATACACTATACAATGAACAAGCTACTAAATACACAATAGGATTACCTGTACAAGGTCAAGCTCCTGCAACTGCTGAAGTTATAAGTAGAGATACGGTAATGACTAAAGCTAGTGAAACATTTGATGGAACAAAGTTTAATGTAGTATACAATGATGAGAGTAAGCAAGGTAGAGCCTTAAATAGAAAAATAGAAGTACAGAACAGTGGTACAACAGTAATAGAAC
>JALWPO010000053.1 GCA_026994965.1 Mariprofundaceae bacterium | reverse complement strand
GCAAAAGCACGGGTTGACCATGCCATTGAAAAACTGGATCAAATTATCACCCAGCCCGAACAGGAATCAACATGAGTCATAAAGTTGAAGTTTCGCTACTGGGTAAGACATTCAGCATACGCACAGAAGATAATCCCGAAGCCGTCGAAGCAGCAGCAGCACTTGTACAACAGCAAGTCGATGAGCTTCGTGAGCTTGGTGCAACAGCTGGAACAGATAGGCTGATTACACTTGCTGCATTGAACCTTGCGGCTGAATTATTGCAAAAAGGTGATGTGAGAATTCAAAATATGGATAGCCTTCTTTCCACCCTTGACGATGCTGTTTTACAAGCAGAGAGTTTAGCTAAAGTGCCCCTGCGCTGAGCGAAAGGCTTTATGTTGCCTGAGCCGATGCATGTCTATTGGGAGCTTACCTACACTGACCGTGTGAACGCTGTTTATTCAGAGTACCTAACGTCAGTGTGCGGCACCCCCCTCGTGTTCGAGGGTTCGACAACTTACTGCCACTACGCCAGTGCGGGGGTATTTTATTCCCATGGTTTCCATCATGCTGCATAATAAAACTGCACTACGGCAAATCTGCCTTGAGCGACGCGCTCAACTCTCCCCTTCAGAAAAAGAACATTTCTCATCTATTATTTTCGATGCGCTTAATCAGGAAATATCAACACGTTATTCCCATCCTATCCATATTTTATGCTATCGCTCTACCTCCAATGAGGTCAGCACCACATTATACTTTGAACAACCCATGGCACACCAACGCTACGCACCACAAACACTTGAAGATGGAAATATGAACTGGATAGCCGTCAACCAAGATACATGTTGGCAAAAAGGCGCATTTGGTATTTTAGAGCCTACAGATGGAGAAATTTGGCAACCTGCTGATACAACTACCATCTTGTTATCTCCTATCGTAGGGTTTGACCAACAATGCAATCGCATTGGTATGGGAAAAGGTTTCTTTGATCGCTGGCTTGCAACATATCAGCAACATATAGACTGCATCATAGGTCTAGCTTTTAGCTGCCAAGCATGCGAAACAATCAACCATGAACCACATGATGTGCCACTTCATGCCATCATCACTGAAAAAGGATGGATAAGATGTCCGAGCATATAAATATTTTAATCATTGGCGATATTCTCGGCAAAGCTGGGCGCAAGGCATTGCGTGATCATCTACCCCAATTGGTTCATCAGCATACCATTGATTTCATTGTTGCCAATGGTGAAAATCTCGCATCTGGTTTTGGAACCAATCGCAAAGTTGCTGATGAAGTATTTGACGCTGGTGTGAATGTGCTCACCAATGGTAATCATTGCTGGGATCAACGTGATTTTCTCAAAACCATTGATGAAGATGATAGATTCATTCGCCCCGCCAATTTCTCCCCTGCTGCTCCAGGGCGGGGTTGGACCATTCAAGAAACAGCCGCTGGCGTACCTATTGCTGTGATTAACACCATAGGACAAGTCTTTATGAGTGGCACTTGGGATTGTCCTTTTGCCGCAGCCGATAAGGCGCTATCTGAGATTCCTTCTGATATTAAAATTATTTTAATGGATATGCATGCGGAAACCACCAGCGAGAAAATGGGTATGGGTTGGCACTTGGATGGCCGCGTATCATTTGTTTATGGTACCCACACACATGTTCCTACTTGTGATGAAATTATCCATAAAAGTGGCACTGCATACCAAACTGACATTGGCATGACAGGCTCATACCAATCCATCATCGGCATGAAAAAAGAAGGCGCACTTCATCGCATGATTACGCGCCTGCCACAACGCTTTGAAGCTGTTGAGCGCGGAGCAACACTTTTTTGCACCATGATAAAAGTCAATCCTAATACTGGAGAATGCGCACATATTGAACGCATCAAGGTTGAACCTAGCCAAACATAACTACGATTAAAGCACAATCTCTTCAGGCACTTCATGACTTAAAAATGCCTGATTGGACATACTCAATCCATAAGCACCAGCAAGCC
>JALWPO010000052.1 GCA_026994965.1 Mariprofundaceae bacterium | reverse complement strand
AATTGATGTTGGGTGATGCCAAAGTATTGGCTGTGTATCATCAGGATTGGCATGCTGGTGTTGTCGGTTTGGCAGCGGGACGTTTGGCGAGGAAACATGGTAAACCTGCGGCGGTTGGGTTTATAGAGCCAAGTGGAAAAATAAGGGTTTCATTGCGCGGGGTTGCAGGCTTTCATATTGGTGAATTGCTGCATGCTTGCAGTGCATATTTGGAAGGTTTTGGTGGTCATGCAGGTGCTGGTGGTGGAACAGTCAAACAAGGTGAATGGGATGGGTTTAAAGATGCTTTTGATTTGGCTGTTCAAGGGCAAATAGGTGAAGGAAGTAGTCATGCATGTTGTCCCATTGATGGTATATTGGCTTTGCCTGCTTTGCATGCGGGTTTAGCAGAGCGGCTGCAACGCTTTGAGCCTATAGGGCGCGGCAATCCAGCTTGTGTATGGGTATTGAAATCAGTACATATCACTGAACGTAAAAACTTAAAGGGTGGGGTGATGCGCTTAACCTTAAGTGATGGGTATGATGATGTTGCAGGGATTGTGTTTGGCGGTTCGGCATTAAGTGATAGTTTAGAGCTTGGGCAAGTGGTTTCTGTGTTGGGCCAATTAAAGCTTGATGATTGGCGTGGCAATGGTGCTATTCAGTTTGTGGTTGAGGATGTGCTTGAGGGTGTGTTTGGGGCGTAGATGACCTCAACATTGAAACTTTGTGGCAAAATCATACCCTGCCGTAAGTTTTTCTATGTCTTGGAGTGATGCATGAGTATTGAAGATAAAATCGCAGGTTTTAGAACACGTGCAGAAGATTATGGCAACCGTTTGGATGCGTTGCGGAGGTCGCTTTGACATTGATGATAAGAAAGAGCAACTGATTGAGTTTAATGCCCGCATTGAAGACCCTACATTGTGGGATGACCCAGCCAAGGCTCAAGATATTATGCAGCAAAAGGCGAGGCTTGAACAAGCGATAAAAAAATATAGCGATGCTGTTTCTAACTTGGAAGAAGCCAGCATGTTTTTTGAAATGGGCATGGAAGAGGGTGATCAAGATACGCAGTTGGAAGCTGTATCTGTACTTGATACGGTGCAAGCAGCGATTGAAGGCTTGGAACTGGCGCAGATGTTGGGTGGCGAAACCGATATGGAATCTGCGTTTCTTGATATTAATGCCGGCTCAGGTGGAACAGAAGCTCAGGATTGGGCAGAGATGTTATTGCGCATGTATTTGCGTTGGGCAGAGCGGAAAGGTTTTAAGACAGAGCTTATGGAATGCACGGCTGGTGAAGAGGCGGGCATTAAATCGGCTACGGTATCCATCAAGGGTGAATATGCTTATGGTTTTTTAAAAGCTGAGATTGGGGTGCATAGATTGGTGAGAAAATCGCCCTTTGATTCAGGTAATCGCAGGCATACATCATTTGCCTCTGTGTTTGCTTTTCCTGATATTGAACGTGAGATTGATATTGAAATCAATCCAGCGGATGTACGCGTGGATACCTATCGGGCATCAGGTTCTGGTGGTCAGCATATCAATAAAACTGATTCTGCTGTTCGTATGACCCATGAACCCACAGGTGTGGTGGTACAATGCCAAAATGACCGTTCACAACATAAAAATCGTGATGCGTGTTGGAAAATGCTTAAAGCGCGTTTATATGAATTAGAAGTGGAAAAACGTCAGGCGGAAAAACAAGGTATAGAAGATACCAAAACAGACATTGGTTGGGGACATCAAATCCGTTCTTATGTATTGGATCAATCGCGTATCAAAGATTTACGTACGGGTATGGAAACAGGTAATACACAGGCATTTCTAGATGGAGATATTGATGCTTTTATCGCTGCACAACTGATGGGTATCACACGTGAAGGGTCATCTGAGTAAAACACACTTTTTTACTTTATTTTTTGATACTTAACGCTATAGTGCGCGACCTTTCGCGGCTTCCCCGCGTCCACATGGAGGTATTTGATGGTTAAACTTTATTCTGACCCGCAATGTCCCAATTCGCATCGTACGCGTATTGTATTGCAGGAAAAAGAATTGCCTGTGGACTGTGTAGAGTTGGAGCCAGACAATCTTCCTCAAGATTTCATGGAAATTAACCCTTACGGGAAATTACCAACGGTGATTGATCGTGATGTGGTATTTTTTGAATCTTCTGTTGTGAATGAGTATTTGGATGAACGTTATCCGCATCCGCCACTTAAGCCGGGCTCACCAGCAGAGCGTGCGCAGATGCGTTTGGCTGTGATGCGTATTGAAGAAGAGTTGTATCCATTGTATTTTAACCTTATTCGTGTAAAAAAGAAAACTGACCCCATGCGTAAATTTAAAGCATATTTGGAATCATTAGATGGCTATTTGGCGAATCAAGAATATTTTGTGGGTGCGCAATATTCGCTTGCTGATATTACCATCGCGCCGATTTTGTGGCGTTTGAAACATAATGGCATTAATACATCCAAGTGGGTTCATTTACAGTCTTACATGGATAGATTGTTTGAACGCCCCGCATTCATCCGTTCTTTATCTGAATATGAAGAAATGATGCATGATGCTTTTTAATATACTTTTCATATAAGCTGTTTATTGTCCTCCTGCCTTTCATCCTGTTGGTCATTTAATAAGGGGTATTTATGCTGGACGTGCTTCACCAAGATCATCCAGATCGTGAACAAGCTGAGCGTTTTATTCAAACCGTTTTTTTAAAACGGTATCATGCCCATGTAAAAGATTTTATGCCCCACTTGGTACGTTTGCGCTATGATGAAACGGGAGAGCAATATTCTGTAGCAGGTTATCGAGAAGCTTTGTCTGGACCATTATTTTTAGAGCGTTATTTGCGCCAATCTGTTGATTATGAGTTGTCGCAAAAGATAGGTCAGCATGTAACTCGCGATCTTATTGTTGAAGTGGGTAACTTGGCAGAGGTTGGTCCTGGTGGTGGACGTGATGCGATTATTGCATTGGTCTCATTCTTGTTTGGCGCAGGTTATCGCTGGGGTGTGGTTACAGCTGTGCCCAAAATCGCCAATGGCTTCCGTCGTTTGGGTTTAAAATATGTTGAACTTGGCGTGGCGAATCCAGCGTGTTTAAGTGAAGAAGAACGTATTCAATGGGGTACATATTACAATCATAATCCTATGATTCGTGCCGCAGATTTGCGTATGACATACCGTGTGTTGGAGGTGATGTGTCATCATTTTCCACCAGGATGTCGGGGTATTATGCAAGAGGCAAGGGAACTTGGTCTGCAGTGGAAGCGTGTATTGGATGAGCAAGCCACTCAAGCATGAGTCAATTGTTTGATGCGATTCATCATCATGCCCTAGAGCGGGGTGAGAATATTGCCATCTCTGGGCAAGATACAACTTTAAGCTATGCAGCATTGCCAGCATTGATTGAAGATTTGCAGCATCTTATGCATATTCAAGCTGATGATAGGGTGGGATTGTTGGTGGATAACGCACCTTCTGCCTTATTGATGGATTTGGTATGCGTGGCGCAATCATGCCTTACTATTCCCATACCTCTATTTTTTACGCCCAACCAAGTGTTGCATGCATTGCAAGATAGCAGTGCGAGTTTACTTTTTTCCAATTTGGGTGAGCAGGCAGAGATATTATTAACACGAGCAGGTATTGCTTTTGAAGCACTTGCGCCTATTCAGATTGCTGGTGAATCCATAGTCGGCTTTCGTTTATTGCAATCCCAAACGATTTCGGTTGCATCTGATATACATAAAATAACCTACACATCAGGCTCTACGGGCGAGCCCAAAGGTGTGTGCTTAAAACTTGCAGTGATGGAAACTGTGGCGCAATCGCTCTTTAAAGCCACGCAGGCAGATGCAAGCGATAGGCATATATGCCTTCTGCCGTATGCAACATTGCTTGAGAATATAGCGGGTATGTATGTTCCTTTATTGGCTGGGGCAAGGATTCATCTTCCCAGTTTGGCTGGTATGGGTATGCAAGGTGCATCAGGTTTGGATGTTCCACGTTTTGTGCAGGCATTGCATGATTCACAAGCCACAACATGTGTAATGATTCCGCAAATGTTGCAGGCTTTATTGGCAGGTATGGCATCAGGTTTGCCCAAGCCATCACATTTACGCTTGATTGCTGTGGGCGGTGCGCCTGTTTCTCCATCTTTATTGCAGCAAGCCAAAGCACTGGGTTTACCTGTGTATGAAGGCTATGGCTTATCAGAAGCATGCAGCGTGGTGGCATTGAATACACCACAATCGCACTGTGAAGGTACTGTGGGCAAAGTATTACCCCATGCAAAGGTGGATATTGCTGAAGATGGCGAGATTTATGTTTCAGGAGCGCTTTTTTCAGGTTATTTGGGTGATGGGACTGAAGATATTCAGCGTTATGCTACAGGTGATATAGGCTATGTGGATGAGGCAGGATTTTTACACCTCAAGGGGCGGAAAAAACATATTTTCATCACCTCATTTGGACGTAATGTATCGCCTGAGTGGGTTGAATCGGAAATGACGATTGAGCCTGCCATTGCACAATGCTGTGTGTTTGGTGAAGCTAAGCCATTTAATGTGGCTGTGATTTACCCAAGGCAAGGCTTTGCTCAAGATGCAGTGGCGCAAGCGGTTGAGCATGCCAATATGCGCCTGCCTGATTATGCAAGGGTGAAGCGCTGGGTGATTGCTGATGAACCATTTAGTGTTGAGAATGGATTATGGACAGGAACAGGGCGACCAAGGCGTTTGATGATTGCCAAAGCATATCAAGCGGAGATGGATGAATTGTATATGGAGGAAACATGAGTTTTTATGATGAACTGATTGCGCAAACCGAGCAGGAACGCAATGCCATGTTAAGTATTCCTTTTATCCAGCAGGGTGCGGCTGGAAAGTTGTCTTTGGATAGCTACCAAGCATTTCTCACGCAGGCATACCATCATGTGAAACACACCATCCCTTTATTGATGGCTTGTGGTGGGCGTTTGCCAGAGCGTTTGGAGTGGTTGCGTGTGGCAATTGGTGAATATATTGAAGAAGAAATGGGGCACCAAGAATGGATTCTAAATGATATTGAAGCCACAGGTGCAGATAAAGAGCAGGTTCGGCATGGTATGCCATCGATGCAAACTGAGCTGATGGTTGCTTATGCCTATGATACCATCATGCGGGGTAATCCTGTTGGCTTCTTTGGCATGGTTTTGGTGCTCGAAGGTACAAGTGTGGCATTGGCAACCCATGCAGCGGATCATATTCGTGAAACATTAAACTTACCCCAAGCAGCATTTTCTTATTTAACATCGCATGGTTCTTTGGATGTAGGGCATGTTGATTTTTACCGTGATTTAATGAATAAACTGGATCAAGAGCGTGATCAACAAGCGGTGATACATGCAGCCAAGGTGTTTTATCGTTTGTATGGTGATATTTTTCGTGCATTGCCAATGCGTTATGCGGATAAGGGGTAGAGATGCAATTAAGTGGTAAACATATTATCTTAACAGGTGCGGCTGGTGGTATGGGTCGATTATTGGCACAGGCTTTAGCAGAAAAGGGTGCTGCTAAGGTTGCCTTAATTGATGCCAATAAAGATGCTTTGAATGCTGTGGCTCAATCTTTGCCTGATGCCTATGTCGCTATCACGGCAGATTTATCTTCTGTGCAAGGCTGCACAACTGCCATAGATGCCTGCAAAGAAGCTTTGGGTCATGTGGATGTGTTAATCAATCTTGCGGGCTTAAATAGCTTTGCTTCTTTTGCTGAAGAATCCCCAGAATATATTGAATTGATGATGCGTGTGAATGTACTCGCGCCTATGCAATTGACGCGTGCTTTGTTGCCTGATTTACTACAACAAGATGCTGCACAAATTGTTAATGTAGGCTCTGTATTTGGCTCTATTGGTTTTGCATGGTTTAGCACCTATTCAGCTAGCAAGTTTGCATTAAGAGGCTTTTCCGAAGCATTGCGTCGTGAATTGGCAGATACAGCAGTAGGGGTCACATATATTGCACCTAGAGCAGTGAAAACACCGATGAATAATGATGCTGTGATGAAAATGGGTGAAGCCACAGGCATGAATATGGATGAGCCAGATGCTGTGGTTGCAAAAATCGTTCAGGCGATTGAAGCGGATAAAAAAGATTGTTATTTGGGGTTCCCTGAATCGCTATTTGTTCGTATCAATGCGATTTTGCCGCGTGTGGTGGATATGGCAGTAGCAGGACAAAATAAAATTGCAAAAACATTCTTAAAAGCTAAAGGAGAATAGTGATGAAAAAGATATTTATAGCGGTTGCGATATTGGGTTGGATGGGATTGGCGCAAGCAGGTGAGCTTGCCAATAGCAAGGCATTGCGTGATTTGCAGCATGAATGGGCGCATATCAATTATGAAGTGGATGGTGATGCCCAAGAAGCGGCTCTTGAGAAGCTTACAGCCAAAGCCCATGCTTGGAGTGTAGCCAATCCCAATCAGGCCGAGCCTTTGATTTGGGAGGCGATTATCAAATCGACTTATGCAGGTGCAAAGGGCGGCTTGGGCGCTTTGGGTTTAATGAAGGAGGCACGTGATTTGTTGTTGGCTGCTGAAAAGATTGAGCCTAATGCTTTAAATGGTTCGATTTATACATCTTTAGGCAGCTTTTATTATATGACACCAGGTTGGCCGATTGGCTTTGGTGATGATGATAAAGCAGAAGAATATTTGGCAAAAGCATTAGAGATTGCACCTGATGATATGGATGCGAACTATTTTAGTGGCGATTTTTGGCTTGAAAATCATCAATACAAAAAAGCAGCACAATATTTACAAAAAGTGATTGATTTGCCTGCAGTGGAATCTCGTCCTGTGTATTCCAAGGGCCGTAAAGCCGAAGCAGCAGCGAAATTGGCGGAAGCTAAAAAGCATATTCACTAAGCAAATATAGGCTTGTTCCCACGCTCTAGTGTGGTAATGCAGAATTTTGCTTCCCCCTCGCCCTTTTAAAGGGAGAGGGTTAGGGGTGAGGGTTAATAAAAAACACTTTTATTGATACATATTCTTTCGCGCCCCTCCCCCTCATCCCAACCTTCTCCCCCCAAGAGGGAGAA
This sequence comes from Mariprofundaceae bacterium, assembly GCA_026994965.1. Classification (GTDB taxonomy): domain Bacteria; phylum Pseudomonadota; class Zetaproteobacteria; order Mariprofundales; family Mariprofundaceae. The sequence goes on along the minus strand of JALWPO010000052.1, from coordinate 1,069 downwards.
GGAGGCTTATCATTTAAATGAGGCGGGATTCCTATTTTTCTAACCATCCCAATATCGGGAAAGGTTGCCCTGATTATTTATATGCATTGATGGAACAATAGTCCCTATGATTGTATAATAAAAGCAAAGCGGAACTTCTTGGCTCAAAATAGGGGGCATCCTGAACCTTTTTTACCTTCCCCATACTTTCGAATACCCAATCAAGTTGGGTATGACGCAATGTTATTTCCAGCGGACAGCAGTAAACTTCATAGATTATAGCTACTGCCTCTCTACTTGGACTCTTCACATTACTCCATGTGCGGCTAACGCGAAGCGGAAGCCCCTTTTTATACTTTGGTTAGAGTGATTACTCATAACTTTCCAAATCAATTTGGTATTTTTTCAATACTTCTTGGGTTTGAAGTCGCTTTTGACCTGCTGCCACCGCCATAACCTTTGCGAGAACTTCGGATAACTCGCCTTTTGATATACCAACCTCTTTGGCTTTAATGAGATAATAGTGCACACAAGAATTGCAATTCATTGCCATTGCAGCAGATAAGCCAATCAGAACTTCTGTTTTAGAATCAAGAAATTCACTTTGGTGAGTAGATTCATAAAATGAATCGTATAGTTCCTTTTGTCTTTTATTCAACATGACCTTATTTCCTTTCACTCTAATTATTCCACTATCGGGAAAGATTATTCTGATTATTTCATATACATATATGGAACAATAGCCCTTATGATTGCATAATAAAAGCAAAGCGAGGCTTTTTGGCTCAAAATAGGGTCATCTTGAACCTTTTTCACTTTCTCCATAGTGTTTGGAAGACTTCTGGATACCCAATCAAGTTGGGTATGACGAAATGTTACTTTCGGCAGAGAGCAGTAAACTATAGCTACTGACGGTAAGTGGCATGACATTGCACACAGTAGTTCATGGTGTTGTGTAAAGCTCGCAATGATTGTTTAAGATTTCCTTTTTGCAAAACATCGCCCAACTCATCTGCACTTTGATGAAAAGCCAATCCAAGTTTTCTGAAATCACTATTATCGAACATATTGCACATTTTTTTCATCTCTG
>JALWPO010000051.1 GCA_026994965.1 Mariprofundaceae bacterium | reverse complement strand
ACTTCATCGGCATGAAAAGAAGAGCGAACCAATGGTCCAGAAGCCACCATGCCAAAGCCTTTTTTCTCAGCCAAGTATTTTAAATCATCAAATTCTTCAGGCGACCAATATTTCATCACAGGATGATGTTTTTCGCTGGGTCTTAAATATTGTCCTATGGTGAGAATATCAATGCCAGCTTCACGCATATCATCCAAGACTTGCAACACTTCATCGCGCTCTTCACCCAGCCCAAGCATGATGCCTGATTTGGTGACCACATTGGCATCCAAGGCTTTGGCACGCTCAAGCAAGCGTAGGGATGTGTAATAACGCGCACCAGGTCGTACCGAGCGATACAATCGAGGTACAGTTTCAAGATTATGATTAAAAATATCAGGTTTGGCATCCATAATAGTATCCAAACATGAATCTGGTTTGCGTTGAAAATCAGGGGTTAAGATTTCGATGGTCACTTCAGGCTGTCGCGCTTTTAGCTCGCGAATTACGGTAGCATAATGCTCCGCACCACCATCTTTGAGGTCATCCCTATCCACGGATGTAATCACCACATGTTTTAAGCCAATTTGTGCAACGGCTGTTGCGAGGTTGATGGCTTCATTAGGGTCCACCTCATCGGGTTTACCTGTTGCCACATCACAAAATGCGCAAGTGCGCGTACACACTTTTCCTAAAATCATAAATGTTGCAGAGCCTTGCTTCCAGCAACCACCAATATTGGGGCATGATGCTTCTTCGCATACGGTATTGAGCTTAAGCTCCCGCATCATCTTGGTAATATGTTGATATTCTTTGGAAAGAGGGGCACGGACTTTTAACCATGCGGGCTTGCCAATCATAGGCTCGCCTTGTGTTTCAATGTGGATGGGAATGATTTTTCGGCTCATGCGCCAAGCATAACGTGAAGCAAGGCATACGTGAATGTTGCTTATCGCAGCCTAGCACAAGATAGAGATAAAAATGCGGTGCTTATGCGTTGGTTTCTACAAACAATTCAATGCGGCGGTTTTTTGCGCGTCCTTCTTCGGTATCGTTGCTGGCAATAGGTTGGGTGCTTCCACTGCCTTCGATATGCAAACGTTTGGGCTCAAGATGCGCACCCCAAACAAGAAAACGCGCCACTGCGGCTGCGCGAGCTGTGGATAATGCCCAATTATCCGCATATTTGTGTTTGAGTTTATTGCCTACAGGGCGGTTATCAGTATGCCCAACAATGCGAATGTTGGCCGATGCAGGAGCATGCTTTAATGCTTCGGCAAATTTGACCAAAGTCTTGCGCCCAGCAGATGAGATATCACTGGAGCCGCTGGCAAACATCAATTGTTGCTGCATAATCACCTGAATAGATGCAGGGGAATTTTGATTGACAGAAACAGATTTTGCCTTGATTTCATTTTTCATGCTGGTTCGCATATCCTCCACAGCTTTTTGAAGGGAGTGAATATCTTCTTTGATTTTTTTATCAGCTTGTTTGAGTTTATGAATTTCTTCAGGCGCATCTGCCACAGCATGATAATGGTCTTTATTGGCTGCGAAACAGCCTGATAATAAAAGCGCAGTCAAGGCAGCGAGCATATAAGCTTTCATATTTTATCTCCTTAAGATACCGCATTATTCTCACTAAAAACTTCAAGAAGAAGCGCTATCTATACGATTTATAGCGTATTTTAGGAATTAAAAACGATTTCGCAAGTTTTTATGCGTTGATGTGTCTTATCCGCCCAATTGACGCGTATGATATTCAATATCGGTTTGAAGTTGCTGCAATACTTCTTTGCGTGAACGTTGCACAAGATTGTCGGCATCGATAAAGGGCAAAAAACGGATGGTAATGGTGCCGGGTTTCTTGATAAACCCTCGTTTTGGCCAACAGGTGGCAGCATTGTGTGCCATAGGTAAAATACCAACATGGGCTTGTTGCGCCAAAACAATACCACCAGCTTTATATTCGCCAGTCTGCCCCAATGCAGCGCGTGTCCCCTCTGGAAAAATCACCACCCATTTACCCTGCTTTAATAATTTTTCACCATCGT
>JALWPO010000050.1 GCA_026994965.1 Mariprofundaceae bacterium | reverse complement strand
TATCTGCTTACTTCTTTGTAGGCGGAAAAGTTGGCTTCAAAGATGCCGAAAATATCGGCTTTAGAGATCCAAGAAGAGACCCAAATAACGATTAAGGGTTGAACACAAAGAAGCACAGCAGCTTCTTTCATCATCAAAAAGCTATCACCTAAACGGTATCATACCTCTAAGGTGGTAGCTTTTTTGTGTTACATGGATATACCATCAGAGAATGAGACCTATGCACCGCAGTGATTTAAGGTTTCCCTCCATGCCTCACTGTGGTTCAATTGCCCCATGCATTCTAAGCAACATGTACACATTCTCGGCATTTGCGGCACAGCGATGGCAGCCATTGCCGCATTGGCAAAAGAAAAAGGCTGGCATGTCACAGGCTCGGATGAAGGCGTTTATCCACCCATGTCTGATTATTTGGCATCGCTGAATATTGATATTGCCACATTTAATGAAACCAACTTAAAGCCAACGCCTGATTTATGTGTGATTGGCAATGCCATGAGTCGTGGCAATGTAGAAGTGGAAGCGATTTTAACGCACGGCTTACGTTATTGTTCTGGCCCTGAATTTGTCGGCAATGATATTTTACCGAATAAACATGCCATGGTTGTGGCAGGTACACATGGCAAAACCACTTCATCATCCTTGATGGCGCATGTATTGGCATGTGCAAAAAAAGAACCTGGTTTTTTGATTGGTGGTATCCCTGAAAACTTTGGTGGTGGTGCGCGCTTGGGTGCAGATGAAGCCTTTGTATTGGAAGGCGATGAATATGATACCGCCTTCTTTGATAAACGTTCCAAATTTTTGCACTACCATGCTAAAACACTGATTCTTAATAATTTGGAATTTGACCATGCCGATATTTTTGCAAATTTGGATGCGATTAAACTGCAATTCTCATATCTGCTGCGCACTGTGCCAAACAATGGCGACATCATCGCCAATGCAGATGATGCCAATCTTCTGGACGTGTTAGAAAAAGGATGTTGGACACCCATTACTTATTTTGCCAAACATGGTCATGCCAGTGCTCAATGGCAATGGCAGGCATTGGAAAAAGATGGCTCAGAGTTTATTTTATATCATCACAATAGCCCCTGCATCCATGTCACTTGGCATATGATTGGTGTACACAATGTATCCAATGCTTGTGCCGTGGCTGCTGCTGCACACATGTATGGTATTGATGATGCGACCATTCAGCAGGCTTTTGAAAGTTTTGCAGGCATTCGCCGCCGCATGACACTGGTTGGTGAAGCTGGTGGCATACGCATATTTGATGATTTTGCCCATCATCCCACCGCCATTGAAGGCATGGTTTCTGCTGCTAAACATGCCATGAAACATCAACAGCGTACGGGTCAATTATGGGTGATTGTGGAGCCGCGCAGCAACACCATGCGCAGCAATATTCATCAGACTCGCTTACCCGCTTGTTTTAATGATGCTGATCAAGTGATTTTCATCCCCGCATCCCATCGCAATTTGGCTGATGATGAGGTTCTGGATACTCACTGGGTTTGCAAGCAAATCGGCGCACATGCGCAAGTATTGCCACATGCCGATGCCATTATTCAACATCTTGTTACGCATGCTCACCCCAATGATGATATTTTAATCCTATCCAATGGCGGCTTTGATGGTATTCATCAGCGTCTTTTACACGTATTACAACAATAATTTGCTACCTAATCATAACGTTTCCTCAGGCAGTCGTTTTTTAGATTTCTCCTCTCCGCGATGCCGCGGTCGAAAAGACAAACTCACCACGAAGAACACAGAGAACACGAAGAAAAATGTCCTGCAGCCAGTGCGTAAACTATCTCTCTGGTCATTCCGAACGAAGTTGAGGAATCTTTAAGCATGTGCATCAAACAAGATTTCTCCGCTACGGTCGAAATGACGCACTCCCCTTGCTATAGCTGCGCCGAAACAAAGGATGGAAGAAGGGATTAAAGCAAAACACCTGCTTTGTTTTGCGCCCGATTTCCAGCTTTGGTGAGGATATACGCAGATATTTTCAGGGGCATTTTCTTTG
>JALWPO010000049.1 GCA_026994965.1 Mariprofundaceae bacterium | reverse complement strand
CACGTTGTATCCAGTCCATGATTTGTGCGCGATTCTTTTCTGTAACCAAAGCCATAGGAAAGTGAACAAACATATCGGCTTGGATATGCTTTTTCACTTTGGGAAAATTAAAAATATCATTCTTTTTTAACCCTAAAATAGCCATATGTAAATTGGCGTTGATTGCACCATCGGGTGTGTGCACAGAAGCATGGCTGATTTCAATCTCTGGTTCAGATTCAATGATTTCAGGCAATAAACCCAGCATATTCATACCTACAGCGTATGGATTCTGGGTTTGAACTGCCTTTTGCTGCATGGCTTTTAATTTGTTCAAACTGGCGGCTGGAATATGGCGTATTGCGATTTGAATATCAGCAGATGTAAAAAGCTTGTTATGATGTTGAATGCTATCGATATGTAGGCTTTCCTCGCTGGATACACGCTGTTGATTATCCATAAGGGTTTGCGCTTCAAGACGTATGCCTTTGATATGCATATGTTGCTGGGGTGAAGTCAAAGCCATATCATCTGTTTGCCAATCCATATGACCCGTCCATACACCAGCTTTTTTCTGTATATTGAAATGGGAAATATTTTCAGCAATTTGTGCTTGTGTATGCTCGCCTATGATACGCATACCTTTCCATCGCCAGATACCTTGCGATGTATCCACATCAAGGTTGCTAGAGGCGCTTAATATTAAAGGCTGAAATTCAATGCGAATATTTTTTTCTGTATTTTGATGGGTAAAGCCAGCAATGCTGAGTTTTCCTTCAGTGTTGCCATTGTAATGGATATTGCCGAGCAATTGAATTTTGGGCATATCGCCAATCACATCTTTGATTTTAGCCTGGATATCACTTGAAAATGCAATATCCGATTGCAAATCAGCAAAGCCCAATGCAAGCGGTTGATTCTCCCCCCATAATATAGGTCCATGCCTTAGCTTTTGATGCATGGTGAATTGTAAGGATTCTCCCGTATTGGATGTAAAGTTGAGCTTGGAAGTGATTTGGCTATGAAACCAGCCACGTTGATAGGCTGTATCAACAGCAGTAATGCCCAAATCCTTGTATTGCTCCATCATGGTTTGGTTCTGTTTTTCCAGCATCAGACCAATGCCAAACGGCGCAATGCCTATGATTGCCACCAACAGCAATAAAAATATGAATATTCCTTTTTTCATGATGATGCTCCTTGGCTTATTCTACTGCTGGCGCATCCCACTCTTGCCATGCATCAAGCATTGGAAAATACAATGCAAGCCGCAGATTGTGGTGTCCCATGGCATGTAAGGCAAGTGCATATCGCTCCAATTGTGCTTGATGACGTTGTTTTTCAGCTTCAAGGAAAGCATCGAGGTTGCTGCCTTCATGACTGGCAGTTTTATAATCAATAATCCATCGAATGCCATGTTCATCTTCAAAGCTTCTATCAATCACATAATGTGCAATATAATCTACTTGTTGATGGCTGATTGCCCATTCGCATTGGCTGTGGGCATGTTGATTGGAGAGTATCCATTGCGCTCTTGGGCTATGGAGCGCCTGATTAAGCCCTTTTTCACAGCGTTGTATGGCATGCTCCAACAATTCTCCCGATAGACCTTCTGCCATCAATAAATGCCGAATATGCTTGTGATTATTGGCATGTTGCCATTGTTCTATGCCTATCTCTGCAATATTTTGAAACATGGCATGCAATGCATTACCAATAGGGGCGGCTTCTGCGCCAGCCCAAGCAAATGCAATGCTATCGTGAGCTGTTGGCTCGCTTGGTATCGGACTTGGTTCAGGCATATCGCGTATGCGTTGTAATGCAGGGGCTTCTTTGTCATCTGTTTCTATGCTTTGTTCCAGTTGGGTAATCTCTGCACCAAAGCAAGTTGCATCATGCTCCAGTAAGATTTGCAGAAATGAATGTTTTGTTGCATTCCCACTTTTTTCCGAAAGATGACCCAACATATGCAGCTCGCTTTCTGCACGAGTACATGCCACATACAATTGTCGCCGAAGTTCATGCTCTTCTTTGGCTTTTTCAATGCTTCTGATAAATTGATACA
>JALWPO010000048.1 GCA_026994965.1 Mariprofundaceae bacterium | reverse complement strand
AACAAGCGCTCACGAATTTGACGTGTGGTGACAAATTTGCCTTCTGTGCCTGCAAGTGGGGAGTTATTCACATGCAATTCCATACTCAAGGTTGGCTCATCCACTTTAATCACTGGCAAAGCTTTAGGATTATTCTTATCGGTCATAGTCTCACCGATATTGATATTTTCCAAGCCTGCAACGGCAATCAAATCGCCACATTCAGCTTCTTGTACTTCAATACGCTCCAAACCTTTAAAACCTAACAGTTTGGTAATTTTGAAGTTTTCAATGGTGCTGTCTGCATGAACAACTGCGACTTCTTGACCTGTTTTTACGCGACCATTGGCAATACGACCAATCACAATACGCCCGATATATTCATCCCAATCCAAAGTGGTTGCGAGCATTTGCAATGGCGCATCTGCATCGCCAGATGGCGCTTCTACATGCTCAAGAATAGTATCAAACAAGCAAATCATATTATCAGATTCTTCGGTGTGATCCAGCATGGCATAACCATTTTTTGCCGATGCAAACACAACAGGAAATTCAAGTTGTTCATCGGTTGCGCCCAAAGCAGCAAATAAATCAAAAGTTTTATCGACAACGCCATCAGGGTCTGCACCATCGCGGTCAATTTTATTCACAACTACGATGGGTTTTAAGCCCAAAGCCAAAGCTTTACCTGTTACAAAACGCGTTTGAGGCATAGGACCTTCAGCAGCATCCACCAATAATACCACACCATCAACCATATTTAATACACGTTCAACTTCGCCGCCGAAGTCGGCATGGCCTGGGGTGTCTACGATATTGATATGATAATCGCCATAATCAATGGCTGTGTTTTTCGCTAAAATGGTAATGCCACGTTCTTTCTCGATGGCGTTAGAATCCATCACACATGTGTCCATATCTTCACGAACATCATCAAATGTTCCTGATTGTTTGAGTAGCTCATCAACAAGCGTGGTTTTGCCGTGATCCACGTGGGCGATGATGGCGATATTGCGTAGTTTGCGTGACATGTGTTTACCTCAGAAGGTTATTACAATCAAAGTTGAGTAACCGTTAAAATCGCGGGCATAGTAGCAGGAAAACAGCGAATAGATAGCGCGCATCAAAAACAGATGTTTTGTGAGCTTAATCCTTTTCTAGCATTTGTTGAATGGCATAGCCTGCAAGCATAAATCCAAAGATATTGGGGAGGTAAGAAATCGTGCCATTGGTGGCGCGTGGTCTGGCATCAGGATCGCCTGGTATAGGCTCATGTGGTAGGGCATTGATGGCAGGTTCAGGTGAAAACACAACTGGGTAATTTAGGTTGCCTCCCAATTTTCGCAGTTGTGCACGCAATGCTCTGGCAAGACCACATGTATGCGTTTTTTTAAGCGTGGTGATTTCAGCTTTGCTCATATCAAGGCGCCCACCTGCGCCAAGTGCAGTAACTATGGGTATTTGGGCTTTTTGGCATGCGTAAACCAGTGCCGCTTTACATACAATTGAATCGATACAATCCAATACATAATCAGGTTTATAGAAGCTGAGTAGCTCTTGCACATTGTCAGGATGGATAAAATCATCATGGATATTCACTGTAATATCGGGATTGATATTGGCAATGCGTTTGGCAGCAACGGCTGTTTTTTTATCGCCAATATTGGATTGTAGGGCAATCAATTGCCGATTAAGATTGGATAAACTTACTACATCGTGATCTAACAATGTGATTTTTCCAATACCAATGCGCGCCATGGCTTCGGTAGCCGCGCCACCTACACCACCAAGCCCAATAATTAGCACATGTTTATCCATAAGATTCTTAAGCCCATGTTCACCAATCAAAATGTGTGTTCTCTCGTGTAAAACATTGCTGGTTGGACTCATAGTTGAAATAACTCCCGTGTATTTTTACTGCAAATATCTAAAATATCTTTTGCATTGGTCTGACGTATTTGTGCGATAATATTTGCGACCAAGATTAATGCTTTGGGCTCATTGCGTATATGCTTGCCCATGCCATCTGGGGCATCTGTTTCCAGTATCATATATTCTAAAGGAAGTTGCTGAAGCA
>JALWPO010000047.1 GCA_026994965.1 Mariprofundaceae bacterium | reverse complement strand
TTTTTCTCCCGAATACCATTACACATACAAAAGGTAGATGGTGTAGTAAGTAATATCGTGGAAAGTGAAACAATTTCATATACCCAGAATTGGGTATGCGATGCTAGTATCTAATTTATAACCTAGCTATATGCGTTTCTGAATTTAGCCATATTCTGACACAAGCTCCACCTTGAGGTTGATTGAAAAACGCAATATTTAGACCAATATCAGTAGTTCGGCGGCGCATATTACTCAAGCCACGCCCCTGCTTTTGCTGTGCTGAAGAAAATCCAATACCATTATCACAGATACAAATTTCGGCTCTGTTTTCGTCACCCAAACACCCAATTACTACATCAATCTTATCGGCTTTAGCATGTTTAATAATATTGGTAAAGGCTTCCTGAATGACACGCAACAACTGCAGGCTTTGCTGGGGAGAGAACGCACCTAGAATCGGCAACTCTTCCTGCTTCCATTGCAATGATATATTTTGGGCTTTCAGTTTAGGCTCATAACGATACTTAAACATGGTGAGTAATTCAAGTAAACCATCCTCTTCTGGAGACAATGAATCGATAATTAGACGCAAATCATCCAATGCAACGGTCAGTGTATCTTCTAAACTTTTATCAGATCCCTGATGCTCCATTATGGCCAATGCCGACACAAGCTGCCCACCCACACCATCATGAATATCCCGCATGATACGCTCTCGCTCAGTTCTTAGAATTTTCTGTTTTTCTAGCGCGTGGATGGTTTCAAAAGCTTCCTTGAGTTCAGTTTCTCGTTTACTAACCCTCGTTTCCAATTCCAAGTTCAATACTTCAGCTTCACGAATCGCTGTCGTAAAGCGTCGAATCAATACCCAAGCAATCAAAAGAAAAATAAATGGTGCCGAATAGTGCAGTAGATAGGGGTATTGCAAATGAAAGGCAAGGTTTATCCAATCAAAAGAACCCAGTGTGACAATTGGAATGATTGAAAGAAAAACAATCCCCTTGTCGAAACTTGCCTGCTTTGTTTTCCAATGTTTGAAAAATAATAGCATCATCCAGCTCCACAGAGCAAATAGTGGCAAATAGGCAAAAACAAGAGCATCCAGCAGCATATGCTGTGGAAGATTCCACAAGACTATGGTGGTCACTGCGCAATATGTCAGAATAATATATTTAGTAATCCTAAGCTTTAAACCGATATACGTACCGACAAATATCCACATGCATCCAATCATCCAAACGCCACTGCTATTGGTTAGCGCTATCCAGTGAGACAATGGCAATGGCATGGAGCGAACAAAAAACCATGTCGTATAAAATGCCCAAAATATCGAACCTAATGCAAACCAGCCATATAGAGCCTCTCGACGAATCACCCAAATAAGCCCAACGCAAAGACCCATGGTCAATGCAAAAGCACAGATTAACTGGCTCAATGTAACCCGAAAAAAGTAGTTGTGTTCATATGTTGGTCTGAGAAGTTCATCTGCCCCCATATAAAAAGGCAGCAAACGCCCACGGCTGTGCACATCCGATTCCAAGCGGATATAGAGCAGGTTCTCACCCGATGTTAATAGCCCATTGGGAATTGTAAAATAGAGTGGGTGATTCCATGAGTTGGATTGTTTGTCCTCAATAGGAACATCAGAACCAATTAATATACCATTGAGAAATACAGCAGCATTCCGGTTAATACGAGGCAGATAAATACCCCATAAGCGATTAGGGGGGACATTAAGCTTAATTTTTAGACGGTACCAGCCAAAGCCGCCAGCATCAGGGTGCGTGAAGTCCCACAAATCGGGAAGCTTCACCTTTTGCCATGCAAGGTTGTCACCCTCAGGCGGTTTTGCCTGATTCTTTAACAAGAAGTCGGCATCTTTAAATAATAAGGATGATTGATTGCTATGACTTGGAAAAGAGCACCCTGCAAAGGAAATGCACAACAGTGCAAAGATAATCTTCTGAATCAAATGTACTGTATTCACCTGTTTATTCACGAATATGGATTAAGCCCAGTTGCTCTGCCTCATACACGGCCTCGGAACGTGAAGAAACATGTAGCTTGCGATAAACACG
>JALWPO010000046.1 GCA_026994965.1 Mariprofundaceae bacterium | reverse complement strand
CTTTCATTTATAACCCAAGGCGCATGGTTAGGACAAAGCCCAAGTGTGCAGCAGGCTGTGATGGCATTGGCGCAAGAAGGCAGTATCGAATCTGTGCAAGCATTGGCACATGCCAAGCGTATGATGTTGCCTGTGGGTATGGGTGAATCGTTTAAACTATTGATACAAAGCAAAGGGGTGCAAGCTGTGCCTACATATTTGCAAGCTTTGGATAGGTTGCGTGATTTGGAGACAAAGCAGTGAGGATGATTTTCAATTGTTTGTACACCTATATTACTGTTAGAGTTGCCTGATGATGAAAGGCGGAGTGACACATTTGGGGCAGTATCGCCTAGAATCTGAGATAGGTTCGGGTGGAATGGGCATTGTTTATAGTGCCACTGATGAAACATTGCACCGCGAAGTTGCCATCAAAGTATTACATCCACATTTATTACAAAATGAAGATTTAAAAGAACGTTTCCGCCGTGAAGCACGTATGCATGCGCAACTTATGCATCCCAATATTGTTACGTTGCTTTCAATCTATGAAGATAAAGAGCATATGGCATTGGTGATGGAGATGGTTCACGGCAAAAATTTACGTGAATATTTAAGGGCTGGGGATAAGCATAGTATTGCTGATTTGATTCATATTGCCAAAGCAGTGTTATCTGGTTTGGAAGCGGCACATCGTATTGGCTTGGTGCATAGAGATTTGAAACCTGCCAATGTACTGGTGTCGGATAGCGGTGATATCAAACTGATGGATTTTGGCCTGGCAAAACCTGAAGCAGGAGATGATGATCTCACGCAAAGTGGTGCAACTGTTGGCTCGTTTCGTTATATGGCTCCTGAGCAAATTTTAAATAAACCCATTGATGCACGTACCGATTTGTATGCATTTGGGATATTGCTATACCAAATGATGACAGGGAAGCTTCCTTTTGATGCTTCAGCAGCAGGCGGTGGCGAATTTGAAATTATGGAAAAACAGGTGCGTGATAATCCTGTGCCTCCTCACGAAGTCAACCACTCGATTTCTTTAGAAATATCAGATTTAATTTTACGTTTGTTGGCAAAAAATCCCGATGATAGGCCTGCCAGTTGTTCGGTAGTTATTCAGGAATTGAATAATCTTGCTAAAGATTTATCCAAGGTGGCTAAGGCACCAATTGTATCACGACCACCGACAACCAACACACAATCTAATGCAGAAATTGCCAAAGGTTTGTTGCTGGCATCTGGGCGCACATTATTAAGTTGGGTTCATCCTGTATCTACATTGGTATCCAATACTGCCACCCAAGTATTTGCCAAACTTCCTGGGCGTGAAAAATTACTCACACATTGGGAGGAAAAAGCACCTAAAACATGGAAGGTTACACTAACATGGCTAGCTGCTACTATGGTGATTGCGTTATTGGGTTGGGCACTTATTTCTGTAATGGGGGCAGCCGAACGCCCTGTGATTGTACAAGTCAACCCAGAGAGAGTTGTGCAAAATCAAGCTGTTCAACCTGCGATTAAACCCGTAGTTATTTCGCCTGCAACACCTGTGCAAACCAAGAAAACTGTGCAGCAAAGCAAGCAAGCCTCAGTGGTAACCCCAGTAAAATCTGTAGTGAAGCCTAAGCCTCAGGTAAAACACAAACGTAAGCCTAGGCGAGTAGCAAAATCGATTACTTATAAAGTAGGGCATAAACTTATCCGCCAAGATGGCAGCAAAGCAACCATGGCAGATCAACATGAATTTAAGGGTGGAAGTCGTTTATTTTTTGAAGCCTTGAAAGACTATAGAGGTAAAGGCGCATTTATTGCATACAAAAAAGGGCAATTGCGCCTATATTTGGATAAACCTGTAACATTGCGCAAAATTATTATTCATAAAGCCAGTGTTGGTAGGCTTAGTTTTAAGGGTGGTTATATAAAATTAGCCGTTCAAGATAGTAAACATAAATGGCATAAAATATTTGAACGTGACGATGATGATGTGGATATTGCCGTGACCATTTCAAAGCAAAAACTACCCGCGACAATTATAGGCGCACGCTTGCGGTTTCGTTCGCCAGAGCCAATCACGATTGGCCCTATTGATTTAATTCCTT
>JALWPO010000045.1 GCA_026994965.1 Mariprofundaceae bacterium | reverse complement strand
AAAAAGCAGCATACAATGCACGAGAAAACTTTTCTGCCGTCCAAGCCGCTAAATCCTTATTAAACTCAAGCAATAATACGGCATCCACACCCGCAGCCTCTAAATATTGCAAGCGCTCATGCACATGACATAAACGACGTGGTGCTTCTTCTGGATACAGCACAGCACGCGGATGCGGCTCAAAAGTAACCACAATAGAAGCGCCACCTACAGCTTGTGCATGCCCCACCAATTCTGCCAATACTTGCTGATGCCCCATATGCACACCATCAAAATTACCGACTGTGATTGCGCCCCCACATACCATAGATGCTTCTGCTTCTTCCCATGTGTGAAAAACTTTCATTTCTTTTCCTTGATGATGCCTTGATGCCCAAATGCCAACAATAATGCCAACATGGGCGCACCTGAATTGATTTTACCATTGGCAAGCCAAGCCATCGCCTGCTCCCGCGAAACCCAAAAAGGGCGAATATCTTCATGCTCACCAGCTACACCCCCACCTTTTCCAACAGGGGATTGCTTATCCACCTCACCCAGAAGTAAGGTAATATGCTCCGATGAGCCGCCAGGTGTGGCATAATATTTTCCTAGAAAATGTATCTTCTCAGGCGCATAACCTGCTTCTTCAATCGCTTCTCGGCGCGCTGCAAGCTCTGCATTTTCACCTTCATCAATCATGCCTGCCACCACTTCAATCAACCAAGCCTTATCATGGCGCACCGCTGCACCAATGCGAAATTGCTCAATCAATAATACCTCATCACATGCTTGATCGTACAACAAGATAGCAACCGCATTGCCACGCTCCAAATGTTCTCGCTCGATATGTAATTCACCGCCATCAAAACATTCATGCTTGATGCTATAGGCATCCAAATGGAAAAAACCGCTATATAGCGGACGTTTATCAATCAGTTGATACTTCATAACAAGGAAATATAGCGATGTTTCACAAAAACGGCAGCAATCTTTAAGGAGGTGCTAATTAACTTTAGAAAATATAGTTTCTTTAGAAAGTCGTTTTTAGGTTTATCCATTCCGCGATGCTGCGATCGAAAAGACAAATTCACCACAAAAACACTAAGGCACAAAGTAAAAAACATGGATTCCCGCATCCGCGGGAATGACGAGTTCCCCCTTGCTATAGCTGCGCCGAAGCAAAGTCTGGAAGAAGGGATAAAAGCAAAACACGTGCTTTGTTTTGCGCCCGATTTCCAGCTTTGGTGAGGATATACGCAGCTATTTCAGGGGCATTTTCTTTGCTTCGTTTCTTTGATGGCAAAGAAATGAAGATAAAGCTTTTTGATTCGAGGTTTAGCTTCACATCGAACCGCCTTAAATTTATCGCTTCACCTGTGGATTTGTTTCATGCTACAGTCGCCCTATGAAAATTCTTGTTGTAGAAGATGAAGAGCGCGTTGCCCATTTTATTCAGAAAGGTCTGAAAGAAGAAGGGCATGCTGTGGATGTCTCCCATGATGGTGAAGATGGCGGTTTTTTAGCCGAAGTGAATGATTATGATTTAATTTTATTGGATGTCATGCTTCCCAAAAAGAATGGTATTTCGGTTTGTCGTGAAATTCGTGATCGTGGCATCACCACGCCTGTGTTGATGCTGACTGCCAGAGATAGCGTAGAAGATAGGGTCCGCGGCTTGGATGCTGGTGCAGATGATTATTTGGTCAAACCTTTCGCATTTGAAGAGTTATTGGCTCGTGTTCGTGCATTATTACGCCGCCAAGCCGATAGCAAAACACCCACACTACAAATGGCAAATTTAGAATTAGACCCCATCACTCGCATGGTTACACGTGGCGGAAAACCCATTCGTTTAACTACCAAAGAATATGCGCTTTTGGAATATTTGTTGCGCAATCCGCACAAGGTTTTATCGCGCACTTTGATTGGCGAACATGTTTGGGATATGAATTTTGACCCAGAAAGCAATGTAATTGATGTTTATATCAGCCACTTACGCAATAAGATTGATAAGGGGCATGATATTCCTTTGCTTCATACCATGCGCGGGCAAGGTTATATTCTAAGCGATCATAACCTCCCTTTGTAACTTAGGTTAAATAAAATGT
>JALWPO010000044.1 GCA_026994965.1 Mariprofundaceae bacterium | reverse complement strand
AAAGCGCCACTTGAATTGGTTTATCAACAAACCATTGGCAGCCATTCGGATGCACTCAAAGAAGAATTGCGCATCAAAAGCTTATCCAAGCGTGAAAAAGAAAAGCTTATCCAAAGCATATAAACATTCACTTTTTAAGCCAAATCGGTTACAACTCGACTTATGTTCTTATTGCGTATCACCCAAGCATTTCAGCAAGCCAATATCCCTTACGCTTTGGTGGGCGGCTATGCTGTGGCCTTGCATGGTGCAGTTCGTGGCACGATTGATGTGGATATCATCATCAGTTTGGACAAAACGCATTTTGAGCAAACAGAAAAACTTGTATTAGATTTGGGGCTACAGTCCAAACTGCCTATCCATGCCGCTGAACTTTTTGAGCATCGCGAGCAATATATTCAAGAAAAGAATCTTATTGCATGGTCGTTTGTAAACCCTGATAAACCCAGCGAATGCCTAGATATTATTATCACTGAAGATGTAAAGCATAAACATATCGAAGATAAAATACTGCATGACCAGTGCATACAAGTATTGAGCATAGATGATTTGATTGCCATGAAAATGGTATCAGGTAGAGCGCAAGATTTAGAAGACATCAAAGCATTGCAGGCGTTAAACGCATGAACAAGCAACCAAGACCCATACAATATTTCTCACCTGAATATTTGGAGCAGTGCAAAGCTTTAACACCGCAACAAATCGTGGAATTTCTGGAAGATTTTAGATTGGCATTTGCCGCACAACAAAGCATGGAGAAAAAATCATGACAGATTGTTTATTTTGTAAAATTATCGCGGGTGATATTCCTTCAGATAAGGTTTATGAAGATGATGCTGTATTTGCCTTTAAAGATATTCAGCCCAAAGCGCCTACGCATGTGCTGGTGATTCCCAAAATACATATTCCTACATTAGCTGATGCCAAAGACCCTGCCATGCTGGGCAACTTGATGGATAAGGTGAATCATGTTGCCAATGATGTGTTAAAGCTTGAAGCAGGATATCGTATTGTCATCAATGTGCGCAAAGGCGGTGGCCAGGAAGTGTTTCATTTGCATGCCCATATTCTTGGCGACACATCAGGCAAAACAAGGTTACCCTTTTGATGCGATTGAAACTTCATGGCTAAAAAAGCACTCAGAAAAAAATCGCAGCTTACAGATATTCATCACAACCTTGCTGATATTCTTGGTAGCGAGCGATTGGAACAGTTGGTTGGCTTATCCCGCCTGCGCCGATTATGGCCTGATATTGTTGGCCCTATGCTGGCGCAGCGCACAGAACCAGTTGAACTCAAACCCAACCCTGAAGGCGGCAATATTTTAATCATTGCAGTGACGCATTCCACCATGGCACAACAAATTATATTCTTACGCGAAGACATTCGAAAATCATGCTTTGAACAAGCCAGAATGGGGAAAATCGCCAAAATATTTACCCGTGTACAAACGGTAGCAGGTATTCAAGCAGACAAAACCGCGCCTGAACCCAAGCCTGTATCACTCACTTTAAAAAAACTGCTTGCATCGGAATTGCAAAGCATTGAAAGTCGCGAACTGCGCCACGCCATGTTTGATGCAAGGCTTGCACAATTACGCTATAGCAATGGAGAAAATTAATGAAAAAAGTGCTTATATGTTCGATACTTGCCATATTTTGTTTGATGATTTTGGGTGCAGAGCATGCCGATGCAAGGCGTTTTGGTATGGGTTCTAGCTTTGGCAAAAGTTTTAGCCATCGCACTGCCCCCCGCTCCACTCTTGGGCAAAAACAATCCATGCCCAATAAACAATTGGGAAGAAGCAATGCACCTAGACGCGGTGGTATGATGGGCATGCTTGGTGGTCTCGCTTTGGGCGGCATGCTTGGCGCTCTATTCTTTGGCGGTGCTTTTGAAGGTATCAACCTATTCGATATCCTTATTTTTGGTGGGATTGCATGGATGATTCTCTCATTTATGCGCCGAAAAACACAACATACAGCACATGATTATGCCTATGCAGGTCAACAGCCCGCACAGCAGCCAACACAACCTGACTTATTCACATCATCCGAGCAAACATCAGGACACATGCTGCGACCAGATATTGATGAGGC
>JALWPO010000043.1 GCA_026994965.1 Mariprofundaceae bacterium | reverse complement strand
AATACCAATGCAATCAATGGCACAAAATACATAAACTCTCGCAAACTCATATCAGGCATGGCTTTAACTTCTTCTTTGACTACATCGCCCATAGCCACACGTTTGTACATCCATAATGTATAGCAAGCTGACAAAACCACACTTATCGTCGCGACAACTGCAACCCATTTGCTTGAAATGATAAAAACATTCGTCTGATCTGCCGAGAATGTACCAATCAGCACCATAATTTCACCGACAAATGAACTTGCACCAGGCAATGCCACATTCGCCATACAGAATAATAAGAATACCGCTGCAAACACAGGCATGACATTCACTACACCACCATATGCAGCAATCTCACGTGTGTGCATCCTATCGTATAATACCCCAACGCATAAAAACAATGCTGCTGCGACAAAGCCATGTGAAATCATATTGATAATCGCGCCTTCCATTGCAATTTGTGTAAACATAAATGTTCCCAATGTGACAAAGCCCATGTGTGCAATAGATGAATATGCAATCAAGCGCTTCAAATCGGTCTGCATCATCGCTACAAGTGAGATATACACAATCGCAATCAAACTTAAGCCGACCATCATGGGTACAAAAAATTGTGAGGCATCAGGCAACATGGGTAATGAGAACCGTAAGAATCCATAGGCACCCATTTTGAGCAGGATACCAGCCAAAATAACTGAGCCTGCCGTTGGCGCTTCAGTATGCGCATCAGGAAGCCATGTATGCACTGGCCACATGGGCACTTTAACAGCAAAAGCAATAAAGAACGCAATGAAAATCCAGAACTGCCAATCAAAATCGAATGGGTAATCCATATATGCCAACATACTAAAGCTTCCGCCTGTTTTGAAATACATCGCAACCAATGCAATCAGCATCAATACCGAGCCCGCCAATGTATAGAGGAAGAATTTCATTGTGGCATAGACGCGATTCTTTCCGCCCCAAATCCCAATAATTAAATACATCGGAATCAACATCGCTTCCCAAAAGAAATAAAACAACACCACATCCAGAGCAGAAAACACACCAATCAATGTTGTTTCGAGCACCAAAAATGCCATCATGTATTCTTTAACACGCGTTTGTATGCACTTCCATGCTGAAACAATACAAATCACCGTCAACATACTGGTCAAAATAATAAATGGCATAGAAATACCATCGACACCTAACTGATAATGGATATTAAATGCTGGAATCCAATCGTGTAGTTCCTCAAATTGCATATGTGCAGTGGAAGTATCAAAAGATGTTGCCAGTGGCAGTGTCACTAAAAATGTAGCTATCGCGACCACCAGTGATGCCCACCGAACAACTTGGTCATTTTTAAGAAACAGCCAAATGAATAGTGCTCCCGCAGTTGGAAGAAAAATACTTAAACTTAGAATGGGAAATCCCAATACGTTATGCAACGTTTCCATTAAATATCCCCTATGCCTTCAACAACAACCAAGTCAGCAAACCAAACACCCCGATGACCATGCCATAGGCATAATGATAAACCATGCCTGTTTGAATTTCTCTGAGTTTTGCTGCACCTGCTTGTACAGATTGAATGATACCGCCGTGAATAATCCCTTTGTCGATAACGCCAAGGTCTGCCTTTTGCCAGAAAAAGGTTCCCAACCAACGTGCGGAACGAATAAATAGTTTCTCATACAATTCATCCCAATACCATTTATTAAGCAGAAATCTATGCAAACGCGGAAATAACGCCCCCAATTTTTCAGGCATAGGTGATGCTTTAAAATAAAAGGCATACGCCAATGCAATCCCACTGACTGCAAACCAAAATGGCAAAGTCATAAAGAAGGGGTGATGCTCTTCAAGCTCCAATGTTAATAATGGATTATGCGCATCAGTTACAAATAAAGCATGACCAAAGAAACCATTCACCACCTCTGCATTACTAATATCCAATCCATACTCGCCCCATAAACCTGAACCTACAGCACCTATGGCAAGAATCATTAACGGAATGGTAATCACTTTTGGAGACTCATGCAGATGTGCTTTGGTTTCAGGCACTACACGGTCTGTATTATGGAATGTTAAAAAGAACATACGGAATGTATAAAATGCAGTCATCATCACACCTGATAA
>JALWPO010000042.1 GCA_026994965.1 Mariprofundaceae bacterium | reverse complement strand
GGAGGTTATCATGGCAAAACGTTGCGAAGTATGCGGAAAAGGTCCAATGAGTGGCAATAATGTGAGTCACGCTCACAATACGACTCGTCGTCGTTTTTTGCCAAACTTGAAAAGTGTTCGTGCACTTGTTTCAGGACAAGTGAAAAAGGTGCGTGTTTGCACACGTTGCCTGCGTTCTGGTAAGGTTGTAAAAGCAGCTTAAAATCCTTTCGTTTTATATCACAGTTTACTTACACACGATTACAAAAAAGGCAGCCAACGGCTGCCTTTTTTAATGCTGAAAACTTGAGTTTTGCTTTAACTTAATCGAGCAGTTAAATCCATCTCTACTTTTGCCCCCAATGGCAATGCCGCAACGGCGACTGTGGCTCGTGCTGGTCTATGCCCCCCTAGCCAGTCTGCATAAATCGCATTCACCAATGGAAAATCATTCATATCCAATAAAAAGATATTCACTTTTAAAATAT
The DNA here is from genome assembly GCA_026994965.1 of Mariprofundaceae bacterium. Classification (GTDB taxonomy): domain Bacteria; phylum Pseudomonadota; class Zetaproteobacteria; order Mariprofundales; family Mariprofundaceae. The sequence continues at coordinate 1,646 of JALWPO010000042.1, read as the reverse complement.
CACTCACCTTTGCACCCGCCTCTGCCAATACAGCAGATAAATTTTGGGTGACTTGCTGTGCCTGGGCTTCAACATCATCTGCAATCATCTTTCCAGTTTCTGGAACCAAACCAATCTGACCTGATGCATACAGCACGCCTTGATGTGCAACTGCCTGACTATAAGGACCCACTGCCTTGGGTGCTTGATCTGAATGAATAATTTTCATGGTTTCTCCTTCTTTGTATGCTTTTTACGTTTAAATAATGAACGCCGACTTTTGCTTAAAATACCACGCAACACATCGCTAAAGCCATGTGTATAATTTTCTCCCAAGCCAGTTTGATTACGCCGTTTTACATTCACCACACCATCAATGCCCTTGATTGCCTTTAACACATGGGCAAGATGGATTCTATCTTTTACAGCAACGAGAATTCGTAGCACTGTCATCTCTCCAGCACGTTGATCAAGCTTTAAATCATCAATATTCGCATCAACTTGAGAAATACATCCTGATACTTTTGCCAGCATACCACGCCGATTTTCCGCTCTAACCTCAATGCCAGTTGCATATAAAGTGTTTTCTTCGCCTTTCCAATCCAATTCCAACCACTTGAATTTGTTTTTCTCTTTCAACATCGCGCAATCACGATAATGCAATTCCATACCCTTATTGGCGACAACCCGACCAAATACAGCATCACCAGGAATCGGATAACAACATTGCGCTGCATACATATGCGCAGCCTTTACACCTCGGAACTTGATATATGGATTGGATTTATCATCGGCTTGCTTGAGCAATACATCCAAAGAAAGTTCACCTCTACCCAACTTAAGATACAACGCTTCAAGATTCTCGCAGCCCAAAGATTCCAAAAGCGTTTTGGATGGCTCTGAAGCAAGTACTTCATGCAACAGTTCTTGACCAATTTGTAGACTGGTTTCTTTTTCTTGGCGGCGAAAATATTGGCGAATGGCTTGTTTTGCTTTGGGTGTTTTGACATATTTTAACCAGCTACGACTGGGTGACTGTTCAGCATTGGTGAGGATTTCAATTTGATCGCCATTACGCAATTTGGTTTGAAAGTCCATCATCTCACCATTGATGCGTACGCCCATAGCATGATGCCCAATATCAGTATGTACAGCATAAGCAAAATCAAGTGGTCTCGCACCACGTGGTAATGCATAAATATCACCATCACGACTAAATACATACACTTCTTGCACAAATAAATCCAACCTAACATTTTCCATCAGCTCATTCGGATTATCTGCTTCTTGCAATAATTCGGTCAATTGGCTTAACCATAAAAAACCATTGTTTTCACTTGTATCTTCACCAGCCATTTCATCTTTATACAGCCAATGCGCTGCCACACCATCTTCGGCATGCCTGTGCATGGATTCAGCACGAATTTGCACTTCAATCCTATGGTTTTCAGGACCGATGACTGATGTATGCAAGGATTGATAACCATTGGGCTTAGGCAGGGCGATATAATCTTTAAAACGCCCAGGAACTGGTCTGTATAAGCTATGAATCATACCCAATGCGTGATAACAAGCTGGTGCATCTTTAACAATAAGACGAAAAGCCACAATATCATAAATCTCTTCAAAATCGATATGCTTACGCTGCATCTTTTGATACAAGCTAT
>JALWPO010000041.1 GCA_026994965.1 Mariprofundaceae bacterium | reverse complement strand
ACATAAAAAAGACAATGCCAAAACGATTTTATTCAGCCAAATATCTTTTCGCCGCGCAACTTTCATACGTTTGCCTGAAACATCCATCATCAAGGCGCGCCTACCCAACAAGCGAGCTGTCATCGCATTTGCCCATTCTGATATGGTATTTTGTGGACATGCCCAAGCGCAAAATACCGAGCCAGCCCATGAATAAAGAAATATCAGAAGTGCCGCCACCATAAGCCAAAAGCCCATCACAATGGCAATATCTGAAAACCAAACCTGATAACTTAAAATCCGAAATGAGCCAGCAATAGGGTCAATACGAAATAATCCTGTAAGAGGAATAAGCACCAGCACCACAATAAATCCATATTGTGATATGCGCCGCCAAAGGTGTATAGACTGCGCTCCAGGCACATGCTCTTCCCGTATAGGTATTTGATTTAACTTATTTTGTGCATTCACACATCTAACCTCATATAAGGGCTTATGCTTCTTAGCTTATTCATATAGCCCTTAGCTGCCTGTTGATTACCTTCTTTATTTTTCAACTTGATTAATGCCTTTAACGCCTCTTCATGATCATCTCGAATAGATAAAATACGCTCCAAGGCCTGCTCCTTACTCATGCCTTTGGGCAATCTATTCAAGCTATCAAACATAGCATCTGCAAGCCCAAATGCTGCCCATCTATCGCGAGGGTTGGCTTGATATGCCAATTGCTGAAAGCGTGACACATTAGGCTGGGATGTTAATGCTAAATATTGTGCTCGCATATTAAATAAACTCGCCGCCCAACTTCGCTTAAATGAGGTTTGATCAGATGGGTTGACCTGCCATACATCAAGCCCTTGCTCAAAACGAACTCTATGCTGCATCAACCAAAGTAGAACATCTGGCAAACTAGCAGGGTGATAACGCATATGAGGCAAACGATACTCAAGCACTGGTGCCCATTCACTTTGTACATGCGATGATGTTGCACCTTTGAGTAAATCAGAAGCATCACCCCAATAACGACCCAACCATGTCCACGCACCTTCACCACCCCATTGATTCTCTGGTGGTGCTGATGCTTTTAGCAATGAAGCTGACTTGAATTGACCTTGAAAGCCTACAAGCCCCATACGATAACCATCCACAAATATAGCGTTGTGAGGAAATATTCTTTCAAAACTATGCAATACAACCTGTAATGATGGAATATCAAATTGATTAAATGCCAACCATTGCACAAAAACACCATCCTGATTCAACTTTGCTTTCGCACGCTCAAACTGCTCTACAGAAAGCAAGGCTCCTCGCCCAACCATATCAGGATGAAATAAATCACCAACAATCACATCGTAACTTTGATGCGTTCGCATCAAGAATCGTCTGGCATCATCATGAACAAGCCCAGTATGCGAAACAACATCATCATTAACGCGATTAAAATAGAATGTTGCTGCATGGATTGCACCTTTAGATAATTCTACACTTTGCACATGTACATCATGCCATGCCAAAGCACCCGATGCTGTAATCCCTGTACCAAGTCCTAAGAATAAAACATCCTTAGCTGAGCCATGCAAAAAAAGCGGTAACCTTGCTTGATTTTTTTGCACCTCAACTGAAGTCGCATCACTGGATGCATCCATACGCTGTAAATCAGATAGAAGAACACGCTGACCATTATCTTTTTCCACCACATGAGTGATTGAAACAGCATCTTCAAATTGATACATATCATGAGCATGCGGCAACTCCTGCTTCAATAAAACAGCAGCCTCTGGTAATGCTTTAACTGGCCAGCCTGCTAACATCAGCAAAGATATACTCGCCAATGCATACCATAGCCGCGACCTTACCTGCCAATAGCAAGCGCATACGACAATCAAGGTTACTGCCAACAACCAAGTCAAAGCTGTACCCAGCCATGGAATACATACAAACCCAGCAAGTAATGCACCCATACATGCCCCCAAACTATTGATGGCATAAAGCCTTCCGCCTTCATCATCCTGTGCAATCAAAGGCAACCATGCGCCCAATGCCAATGTTACGGGAAATGTAAAAACAGCAATCAAAATAGCATCCAACCATAATGCACCCATCAAACTATTCATATGAAAACTCTGTGCCCAAGCATTCATAT
>JALWPO010000040.1 GCA_026994965.1 Mariprofundaceae bacterium | reverse complement strand
GGATGCATTTTGGAGTGGCTCAGATATGGATAGCCTTTTGGGCAGTATTCCCAATCGTTATCCCAACAGTCCATTACCCAATATTTTTCAAGCAGGTTATCGTGAATATATGCGACAACGCCGTGATTCCAATACAGATGCAACGGCAACAAAGCTCGTCGCTGGTGGTGGTTTAGATGGCATACGCCGCTCTTTGGATGCCGCCTTATCGCGTGAATTAGAAGGGCTATCAAGGCATTTAAGTTTTTTAGCAACCGTAGGCTCCACATCACCATTTATTGGATTGTTTGGTACAGTTTGGGGCATACTTACAGCATTTCAAGGCATTGCAGCCTCTCAAAACACATCACTCACCGCTGTAGCACCGGGCATTGCAGAAGCACTGGTCGCCACTGCATTTGGTTTGGTGGCAGCCATTCCCGCTGTGGTTGCATACAATAAATTTACCGCAGATTTAAAGCGTCAGGCAGCCAATATGGAGCAATTCTCATCTGAATTCCTCAATATTATGTCTCGCCACATCCGAGGCTGATATGTGGGCAGGCTCTAGCTCCAGCAATAAATGGGATAAAGATACCGAACCCATGGGTGAAATTAACGTCACGCCTTTGGTGGATGTGATGTTGGTATTGCTTATTATTTTTATGGTCACCGCCCCACTACTTACCCAAGGTGTGAATCTTGATTTGCCTGATAGCAATGCACCAGCACTGCAACAAAATATCGAACCCTTGGTGATTAGCGTGCGTAAAGATGGTCGTTTGTATATGCAAAAGCATGCTGTGAAACTCAAGCAATTGGCCGCGCGTGTACAAGCGATGCGTCAAAACAATCCAAACCTACCTGTATTTATCCGTGGTGATGCCAAAGCAGCATACCAATATGTTGCGCAAGTATTAAGTGCTTTGGAGCAAGCAGGTATCAAGAAGGTTGGTCTTGTCACAGAACCAAACCGCTAAACATACACGTAGCCTTATCCCCATGAATGATAGCCCCCAAGGCTCGTTTACGTGGATGGATATGCTCTTTGCCATCTTGGCACATGCGCTGATTGCCATTTTGATTGCAATCGTGCTGTGGTGGCAAAATACCCATGCCCCTGAGCCACCACTCAAACGTATTGAAGTGTCTATGATTTCTGCACAAGCATTGAAAAAAATGTTGCATGCACCCAAACACAAAAAGAGAGCCGTTAAGAAAAAGATACATAAACCTAAGCCGAAACCAAAACCTGCCGTCAAACCCAAACCTATCATCAAAAAACTCAAGCCTGTGGTAAAACTGGAAGATAAACCTAAACCAAAACCAGTAGCTGTAAAAAGCAAGTCCAAGGTTGAACCAGACTTTGATCCATTTGCACCCATGGTTTCTCAAACTGATCGCAAAACCAAACGAACTAAACCCAAAGCAGATATTGCTGATCTCATGGGTAAACAGCTTTCAACCCAAGAAATCGACCGCTATATCGCGATGATGCAAGCAGCGGTACAAAGCAAATGGAAAGTGCCAGGTGGCATCAGTGAAAACACGCCCGACCCATTGGTAGAAGTGATTTTACAACGCAATGGCAATATTTCTCGTGTATCGATTATCGAATCATCAGGCAATAACACACTGGATCAAACCTTGATTGCTGCCATTCGCGCTGCTGCTCCTTTTCAAGTGCCCAAAGCACAATTTGAAAGCTTTCGCATCAATCGAATTCGCTTTCATCCCTTAAAATAAATATAACTTAACGGCTTATCGAGAAGATATGATTGCGGCTTTAGATTTTGTGTTTAAAGGTATTTAGGCTAAAAGGGTAGCGTTTCCTTATTCTCAGTTACTCATCATTCTCTTGTGGAATGTGATTATCTTTGCAATACTGGTGAATTTCTTTTTCTTCAGCAAGATAAGGGTCACAAAATTTGTTAAAAGATGACTGTGTAGCCGAAATATACTTTTCTTCAGCAGTTAAGAGCTTTTCCACTTCTTCAATAAATATTTGGAAATCTTTATTTACCTGTAGGAATTAACCGCGTTGTTTACAGAATTCCCGTTATGAGGAGGTTCTGTAGGCATGATAATGCACAAGAGGATCAGGTTAACGCCGCTTGATCGGCAGGAGATATGGCGTTTATGGCAGACGGG
>JALWPO010000039.1 GCA_026994965.1 Mariprofundaceae bacterium | reverse complement strand
CTCCTCCAACCAATCCTCCAAAGGCGCTTCCCCTAGGAGATGTAAAGCCACTTGCCACTGCTGCACCTGCGCCTGCAACCATCGACTGTCCAGAAGAGGCGGTTCCTATGAACCTAGTTCGGGGGACATAGTACATAATTATTTAATTTAGCCCGCTTACCATTGGTGAAAAATCCAAAAAACGAGTTTCTGGGGAAACTCTATTTAAGCTGCGATAGCTGCTTTGCATGTTTCCTCTATACGCTGAAGGTTTTGTTCTAAATCGCTATATTTAAAAGGTTTGGAGAGTATGCAAGCTTGCATATCTGTAAGGTCATCAGGGTAGCCAGTAATAAAAAGAAGGCGTGATAAGAGGGTAGGTTGAGTCTCTTGCAGGGCATGATAAATATCGCAGCCTGTTACTCTGGGCATACGAACATCCATCAAAATCATATCATAATCTTCACCATGTGTGGTGAGTTCAAAGAGTGCCTGCTCAGGCTTACTAAATTCAGAAATCTTCATACGTTTGCCGTGTTGCTGCGCATAGCGCAGCAGAAAAGCACTTAGAATTTTCTGAACTTGTGGTTCATCATCCAACACTAAAACATGCATATCCCCATCCCCTAGGAGGTTGTCGGACTTCAACGATTGTAGCGAAAATTCATGGGATTGAGGTGGTTTTTAGATGTATTTGAGGCGAATAGCACCGCTACTCAACGAAAATACAGCTAAAAAGCGTCCAATATCCATGGTTTTGCAGCCAATTGGCTTTAAGTCTGACAGTCTCCTAGCCTTAACTATGCGAGGTTTTTGTTAACCATGCAAGTATAGGTTGCAATGTTTCAGGTTTATTATACTTAGAAATTAATAACTTAGAAGATGGATGAAGATATGGTTGAAGGGTATTAACAAGTATCTGTGTGTCTTGCGTATCGTCTTGTTTATGTTCCAATGGATTGATAATCACCCATGCAGGATGGCGTTGCATCTGTGCTAATTTTTCCAAAGATAGCAAGGCATGATTGATGCAGCCCAGTTGATTGCCAACCACCAAAATCACAGGTGTGTTTGGCATATCGCATATCCAATGGCTCAGTAAATAATCAAAATTCAAAGGAACCATTAAACCACCAACACCTTCAATCAGGCATATATCAGAGTGCTGTATTTGCTGCTGGCACCATGTGAGTAAGGCTTTGGGCTCAATATGTGCTGGCTCTGCTTGTGCAGCTATATGTGGGGAAGCAGGCAGCTTAAAGTCATACAAGTTTACATCAGTAGAATGTTGAAGCTTTTGGGCATGCAGTAAGATTTGAACGTCTTGATTGATTTCTCCATTTTCATGCCCGCAAGCAATGGGTTTGATGGCTTTGGCACGTTGCCCACCTTGGATGAGGGCTTGGATGAGGTGTTGCGTGACCCATGTTTTCCCAGCATGGGTATCGGTTGCAGTGATAAAAACAGAAGTGGGCATTGCGGGTTATTGCAATTCAATCGGAATGATATTTCCCTTAGGTTGATAAGGGGTTTCTTTATACCAAGCTTGGGCATACAGAGCCTCAAAAGTGGCTCGGACTTGCCCATTCTCCATGCGATGTTTGTCTGCATATATGGTGTTGAGTTGCTTCAATAAACGGGGGCCATATAGCCCGCCCTTGCGCCCAGTAATCGCTGATGAGGATGCGCCCAAGCCTTTCAGCTCGCGCACCAAAGCCATGGCATCAGGATAAGTGAGGGTAAATAAATCGCTATCAATCACGGGCATTTCAATAGGAATTTGGTTGAACGCATCACCCAAAGCCATAATATCTGGAAAAGGCAAAACACGCCCTTGTGCTGTGCTCTGATTATCTTGCGCGATGCTGGCAAGGGATTGGCGCAACTCGCTTAATGTGCGGCGACCAAATGTAGAAAATAATATCAATCCATTGGGGGCGAGCACACGGCGCATTTCAGCCATCATATCCGCAGGGTTGGCTATCCACTGCATGGCAAGGTTGGAGGTGACCAAGTCAAAGCTATTGTCGGCAAAAGGGAGCATACAGCCATCGGCATTGCAAAAGTGGCGTTTTCCATGCCATGGCAGGCGCATGGGTTGCTTTTTCTTGGCATAAGCCAGCATAGATGCTGATAAATCCAAACCTACAATATGTTGTTTTTTAA
>JALWPO010000038.1 GCA_026994965.1 Mariprofundaceae bacterium | reverse complement strand
TAGTCAAGATGGGTGAACTTTGTAAGGTCATAGACACATTTAGTGTTGAGTGAATTGTTTTCGTTGTCTATGCTCACCAGTTTTGCCTATGTTAAAACTCTCAACAGGTCTATGATAGCCCATTACTCTTGTATAAACGATACATTTTTGTCTTTTACTTGCTACTCTACTTAATAATTCTTCTCTACTCATGATACCTTTTCCTCTTCATCTTTTAAATTTTGTATTAATTCCTCATCACATTTTGGACAAAACTCATGCTCTCCAGAGATATATCCATGTTTTGGACAGACTGAGAAGAGTGGAGTTACTGTGATGTAGGGAAGCCTATAGTTTGAGATAACATTTTTGACTAACTTACGGCACGCCTCTGTGGAGCTGAGCCTCTCTTGCATGTAGAGATGCAGTACTGTTCCTCCTGTGTATTTACACTGGAGTTCATCTTGAAGGTCGAGTGCTTCAAAAGGATCATCTGTATGCCCAACAGGGATTTGTGATGAGTTAGTGTAGTAGATGTTTTCTCCTGATCCCGCTTGTATGATGCTATGTTTATACCGTTTTTTATCCTCCTTAGCAAATCTATAGGTAGTCCCCTCCGCAGGTGTCGCTTCGAGGTTGTAGAGGTTGCCTGTTGCCTCTTGAAACTCTATCATCCGTTCTCTCATGTGATTGAGAAGTTTCGTGGCAAACTCTATCCCCCTCTCATCACTGATGTCATAAGCATCGCTGGTGAAGTTTCTCACCATCTCATTGATTCCATTGACCCCAATAGTAGAAAAATGGTTGTTGAAGTTGTGTAGATACCTTGCAGTATAGGGAAACAAACCTCTCTCATACATATCTTGGATAAAGACTCGTTTTTTCTCTAAAGTTGATTTGGCAAACTCCATAAGCTCATCCAAACGCATTGTAAGTGCATCATAATCTCCTTTGAATAAAAAGCCGAGTCGTGCCATGTTGATGGTTACAACACCGATGCTCCCTGTCATCTCTGCACTTCCAAAGAGACCACCACCTCGTTTGAGAAGTTCACGCAGGTCAAGTTGCAACCTGCAACACATACTTCGGACATGCCCCGGTTTGTAGGCATCTTCGTTTTCTACAAGTTTGCCAGAGTCATCGCGTTTGTATTGACTCCCTATGAAATTTTGAAAATATGAAGAACCAATTTTGGCAGTGTTTTCAAAAAGTATGTCAGTGTTTTCACCATACCAGTCAAAATCTTCTGTGATGTTTACAGTTGGGATAGGGAAGGTAAAAGGTTGCCCAGTCAAATCCCCCTCAGTCATCACTTCATAATAAGCCTTGTTGATGAGGTTCATCTCTTTTTGAAAATGTTTATAGGTCATCTCTGTGAGCTTTTTTGCACCCCTGATGTTGGCTTGATGCTCTAGTTCACTATCTAGCAAATCTAAAAAGAGATGATGCTGTTTTGAAGTAGGTATTTGCTCTTTTAAGTCCTCTGGTACTGTCCAATCAATGGTTACATTTGTAAAGGGCGATTGCCCCCAGCGTGCAGGAACATTGAGATTGTAGATAAAACTTCTGATGGTTTTTTTGACATCTTGGTACTCTAGTTTGTCTTTAAATACATAGGGTGCAAGGTAGGTATCAAAAGAGGAGAAAGCCTGCGCTCCAGCCCACTCACTTTGTAAGATGCCAAGGAAATTTGCCATCTGTCCAAGTGCCTCACGAAAGTGTCTTGGTGCATCACTCTCAACACGACCTCGCACACCATTAAAACCCTCATCGAGCAATACCCTTAAACTCCATCCAGCACAATAGCCCGTTAAACAATCTAAATCATGGATATGGTAGTCCCCATTTCTGTGGGCATAGCCTTCCTCTTTTGAGTAGATCTTATCGAGCCAGTAGTTTGCCACCACTTTTCCAGCAGTGTTGTTGATGAGTCCAGCATTAGAGTACCCTGTGTTTGAGTTGGCTTTGATACGCCAATCTGTTCCGTTGATATACTCCTCTATGGTTTGTGTAGAGTTGATGAAGGTTGTGTCAGTGTCTAACGCATCATCTCTTTGCATCTTATGAGTATGACGATATATCATAAATGAACGCATCACATCAAAGTAACGGTTTTTATAGAGCTCTTTTTCTATAAGATCTTGTATATCTTCAACAGCGACAATTCGTTTG
>JALWPO010000037.1 GCA_026994965.1 Mariprofundaceae bacterium | reverse complement strand
TGCCCTAGAAGTTTAGACATGTGAATGGCAACTGGTGCTAGAGAAAACTCAGGTGATGGCTCGCCCTCTGTGGGACGACCCAAATGGGACATCACCATCACCTTAGCGCCTGCTTTAATACAGTGCTCTAAAGTTGGTAAAGATGCACGAATGCGCTTATCACTGGATACTTTTCCATCTGTAATGGGCACATTTAAGTCTTGGCGAATCAATACGCGTTTACCCGCTAAATCTAGGTCAGTCATTTTGATAACAGACATGGTTACTCCTCTTTCTACTACTTTTAATTAATAATTAAACGTTTGTTTTTAGTTGCTCTGATGAACAAACAAAAACAAACGTAGGGCCAAGACTAAAGTCAAAGCCCTACTTGTTAAGTTTACTTCGCGACGTGCTCAGCCAATCTAAGCATATTGCATGTATAACCATACTCGTTGTCATACCATGATACGACTTTCACGAATGTGTCATCCAATGCAATGCCAGCACCTGCATCAAAGATTGAAGATGCGCCTATTCCACGGAAATCAGACGATACAACCATTTCATCAGTATATTGAAGCGTGCCCTTAAGCGAGCTTTCAGAAGCCTCTTTCATGGCAGCGCAAATATCTTCATAAGAAGCAGATTTATCCAATTCACAGGTCAAATCAACAACGGATACATCAACCGATGGAATACGGAAAGCCATACCTGTTAATTTGCCATTCAATTCAGGAAGCACAACACCCACTGCTTTTGCAGCACCAGTTGAAGATGGAATGATGTTTTCAAATACAGCACGACCACCGCGCCAGTCTTTCAAAGAAGGACCATCCACTGTTTTTTGCGTTGCTGTTGATGCATGTACAGTTGTCATCAAACCGCGTTTCAAGCCCCAGTTATCATTGATGACTTTAGCAATAGGTGCCAAGCAGTTTGTTGTGCAAGATGCAGCAGAAATAATAGCTTCACCATCATATGCTTCATGGTTTACACCATAAACAAACATTGGACCACCATCTTTACATGGTGCTGATTGAACTACTTTTTTAGCACCTGCAGTAATGTGTGCTTGGCAGCTTTCTTGAGTTAAGAAGAAACCTGTACAGTCAATGACTAACTCTGCACCAATTTCATCCCATTTAAGGTTTGCTGGGTCACGTTCAGCAGATAGGCGGATTTTTTTACCGTCCACTGTAAAAGAAGTGTCATCTATAGATGTAACTTCACCATCAAAGCGACCGTGGGCTGTATCGAATTTTAACATATAGGCTAGATAATCATTATCTAGCAAGTCATTGATGCCAACAACCTCAAGGTTAGGAAAATCCTTTTTAATTGCACGAAACACCATGCGACCAATACGGCCAAAACCATTAATACCAACTTTAATTGTCATATTTATTCCCCTTTATTTTTATTTTAAAATTAAGCTATTTCATTTACTGCGGCAATCACGGCTTCAGTGGTAATGTTAAACAATTTGAATAATTCACCAGCAGGTGCTGATTCACCAAATGTATCAATACCAACAACTTTACCGTTAAGACCAACATATTTTGCCCAGAAACCAGTGACACCAGCTTCAACAGCAACACGTGCCGTGACTGATGCTGGTAATACAGATTCCTTGTAAGCAGTATCTTGTGCATCAAAGGCGTTGGTGGAAGGCATAGAAACCACACGAACTTTCTTATCCGTGATAGCAGCGGCTGCATCCATGGCTAAAGCAACTTCAGAGCCTGTAGCAATAATGATAACATCTGGTGTGCCGTCACAATCTTTTAGGATATATCCACCTTTCTCAATCAATTTAACTTGGTCAGCAGAACGCTCTTGATGAGGTAAATTCTGGCGTGAGAAAATCAATGAAGTAGGGCCTGTCATATTTTTCACTGCCACTTTCCACGCAACTGCCGATTCCACAGCATCGCATGGACGCCATACATCCATATTTGGAATCATGCGCAGTGTTGCGGTTTGCTCAACAGGTTGATGAGTAGGGCCATCTTCACCCAGGCCAATCGAATCATGGGTAAATACTTCGATATGACGAACTTTCATCAATGCAGCCATACGTAATGCATTACGTGCATATTCAGAGAACATCAAAAAGGTTGCGCCATAAGGTACAAAACCACCATGCAATGCAATACCGTTGATCATTGCAGCCAT
>JALWPO010000036.1 GCA_026994965.1 Mariprofundaceae bacterium | reverse complement strand
CCTTGCGCAATGGTCTCCACATCTTGAACTTTCATATGCCGACCTGTTGCAACAATATGAATAAAGCGTTGATAAATATCATCCACACTCATTTGAATCATCTTCTTCATCTCTTCTGAAAGCGGCACATCAGCACGCATGGATGCAGATAATGCTGTCGTTCCCACACCATCACTATGCACTCCGAGCTTATCCAAAGCCCGCGTGAAATTGGGAACCATACCAAATACACCAATCGAACCTGTGAGTGTGGTTGGCTGCGCCCAAATCTCATCGCTTTCTGTTGCCATCCAATAACCACCTGAAGCAGCAAGGCTGCCCATAGATACAATCACAGGTTTACCTACTTGGCGCACCCTCGCAATCGCTTTGCGCACCACCTCAGACGCCAATGCCGAACCACCAGGGCTATCAATGCGCAACACAAGCGCTTTGATTTGTTCATCTTCTGCTGCCTCTTGCAATAATTTTGTGATGCTCTCACTGCCAATCACGCCTGCTGGTTGTTCACCACTTAAAATCGGACCACTGGCAATAATCAGCCCCACCTTATCGGCTGCTTTTTTAACACTTGGTGGATGTGCCAACTTTAAATATCTTTTGACATCAATAGCAGGCATATCGCCGCCACCTTGCCAACCCAATTGGCTCGCTAAAAATATATCCGCATCGCGGCTATCGCCCAGCTTATCAATCAAACCCTCAGCTTTTGCCATCGCTGCCACATTGCCATGGTATTGACTTAAAAATGTCGCAGGATGATCCAATAGGGTTTGAATATGTTTTGCATCCATGCCTCGCATGTTTGCTATATCTTGTTTGTATACCTGCCAAAGACTACCAAGCCATGCCTGATTTGCCTCTTTATCGGCAGGAGACATATCATCACGGATAAAAGGCTCTACCGCAGATTTATAATTACCCACACGAAACACATGCACATCAATATTTAATTTTTCCAATGCCGCATGCATATAGTTTCGATACACTGAAAAACCTGTTAATGCCAATGTCCCCATAGGATGCAAAAATACAGTATCCGCAGTAGCCGCTAAATAATATTGTGATTGGCTGAACGCATCACCTACCGCAACCACAGGCTTGCCACTTTGTTTGAAATCTTCAATGGCTGTACGAAGCGTTTGTAATTTTGCCAATGCAGTTCTATCCATATCCGATAAATCAAGGCGAACAGCTTGAATATGCGCATCATCTTTTGCCCATCGCAAGGCTTTAACAATTGAACTCACCTGAGTTTGATGGGTATCAGGAAAGGCAAACGGGAAAGCATCAGGTGATGGTTGTTCAATTTGTTCCACCAATTTGCCTTGCGGCTGAATCATTAATACGGCTTGTTCGGGTAACGTAGCTTTTTCACGCATCAATGCAGCCACAATCAACAACACCATCAACACAAACACAGCATTGACCAATAATCTGCGCATGATATCCAATACACTTAAAATACCTGAAAATAGTTTTCTCACCATTCACCTCATACTTACACTTTAGATTGAGCACACATTGTCAGCTTGGCTTGTGACACGCAAGCCGTATAGTCCATGCCATCAAGATTAAGGCAGGTTATACATGGACATCTTACAATCCATCATTTTAGGCATCGTAGAAGGCGCAACAGAATTTCTGCCGATTTCATCCACTGGGCATATGATTGTGGTCAGTCAATGGTTAGGTATTGCGCAAAATGAGGGAAATAAAGCCTTTGAAGTGATTATCCAATTGGCAGCTATTTTAGCTGTGGTTGCCAATTACCGTGAAAAGTTTTCTTTTGTATATTTGGAGTTATGGAAAAAGGTGGTATTGGCATTTATACCTTTGGGCATGGTTGGTTTTTTACTGCACAAACAAATTAAAGCCATGTTTACCGCAGATATTGTTGCCATCATGTTTATTATCGGCGGTGTGATTTTTCTAATTGTTGAATATTTTCATCAAGACAAGGTCTATCCCGTCGAAAAAGTAGAAGATTTAAGTTATCGCCAGGCGTTATGGATTGGCATGGCGCAAATCTTTGCACTGATTCCAGGTACAAGCCGAGCAGGCTCTTCCATTATTGGTGCAATGCTGGTGGGTTTAAGCCGCAAGGCTAGCGCCGAATTTTCATTCTTGCTGGCTTTGCCTGTGATGATGGCTGCCAG
>JALWPO010000035.1 GCA_026994965.1 Mariprofundaceae bacterium | reverse complement strand
GGAGCATTAATTTGTGTGTTTGAGGAATGATTACACCTAGTCGGTGTGATTGGTTATATTATAATACAAACATCCTTGAAAAAGGGTTATCAAGGTAAAGGAGATAGATGATGAAAAAAACACTTCTAATCACTACAGCTGCGGCTTTATTGGTTGTTGTAAGTGCACCAGTAGCAGCACAGGCTGGTGCGGAATCGCGCTGTAAGTCTTGTCATAGTTTTTCGGATAAGAATAAAACGGGACCAGGCTTAAAAGGTGTGTTTGGTAGTAAAGCTGGTACGCATGCTGGTTATAAGTATAAATTCACCAAATATATCAAGGGTGAGCCTTGGATATGGGATGAAGAACATCTCCGCGTGTGGCTTTTAGATAGCAAGAAGGCTGTGAGGACATTTACGGGTAATCAAAAAGCAAAAACCAAAATGGCTGCTCAGCATGTTAAAGGTAAGAAAGCAGATGAGATTATTGCTTTTCTCAAGGGTTTGAAATAAGCAAAGTTCACTTTGCTAGATGAATGTCAAAAGCCTGTCTGACAATGTTGGGCAGGCTTTTTGTGTTGTTGACCGTAGGTGTGGGTACCCATACAATCGCCAGCCTATTGAAGAAACATCTGCACCGCGCAGCTTTTTGGCTGCATCTGTGTTAAAAACAGCCCTTCAATCCTCATTTGCAAACAACAGCAAACTGCGGTTTCAGGGTTATTTTTGCCTTGATTCGCTCAAAAAAATACTGCGGTGCAGAGGTCTCTTGAGGGGCTATTTCTAGGAGTTTTTAACGTTCTTTATGTTTGAATTTGACAAAATAAAGCGCCTGCCGCCTTATGTTTTCGCAACGGTGAATCAGCTTAAGATGGAACTCCGCCATGATGGTAAAGATATTATTGATTTTGGCATGGGTAATCCTGATCAGCCCACACCCCAACATATTGTCGATAAACTTTGTGAAGCTGCCCAAGATGGGCGCAATCATAGGTATTCTGTATCTCGTGGTATTTTAGGCTTACGAAAAGCGATTTGTGCATGGTATAAACGCAAATTCGATGTTGATTTGGACCCTGAAACAGAAGCCATTGCAACCATTGGCTCTAAAGAGGGCTTGGCACATTTGGCTGTAGCGATTACATCGCCTGGTGATTTGATTCTTACACCTAATCCCGCTTATCCGATTCATCCGTATGGTTTTATTATTGCTGGGGCTGATATTCGTCATGTGCCCATGGGACCAGATAGAGATTATTTTGCTGATATTGAAAAGGCTGTTAAAGATTCTTGGCCGCGCCCCAAAGTGATTATTGTAAATTTCCCATCCAATCCAACAGCACAAGTGGTTGATTTGGATTTTTATGTCAAATTGGTTGATTTCGCTAGAGAAAACAAACTTATTATTATTTCTGATATTGCCTATGCTGAGATTACATTTGATGATTATCAGTGTCCTTCGATTATGCAAGTGAAAGGTGCTAAAGATGTTGCAGTAGAGTTCTACTCGCTTTCCAAAACATACAATATGCCAGGCTGGCGTATGGGTTTTATGGTGGGCAATCGAGAAATTGTGGCAGCACTTGCGAAAATTAAATCATATTTAGATTATGGTACATTCCAGCCTTTACAAATTGCATCATGTGCGGCACTGAATGGCCCGCAAGATTGTGTGGAAGAAATTCGCGCTATGTATCAATCCCGTCGTGATGTATTGATTGATGGTATGCATCATATGGGTTGGATGGCGGATAAGCCTAAGGCATCGATGTTTGTTTGGGCTGAGATTCCCGATGAGTTTAAGTCTATGGGTTCGCTTGAGTTTTCTAAGCGTATGCTCAAAGAGGCTGGGGTTGCAGTTTCACCAGGCATAGGTTTTGGTGATTATGGTGATGCATATGTACGCATTGCATTGATTGAAAATGAGCATAGAACACGTCAAGCATTGCGTGGTATGCGCCAATTTCTTCATGCTGGTTCTGGGAGTTAAGATGAGTGAAGTGCGAGTAGGTATTTTGGGTTTAGGCACAATCGGTTTGGGTGCAGCGCGCATCTTAATTGAGCAACAAGATTTGATGGCGCGGCGATTGGGTAAAAAACTACGCTTGGTGGCTGCTGCTGACCGAGTGCTTGATAGAGATTTTGATTTGGATTTATCGGGTGTGCGTTTAACTGACGATGCCA
>JALWPO010000034.1 GCA_026994965.1 Mariprofundaceae bacterium | reverse complement strand
AATGGGTAAGAAACGCTTGCCCAAACTTACCTTTTCTTGGGATACTGCTTTGGATGCGGGCAACGATATGGTTGAGCTTCTAAACAAACTGGAGCGCTCTTGAAGGTACTTTTTCCAGATGTAGATTGGCATGCTGTTGTAGAAGCCTTGCAGCAAGCTCAATCTATTCATCTGATTGCCCATGTGAATCCCGATGCTGATACTCTAGGTTCACAATTGGCACTTTATCACGCACTGAATACGATGGGAAAATCTGTATTTATGCATAATGTGGATGCGACACCTCGCATTTGTCAGTATTTGTCAGGTATTGAAAACATCCAAAATGGTTTGCAAGTTAATGAAGAGGCAGATGTGGTGGTGGCAGTAGATGCAGGCTCTTTGGCGCGTTTGGGTATGGATAAAGTCTATTTTGAAGATAAAAAACTTATCAATATCGATCATCATGCCAGCAATAAACATTATGGTGATATCAATTTAGTGGACGCGCGCTACTGCGCGACTGGCGCAATGATTTATGATTTATTGCCACATTTAAATATAGCTTTAGATGCAGACATTGCCGCTGCGATTTATGCGGCTATTTTAACTGATACAGCCAGTTTTCGTTTATCCAGTGTGACTGCCGATGTGCATAGAATGGTGGCTGATTTGATAGATGCAGGTGCAGATGTAGGCATGGCTTCACAATCCATTTATCAGAGCCATAAGAAAGAGCGTTTTGATTTATTAGGGTTGGCATTAAAAAATTTAGCATTATCGCATCATGGGCAAGCTGCTTGGATGCATGTGGATTATGCAACATACGAACAAACCCAAATGACTGCCGAAGATTCAGAAGGGTTTATTGATTATGTGCGTAGCATTGATGGCGTGAATATTGCTGTGTTTTTGCGTGAAGAATCGCCCTATGAATGGAAAATTAGTTTGCGTGGCAAAGCGCCATGTCATGTGGGGGAATTGGCATCATCTTTGGGTGGTGGCGGGCATCAGTATGCCGCAGGCTGCACCATGCACGGCTCATATTCTGAAGTGTATGAAAAACTCCAACAATATGTGAGTCATGCGCTGAAACAATGATAGCCTCAGGTGTGGTATTTCTGGACAAACCCTTGGGTTGGAGCTCTCGCCGCGCTGTGAATGAAGTGGTGCGGATGTTTTCAATCGCAGGAAAAAAACGTATCAAAGCTGGTCATGCAGGTACTCTAGACCCATTGGCAACAGGTATGCTTCCCATTTTATTGGGTGAGGCGACACGCTTTGCTGAATTGGGTTTGCATGCGGAAAAGCGATATACGGTGACCTTCGATTTGAGCTATCAAACCGATACTTTGGATTGCGAAGGTGAGGTGATATCACGCTTTGATAAGCAGATTGAGCAACAGGCATTTGAAGCCATTATACCTTCTTTTATGGGTGAACAACAACAAGTACCACCGATATATTCAGCCATTCGTATTGATGGCAAACGCGCTCATGCTATAGCAAGAAGTGGTGAAACAGTGGAGATGAAGGCTCGCAGCATCACAGTGCATCAACTTGCATTGATTGATTTTGATTTTCCACGGGCCACATTGGATGTGCACTGTTCTAAAGGTACATATATTCGTTCATTGGCACGCGATATAGGCGAATCTTTGGGGTTAGGCGGTTGTGTGACTGCTTTACGCCGTACTTCTACAGGTGGTTGGCCAGAAGCGATGATGATTAGCCTGGAAGTTTTACAGGAGCAGGGTGAAGCAGTGCTACTTCCATTGCAGCATTGGCTGCGTGATTTTGAGGCTTATGAAATCAAACAAGACGAAGCCAAGCGTTTTTTAAATGGACAAAGGATTCAATTGAATACGGATATGAAGGGTCAAGTTTGCGTGTTATCGCAAGGTTTGTTGCTCGGTACAGGCGAGCTTAAGCAGGGGCAGCATCGCATGGTTTTACATCCTGTTCGTATCTTGCCATCGGCACAAAAACATTTTTCAAGTGTGCAAGCAATATAGCTGGTTTTGTATATCGTTAGTCAAAGGTAAATATTTTATTTTTTAATCATAAAGGAGCATAAATATGGGTTTATTTAGCAAAGCACCACAAGCAGGTGATGAAGGTATTCCAGAAGGAAATCATATTAAGATTGAGACCAAAAATGGTGATATGTTGATTGAATTGTAT
>JALWPO010000033.1 GCA_026994965.1 Mariprofundaceae bacterium | reverse complement strand
ATGAGCCTTGTTTTTTATGAATCGTCAGCGTGTGTTTACCCTGCCAGCCAAGACCCGATGCTGCTGCCAATGCATGCTCCAAAACAGGTGCAGTATCCACATACACACGTTGCCCATGCTCCCCTATCAAAGCATCCAAATCACGCGCAAAGGCCTTGAGACGCTTTTTCATCACATCATGATAATCCACGCCATGCGCATAAGATGCAATGATGCCTTGCTTTTGAGATGATATGGCCTTCTCTAAAGTATAGGAAGGTTCGGCATGCCGCATCGCCACTGAAATGACGGTTTTCACACCATTGAGCATACTCTGTGGTGTTTTTCTGCGCTCCAAACGTTCGGATTCTGCCATCCAATCCATATCACCATGTTTATCGCCTTGCACCCAAGTTTGTAGTGCCTGTTTATCTTTTTCAGGCACATCAGGACGTGAGAAATGGCATAAATCAAAGCCATGTTGATAAGCCAATATTCGTATTTGTTCACGAAAACTCGTTTTTAAAGTTTCAGACAATCATAACCTCAGGTGAATATATGCAAGTAGAGCAAATAGTGAATGTAAAAAGTAAATGTATATTGGCAATGTGAATTGATAACTCAAGCAATAAAAAAGGCTCACACTCTCGTGTAAGCCTTTTTTTTGTATGGTGGCGCTTCAGGGACTCGAACCCCGGACACCCGGATTATGATTCCGGTGCTCTAACCAGCTGAGCTAAAGCGCCTTTGCAGTGGCGCGCATTTTAGGGGTGAACTTGCTTTCGTCAATCGCTTCTTTTCAAGCCCGCTTTCTGCTGCCATGATGCAGGCATATTCATCAAGGGGAAGCTTGAAGTGACCGACAAAGAAAACCAACCATCCAAACCTATGCGTATCTTATCGGGTATGCGCTCTTCTGGTCGCCTGCATTTGGGGCACTACAAAGGTGTGCTTGAAAATTGGCTACAATTACAAGATAAGAATGAATGCTTTTTCTTTGTTGCTGATTGGCATGGTTTAACCACTGAATATGCCAATCCATCGGTGGTGCAAGATGGATTGTGGGATATGGTCATGGATTGGTTGGCTGTGGGTATTGACCCTGAAAAGGCGACTATTTTTATTCAATCCCAAGTGCCAGAGCATGCGGAACTGCATTTGTTGTTTTCATTTATGACTCCACTTTCATGGTTGGAACGCGTACCTACATACAAGGATCAAATCGAGCAATTACGCGAAAAAGATTTGGGTACATACGGATTTTTAGGCTATCCACTACTGCAATCTGCGGATATTCTCATTTATCGTGCTGATGCTGTGCCTGTGGGTGAAGATCAGGTACCGCATGTGGAATTAACCCGCGAAATTGCACGCCGTTTTAACCATTTGTATCGCCAAGGCATCCCTCCCCTATTCCCAGAGCCTAAATCATTGCTGATGCCAGCATCCAAATTGCCCGGCTTGGATGGTAGAAAGATGAGTAAATCATACGGCAATACCCTTGTATTATCTGAAACATGGAAAGAAACAGAAAAGAAAATCAAAACTATGCCGACTGATCCTGCACGTGTACGTCGTGATGATGCAGGCACACCTGAGAAATGCCCTGTTTGGGATTTTCATCAAGTTTATGCCACAGAAGATGAGCAGGCTGAAATTCAACAAGGCTGTACATCTGCAAGTATTGGCTGCTTAGATTGTAAAAAAATACTGATGCAACATTTAGAAGCAGAGTTAACCCCTATTCGCGAACGTCGCATAGACATTACAGCACACCTTGATGATGTAAAAGATATGGTCAAAGCTGGCAATGAAAAAGCCAGACGTGAAGCCTCACGCACCATGGATAAAGTGCGTAAAAGCGTGAAGCTAGGTTATAAATTCTAATGACTATGCAAGCTGAAGCATTGGAAAGCATTGAAAAGGGTCAGCAAGAGCACCTTTTTGAAGCCATGCAAACTGCTTTGCCCAGCCTGCCACCAGTGCAGCTTGATGCATTTGAAGGGCCATTGGATATTTTGTTGCATCTTATTCGCAAGCAAAAAATGGATATTTTTGATATTCCTGTTGCCACGATTACCGAACAATATTTAAATATTATTGAAACCCATCAGGCACTGGATATTGATGTGGCGGGCGAATATTTGGTGATGGCAAGCACTTTGATGCAACTTAAAAGCCGTATGCTTCTTCCTCGCG
>JALWPO010000032.1 GCA_026994965.1 Mariprofundaceae bacterium | reverse complement strand
ATAAAGATTGGGGAACCTATATTTTTAATTTTGGACGCAATGAGGTGCGTAACTTTTTGATTGCATCGGCATTGTTTTGGTTGGATAAATTTCATATTGATGGTTTGCGTGTGGATGCTGTGGCTTCTATGCTCTATTTGGATTATTCGCGTGAAGATGGGGAATGGTTGCCCAATAAAGATGGTGGGCGTGAAAATTTGGAAGCCGTTGAGTTTCTAAAGCAATTTAACACCTTGGTGCATGAGCGCCATCCCGGAGCTGTCACTATGGCAGAAGAGTCCACATCATGGCCTATGGTTTCGCGCCCGATTTATGATGGTGGTTTGGGATTCACTATGAAATGGAATATGGGATGGATGAATGATACATTATCTTATTTTGAACATGATCCTATTCATCGCAGTTATCATCATCAAAAATTAACGTTTTCAATTATGTATGCCCATACTGAAAACTTTATTTTGCCATTTTCGCATGATGAAGTGGTGCATGGAAAAGGCTCTATGCCAGAAAAAATGCCTGGTGATGATTGGCAGAAATTTGCCAATTTACGTGTGCTTTATGCTTATATGATGACGCACCCTGGTAAAAAGTTGCAAATGATGGGCTTGGAATTTGGGCAGTGGCCTGAATGGAATGAAAATACTTCTCTTGCATGGGATCAATCGAATTTTATGCCGCATCGTGGTTTGCAATTAATGATGCGAGATATGAATCATTTGTATCAAGCCATACCTGCTTTGTATGAGGTAGACTTTGAATCCCATGGTTTTGAATGGCTGGATTGTGATGATGCTGCGCAATCACTATTAAGCTATATCCGCCGTGATAAACATGGTGGGGAAGTGGTTGTGGTGATGAATTTAACCCCTGTACCACGCGATAATTATCGTCTGGGTGTTTCGCAAGCAGGGCATTATCAAGAAATGATGAATACCGATGCGGCATTGTATGGTGGTTCAAATTTAGGTAATGCTGGTGGTGTGGATAGCCAAGCGATTGCGGCTATGGGCAGGGAACACTCTATAATGATTCAGTTGCCACCGTTATCTTGTTTAATTTTTCGCTGTGAATAATAGCTACCACGTATCCTTGCTTAAGCGTAAATGGGTGAATATTTGCAATGGATTGGCTTGGATTTGATGTTGGGTTGCATAGTTTTGCATAAATTCGGCTTGTAGTGGTCTTAAAAAAGGGTTGGTCGCTTTTTCCAGTGCAATCGATGAAGGAATCGTCGGTTTTTTCTGCATGCGCGTTTGCGTGTCCGTATGAATACGCTCTTCCAAGGCCTGATTATGTTGATCAACATTGCGTGCAAATCTAAGGTTGGGTAGTGTATATTCATGTGCGCAATAGACTTTTGTGGCATCAGCAAGTGCAGCAAGTTTTTTCAGACTTTCCCACATTTGTTCATGTGTACCTTCAAAAACACGACCGCAGCCCGCGCCAAAAAGCGTATCACCACAAAAAAGCGCATCATCCATCACATAGGCAATATGCCCTATGGTATGCCCTGATACTTCTAAAACTTGAATGTTTAGACCTTCTATTTGAGGTGGGCAGGATTCAGAAACTTGCTCATCCATACAAGGAATACGTTTTGCATCACTTGCAGCACCAATAATATGACAACCCCAGTGTTTTTTTAGAGCGTTGTTGCCATCGGTATGATCCCAATGATGGTGGGTGTTTAAAATATGCGTCAGCGGCTTGTTTAAAGCCTTACATGCTTGATTGACTACACTGGCATCGGCAGGATCAACGACAGCCAGTGTGTTTCCTTCTATCGCTTCAATAAGATAAATATAATTATCATTTAAAGCGGGGATTTGATGCACACAAAAGTATTGATGTTGATAAGACCACATGGTGGGCTATCATAGCCGAGATGAGGGTTAGGTTGAACAAAAGGATGCAAAAATAATGTCACACGGTTCTAGCAAGGCAGTCGTCACTGCTATTTTTGGTAATGCAATAGTTACCGTAGCGAAGTTTATTGGCTTTGCTTTATCTGGTTCCAGTGCATTGCTGGCAGAGGCGGTGCATTCTTTAGCAGATACTGCCAATCAATGCTTGTTGTATTTAGGCTTGAAACGCTCCATGCGTCAAGCTGATACTGAGCATCATTTTGGCTATGGGCAAGAACGCTATTTTTGGAATCTTGTATCAGCCATCACGATTTTCTT
>JALWPO010000031.1 GCA_026994965.1 Mariprofundaceae bacterium | reverse complement strand
AGTCCACATGGATAAGGTTGCGCCAATCCCCTGATGAAAAGTTATCGACAATCACCACTTCTGTATCATCGCGTTGCGCCAAGGTGGCGGCGATATTGGAGCCGATAAAGCCAGCGCCACCAGTAATGAGTATACGTTTAGTCATGGTTATAAATTATCCTTTGTTTGCAACTCGCCTTTCCACTGCAGTTGCAGATTGGCAAGGGCATGTACAGTCGCTTCATTACAAATCACATATCCAGCCTTATCATTCACCGCTTGCATCAATGCCGCAGCATCACGATGACGAATATCTTCTGCGCTCCAGCCAGCTTCTGCAAATAGGCGAGCAATCCAAGTTCCCAAGCCTGATAATTGGTTGATTTGCACAATGTGAATCAACGTTTCACAACGAGATGGACTGATTTGTTTGCCTGTGGCAGTAGAGAGTTCTTCAGCGCTACTTTCAGGGAAGGATTCGATAGGTCGGCATAAAAGTTTGAAAATCACCCATTCACTTTCACTAAGAAAAGGCTTGTCTGCATGCAAAGGAAATATACCAGGTAGCGTTTGTACAGTGTTCATTTATTTTAAATTGCCTTAATCTACGTAAGCTGTTGGGCCTGCAATGTATGTGCCTTTCATTGCCCATTTGTTGATTTTTGTGCCGATACGATTGGAGTCTGTAAAATTAGCTCTACGAAGTTTAGCACCTGTAAAATCAGCATTGTATAGGTCTGCGCGTTGCAAATCTGCACCGCGCAAATCTGCGTTGCTAAAATTACACCCGCGTAAACTTGTATGGGTAAGTTTTGTATTGCGTAATTTCGCGCCTTTAAACGAGCAGTTTAAAAATTGAGCATGACTAAAATCTTGATTGGATAGGTCTTGCCCTGAAAGGTCGGCATTTTCAATTGTTTTGTTTTTTTCTAATACTTGTAAGAGTTCTACCAAAGTCATGCTTTCTTCCCCATATCACTGAATGGTTGCGATGTTACGTTTTATTGGAATGTAAGCAAGTTATGACTTTGGTTTAACGGAATATTTTTCGTAGATTCTCTTTAAAATCAATCAGGTGGAGCGCCCCGAACCATAACGCCGTTTTTTAGGCTCAATATGATGGATAAGATGTTGACGCAATACCAAATCAGCACCACAATTTTTACATGCTGAACCCAAGCCAGAAAATGCTATGATTTTAGGATGTTGGCATTGTGGGCATAATCCGTGTCTAGCTGTAAATGGCAGCCATAATAAACATATCGCAATACATACAAAACTTATCATGCCAGTGAAAGGCATGAATAGCATCAAAAGCAGTGATAACCCCCAAAGTGGTAGGGTGAAAATCATAATGCGCAATGGTGCTGGTTTTGTATTTGATGTGGCAAGTGTTTTGCGTGTAGGTTGGCGTTGCGCTGAGCTCATCGCCGAAGGTTAATCTAGGCTAAAGTGAATGGATATATTCTCAAAAGGGAGGGATGGCATGACATTGTATTATGTGCATGACCCTATGTGCAGTTGGTGCTGGGCATTTCGCCCTGTGTGGAAAGAACTCCAATCCAAACTTCCATCGACTATTTCTGTTACATCTATATTGGGTGGGTTGGCCCCTGATTCACAAACACCCATGACATTGGCAATGCGCAGGCAAATACAGCAACACTGGCGTGTAATTCAAAAACGTGTGCCCGGAACGCTGTTTAATTTTGATTTTTGGGATGTGTGTGAACCCAAGCGTTCTACCTATCCTGCATGCAGGGCTGTGATTGCGGCAAAGTATCAAGATAAAGCTTTTGAAGATGCCATGATTCTAGCGATTCAGCAGGCGTATTATTTGTATGCGCAAAATCCTTCGGATGATGATGTGTTGATGGCATGTGCAAGTAAGCTTGGTTTGGATATAAACATATTTGAACATGATTTTCATAGCAAAAGATGCAAGGAACAATTGATGGATGATATACATTTTAGTCAACGTATTGGAGTAGAAGGGTTTCCTAGCTTGATTTTGCTTGAAGATGAAAAATATCGGCTTATCCATTTGGATTACAATCATGTTGAACCCATGTTGGCACAAATTATCAAGCAAAAGCTATTGTAGTTCTATATATTTGATAGGTCTTTGTCTGGGTGCTGTCACACGTTTGGACTAACCCTTATATGCGATACAAAAATATGCTAGCACACTTTAAACTTGCCCATTGCGATGGATGGGAGTGTTTATGTTGAATACAATATCTGAAAAAGCGTTAAATGTTATTCATGTGGATGGAAAGCATAAAACATCAAACTTAAGAGGCAAGGTTCCTTTCTTTGTAGATGCCAAAGGTAAAATTTTGCACGTTGGCTCAGATATTGAAAATCTTTTAGGGTATGATGCTCAAACATGCTTAGGCAAGTTTGCAGCAGATTATGTTGTCTCACCTTATACTTGGTTGAGTCTGTATTTATTGCTCAAGGAAAATGGTGTGGCAAGTGATTTTCATATCCATATCAAAGCCAAGCATGGCCATCGTTGTCCACTTATCCTAAATATACGTGCTGTCTCTGATGATAGCGGAAACACAATCGGTTATGAAGGTGAGATGTTTCACTCCTCTGAAAGTAAAGTCTGTGAATTGGGATTAAAAGATGTGGCAAGCTTTGCAAACAGTAGTCCTTATCCTGTTTTACGTGTGAGTGATGAAGGGCAATTATTGTATGCGAATGCCAGCAGTAAGGATTTACTATCAGTATTGAATGTCAATGTAGGGGGCTCATTATCGCAAGGTTGGCAAAGTTGGATTCGACAAGTGTTGCGGCTGCGTATTGCGATGACTGTGGATGTGCATTGTGATGCATATATTTATGCCTGTGCATTTGTGCCAGTGGATGGGTATGTGAATATTTATTGCTCTGATGTAACAGCGCGCAAACAGCTTGAGGAAGAATTGCGTTATGAACAACAAGATTTGGAGGAACGTATTTTGATGCGTACCAAAGAGTTGGTTCGTTCCAATGAAAAATTAAAAGAGGCATTGAGCAAAAATCGCCAAGTAGAGCAAGAGCGGCAAAAATTAATGTTGAAAATGGAGCATGCGCAACGACTAGAATCCTTGGGCGTGTTGGCTGGCGGCATTGCCCATGATTTTAATAATTTGTTGGCGGTGATGTTGGGTAATAGCACATTATTAAAGAAAAAACTCAAAGATTATCCTGAACATCAAAAGTATTTGAAACGCATTGAAGATGCTGGGCAAAGTTCGGCTGATTTGTGTAGACAAATGCTTGCTTATGCAGGTAAAGGCAAGGTGTCGATGCAAAAGATGTCTTTATCTAAGATGGTTGAAGAAATAGGGCATTTGATGCGTTCCACCATTTCACGCTCCGTACAATTGGAGTTTCGCGAGTTGGATAAATTACCACTGTTAAAGTGTGATATTTCGCAAATCCGACAGGTCATGATGAATTTGGTGATTAATGCATCGGAAAGCATGGGTGATCAAGAGGGTGAAATTCAGTTAACCACGGGTAAAATGGATGTGGATGCCAATTATATTATGGCATCGTTAGGTTACCAAGAAGCGATGCCCGGTGAATATGCATATTTGGAAGTAGCAGATACAGGTTGTGGCATGGATGAAGATACATTGAAGCGTATTTTTGATCCGTTTTTTACAACCAAGTTTACAGGGCGTGGATTGGGTATGAGTGCTATTTTAGGTATTATCCAATCGCATCAGGGTTTGATTCATGTTTGTAGTCAACCTGATTGTGGAACAACCTTTAGAGTATTGTTGCCATTGCCAGAAGAAACATCGAAGCAAGAGGTAGCTACTGCAGAACCACGCTTTGATGAGGCGGCGGAATCTACAGGTACGGTGCTTGTGGTTGATGATGAAGAAAATATTCGTGAAATGATTTGTAATATGCTGCAAGATATAGGATACAACACGCTTGAGGCATGCGATGGTGAAGAAGCGATTCAAATATTCACACAAAAGCATGGTATTATTGCATCCATTATCTTGGATGTAACCATGCCTAAAATGGGTGGTGATAGAGCCATGAAATATATTCGTGCTATCCGCAAGGATACGCCTGTGATTGTGACTTCAGGGCATGCGGCAGAAGATATGCAAACACTATTTAAAGATTTTGATGTAGCACAATTTATACAGAAGCCATATGAGCCTAAAGCTTTAGAAAATGTTGTGCGTCAAGTATCCTTAGTGCATAGTTAGAGGTGTTGGGTCTATTTAGAGATGACTACCAAAAGTATAAAGTTGAGTATCAAGGATACAATGGCAACTCCTTGCCAGAAAATCACAGGGTTTCGTTCCATCAATGGAGTGTTTGATTTCATCAATGCAGGGTTGGGATTGGATAAATCATGTTCAAACTCTGAAAATGAATCATAGCGCTGTTCTGGGTTTTTGCTGACAGCCTTTTGAATTGCTCTATCCATCCAAATAGGGACATCATCGTTGTACTTACGGATAGAAATGTAATCATAATGTTTGTGCGGTTTGGTTTCTTCTAGTTTCCCATAAGGAAAATGACCACCACTGAGCATTTCATAAATAGTGACACCTAGTGAATACATATCACTTTTGGGTGTGCCTTCATAACCTTCAAATAATTCTGGTGCGATATAGTTTGCTGTGCCTTCCACATGGGCTTGTTTGATTGGGGTATGGATTTCTTCTAAGCCTGAAACACGTGTACTGCCAAAATCAATAATTTTAATCATACCATGCTGATCGACCATGATATTTTCAGGCTTAATATCTTGGTGTACCATCTCTTTACGATGAAAAGCCCTTAATCCTTTAATCATTTGTCTGACCATGGTGCGAACCTTTTCAATATTGGGTTTAGGGTGGTCTAAAATCCATTGTGCAAGTGATTGCCCTTCTAAGTATTCAGTAACATAATAAATACAACTACGTTCGCGTTTGAGTTGAAGTACTTTAAACACGTGTGGATTATTGATACGCCTACCTACCCAGACCTCATGTAGAAATTTATCAATATAAACAGGGTCATCTTCAAAATTGATAGATGGAGTTTTAAGTACCACGATTTCACTGTTTTCCATATCTTCTGCCAAATAGACTTGAATGGTATTGCTGGCATGCAGTTCTTTGATTATTTTGTAACCATCTAGCTCTTGCCCAGCTTGCAAAGGCGGTGGGAAAGGTAGGGATGTTAGCTTATTGTAGTATTCATTTTCATCCTGATTGGGGAGCTGGGTGATATGCAGAACTTGGCAGGTGAGGTTATCATCGCTGCCTGCTTCTAAGGCTGCATTAACGACAGCTTCAGCTGCGCTTTCGGGATCTTGCATGCTAGCCAGTGCTAAAATTTTAGCGTTATCTATAAATTCATGTACACCATCGGTGGTCAATACAAATCTATCATCAACTTCAACCAGTATTTTATCATAATCGAAATGGACATCATGCTCGCCGCCCATAGCCCTAGCAAGGTAGGTTTTGTTTTTATCAATCACCAATCTATGGTCTTTGGTTAGACATTTGATATTACCTTTACGAATCAAATAAATACGCGAGTCACCAACATGAAAAATATGGGCAGTGGTAGATTTAAGTACCAACACTGCAAGTGTAGTGGCTAGGCTCAGCTCTGATGCATAGCGGGTTTGCCCTTGATTATACAGCCATGAATTCAGTGATTTAATAATACGTTCACCTGAGGTTTGCACACTCCAAGACATTGGCGTGCTTAAATAATCAGAGATAAAGCTTTTTACGCAGTACTCACTTGCTTCTCGCCCAGCCTCGCTTGAACCTACGCCATCAGCAGTGACTGCAATAATACCTTTATGTGTTAAGTCTCGCCCTTTGGAGATATGGATGCCGCAGGAATCCTCATTTTGTGCTTTAATGCCAGCAACGGAATATTGCCCTGCTTGAACGGTCAAATAATTTGTCATAATTGCTTAATGTAGCTTAATTTTTTCAATGCTTCCATCTTCATTTTCTTCATACATATAGCCTTTAGGCTCTTCCAAAGTGAACATAACGATAAGAAAAACAACCAAGGAAGATGCAGCAATAGTAAGGAAAAATGTTTGTGATGAGACAAAGGAAAGCACCGTTAAAAAAGCAACGCCACCGACATTGCCAAATGCACCTGTTGTACCCGCCACTTGACCTGTGAGTCTACGTTTAACAAGTGGTACAACTGCATAAACAGCACCATTACCAGCATTAACAAATATTGATGCAATAATCATTACGCCAATAGCTGCTCCAATTGACCAAGAGCCATCAATCTGACCCATAAAGAAATAACCCAATGCTAAGCCAGCTAGTGTTGTGGCAAGCACTTTTTTACGCCCGAATTTATCACTAAGGTAGCCACCAGCAGGGCGCATAATTAAATTTAGGCCTGCAAAAATAGAAGCAAAAAGCGCAGCTTGGGTCATCGATATATTTGATGTCTTAAAGGTATCAAAAAAGAATAACGGTAACATAGAGATTACAGCTAATTCTGAACCAAATGTAATCATATAGGATAGATTAAGTGCTGCTACTTGCTTAAACTTATAGCGATGAATTTCTGCTAGAGGGCGAGCATGCGTTGCAAACAATGCTTTATTGACACGATAGATTTGTAATACTTGATAGATATACAATATTAAGAGTGCGCTATAGATAATATACGTTTCCGTGGCAGAAAAGATGCCTAAATTTGAAGGTCCAATTTTCCAAGCCAGTGTGGCTAGTGCAAGATAAAGCGGTGAGGTCATCAGTAAATAAAGAAAGAAATCACTTTTGTTGCATACTTCCATGGCTCCTAGATTTTTGGGTCGGAAATAGGTTGTTCCTTTAGGGTTATTGCTCACAGAAAAATAGAAAATAAATGAAAAGATGAGAGCAATCATACCTGTTGTTGCTATGGCATAGCGCCAACCTTCATCGCCACCAATCCAGAGTGCCAAGGAGGGCAATAAAATAGCAGCACCTGCGGAACCAAAATTGCCCCAGCCACCATAAATCCCTTCAGCTGTACCAACCTGCTTGGCAGGAAACCATTCTGACACAAGGCGGATACCAATCACAAAACCTGCGCCTACAAAACCAAGCATAAAGCGATAAATAGCAAGCTTCTCATAGGAATCAGCAAAAGCAAACAAGAAACAAAACACGCTGGATAGAGCCAATAATATGGAAAATGTAATTTTTGGCCCATGTTTATCCACCAGCATACCGATAATAATACGAGCAGGGATGGTAAGTGCGACATTAAGAATGAGAAGTAATTTTACTTCTTGGTTGGATAAGCCAAAGGTGTCACGGATAGATGCCATCAATGGTGCAAAGTTGAACCAAACCATAAAACTGATAAAAAATGCCAGCCATGACATATGTAAGATTTTTATTTTTCCAGTAAACGAAAGTAGATTAATTTTGCTTTGATCCACGCCAATGCCTGTTGCGGCCATGTTAAGCATCTCCTTAATATTAGATAAGTTTTGATTTCAGTCCGAGCAAGGCAAGTGCCATATTGTTTTTTAAGCATTGGTAGGGATAAGGTCAATATTCCTTATTCAATTTTAGTTTTGTGATTAAATTGTAAGCAAGACAAGCCTATTTTATAGCCATTTCGCATCAGTTTATGTGGCTGGATACTCGAAATATACTTGAAATAGCATATTACGGTTAGGCACGCAGTTTGCTAGGTTTGTTGTATAATAATTTCCTTACGAGGTCAAAATGAGTAATAAGAAAAAGTTGGTGATGATTGGTAATGGCATGGCTGGTGTGCGTGCTATTGAAGAGATTTTAAAGGCAAATCCTGATATGTTTGATATCACCATTTTTGGTGCAGAAAAATATCCCAACTACAATCGTATTATGCTTTCTCCGGTGCTGGCTGGTGACACCACCATTGAAGATATTATCCTAAATGATGAGCAATGGTATGAGGATAACGGTATTACCTTGCATTTGGGTAAGCGTATCAAAGAAATTCAACGTGGTTACAAAAAGGTCATTGCTGAAGATGGCACAGAAGCCGAATATGACAATCTGATTATCGCTACGGGTTCAAACCCCTTTATCATCCCTATTCCTGGGCATGATAAAGATGGTGTGATGGCTTTTCGTGATATTGAAGATTGTGATACAATGTTTGAAGCTGCAAAAACATATAAAAAAGCTGCTGTCATTGGTGGTGGTCTTTTGGGATTGGAGGCAGCTAAAGGGCTACTCAATCTTGGTATGGAAGCGACAGTGATTCACGACCAAGCAACATTAATGAACATGCAGTTGGATGGTATTGCGGGTGAAATGTTGCGTCATGAACTTGAATCTCAAGGTATGCAATTTAAGGTGTCCACGCTAACCACAGAAGTCTTGGGTGATGAACGTGTGACAGGGTTAAAATTCAAAGATGGTTCCACGCTGGATTGCGATTTATTGGTGATGGCTGTGGGCATTCGCCCAAACAAGGCTTTGGCAGAGTCATGTGGGTTATTTTGTAATAAAGGCATTGTGGTGAATGATTATATGCAATCGGTTACAGACCCATCGGTTTATACCGTGGGTGAATGTGCCGAGCATAGAGGTGTGGCTTATGGTTTGGTTGCGCCACTGTTTGAACAAGCTAAAACATTGGCATATATGATTACAGGGCAAGGTCTTAAGGCTTATGAAGGCTCCGTAGTTTCCACCAAATTAAAAATATCTGGAGTGGATGTATTCTCAGCTGGTGACTTTATGGGTACGCCTGGTGCTGATGTGATTGAGCTGATGGATAAAGTCGGCGGCGTGTATAAGAAAATTGTGCTTGAAGATGATAAAATCAAAGGCGTGGTCATGTTTGGCGATACTGCTGATGGTCCCACCTTCTTCCAGTGGATGCAAGATGGTAAAGA
>JALWPO010000030.1 GCA_026994965.1 Mariprofundaceae bacterium | reverse complement strand
GCTTGTTAAATCGTAAGGTTGTCATCTTTGGTAAGTGTATCTATTTGTATGCATGGCTACAATCAGTAGCATGGTGTGAATGGGTAAGATTAGGAGATATATGAAAATTATCATTGCTATATTTGCGCTTTTACTTGTGATATTGATTTGGGCGGGGATAAAATCACAACAGATGCAACCCGAGCGTATAGGTTTATCTGGTGGTATGCTGATGATGTGTCCTGATTCACCCAATTGTGTATGCAGCGAGAAGCATACACAAGATGATAAAAAACATTATGTAGCACCGATTCATGCAGATAAAAAAACATGGTTAAAGCTTGCGCAAAAGGTTGCAAAACTGACAGGTGTACGCAATGAAGGCGATGAGAACTATTTGCATGCAGAGTTTCATACATCACTGTTTCATTTTGCGGATGATTTGGAGCTTAGGTATGATGAAGATGCGCAGCTTATTCATATCCGCTCTGCATCACGTATGGGGCATAGTGATTTTGGAGCCAACCGCAAACGCGTTGAAATGATTAGAAAAATGGCGAAGAGGATGCAATCATGAACTTTGATATCAATGCAATTATGCAAGGCATCAGTATTTGGGCATTGCCTGTATTGTTTGCTGTAATTTTGCATGAAGTGGCGCATGGCTGGGTGGCGGATAAGCTCGGCGATGATACAGCGCGCTGGATGGGGCGCTTAACTCTTAATCCCATCAAACATATTGACCCTATAGGCACGATTCTTATTCCTATTGTTTTATTGGTGATGCAATCGCCATTTTTATTTGGTTATGCCAAGCCTGTACCTGTGAATTTTCGTAAATTAAGCAGCCCTAAACGCGATATGATTTGGGTGGCTTTGGCAGGGCCTTTGATGAATTTGGCATTGGCTATTGTGTCTGCAATTGTATTGATGATAGCTGTGCATATGCCCGAATCCATGCTTTGGGCTGCAAAGCCATTGGCATTGATGGCGCAGGCTTCGATTTTAATCAATATGGTATTGATGGTATTTAATCTTATCCCTTTGCCTCCCTTGGATGGTGGACGTGTAGCGGTGGGTTTATTGCCGAGCAATTTATCGTATCAATTATCCCGATTAGAGCCTTATGGTTTTATCATTATTGTTGTGTTATTGATGATGGGCTGGCTGCAAACCTTGATTAGTCCTGTGGTGGTGGGTGTGAGTGAATATTTAATCAACTGGGCAATTTCTTTTTAATGGTGCTTAAATTGTAGGTAAGGTAAGGATTTCCACACCATCATCGGTCACAGCCAAGGTATGCTCAAATTGTGCGGATAATGATTTATCACGGGTGACTACTGTCCATTTATCTGCCAAAAGTTTCACCGCAGGTTTGCCAAAATTTACCATAGGCTCAATGGTAAATACCATGCCTTTTTTAAGCTTTAGACCTGTTCTGGGTTTGCCATAATGCAGCACTTGCGGCTCTTCATGAAATACGCGACCAATGCCATGCCCACAATATTCACGCACCACAGAACATTTTTCACCTTCGACATATTGCTGAATAATATGCCCAATATCACCCAAAGTTGCGCCGGGTTTGACCACAGATATACCCAATTCCAATGCCTTGCGTGCAATCTCTGTAACTTTTTTAGCGCGGACTTTGGGCGTGCCTACATAAAAGGTTTTGCTGGTATCCCCATGCCAACCATCAATGATACTGGTGACATCGACATTGATAATATCACCATCTTTCAGCTTTTTATCTGCGGGAATACCATGACAAACCACATGGTTGACCGATGTGCACACCGATTTAGGAAAACCATGATAATTCAGTGGGGCAGGGATAGCGCCGTGTTTGAGCGTATAATCATGGACAATATCATTGATTTCATCGGTGGTAATGCCTGGTTTGATATACTCTTCAATCATCACCAATGTATTGGCGGCATGTATGCATGCAGGACGCATGTTATCAATTTCTTCGGGGGTTTTGATGTGAACCATACTCATCCTTTATCAACCATTGATTATAAATCTTTGCACATGGCGTATTCTGAACTAATCTAAGGGTAACGTCATTATTAGAGATCTCTGCATCGCAGTGATTTTTTAAGCGAATCAAGGCAAAAATAGCCATGAAACCGCAGTTTGCTACTTGCAAATGAGGATTGAAGGGCTGTTTTTTAACACAGATGCAGCCAAAAAGGCGCACGGTGCAGAAGTC
>JALWPO010000029.1 GCA_026994965.1 Mariprofundaceae bacterium | reverse complement strand
GAAATCACTACCGCACAACCTGCAAAATCAAGCAGCGCTTCTTCAAGCGCACGTAAGGTTTCCACATCCAAATCATTGGTCGGTTCATCCAGCAGCAATACATTACCACCTTCTTTGAGCATTTTCGCCAAATGCACACGATTGCGCTCACCACCAGAGAGCAAGCCAATTTTCTTTTGTTGATCGCCACCCTTAAAATTAAACCGACCACAATAGGCACGCGAAGGCACTTCCGCATTGCCAAGCATCATGGTGTCTGTGCCGCCTGAGATCTCTTCCCACACTGTTTTATTGTCATCCAATGCATCACGGCTTTGATCCACATAGGCAAGTTTCACCGTTTCCCCAACAGTTAATGTGCCTGAATCAGGTTGCTCTTGCCCTGTAATCATACGGAAAAGCGTGGTTTTACCAGCGCCATTCGCCCCAATCACACCTACAATACCACCACGTGGTAAATTAAAGTTTAAATCATCATAAAGCACTCTATCGCCATAACCTTTGGCAAGATTTTCAGCGCGAATCACAATATCACCCAAACGCTCTGCCACTGGAATATAAATTTGCTTGGTTGCATTGCGCTCTTGCGTCTCTTTGCTGGATAATTCATCAAAGGCTTTTAAACGCGCTTTGGATTTTGCATGGCGACCTTTTGCGCCCTGTCTCACCCATTCAAGCTCTTGTTTCATCGCTTTTTGGCGCGAAGATTCTTGTTTTTCTTCCATAGCTAAGCGCTTCTCTTTTTGCTCAAGCCATGATGAATAGTTGCCTTCAAAAGGAATGCCTTTGCCTCTATCGAGTTCAAGAATCCAACCCGCCACATTATCCAAGAAATACCTATCGTGGGTCACTGCGACCACAGTGCCTGTAAAATCATGCAAAAAGCGCTCTAACCATGCCACAGACTCTGCATCCAAATGGTTGGTTGGCTCATCCAATAACAACATATCTGGATTAGAGAGTAATAATCTGCATAACGCCACACGCCTACGTTCACCACCCGATAATTTGGAAACATCGGCATCCCAATCAGGCAAACGCAAAGCATCGGCAGCAATGCCTAACTTCCTATCCAAATTATGCCCATCTGCTGCATCAATAATATCTTCTAAATTCGCCTGCTTCTTCGCCAAAGCATCAAAATCCGCATCAGGCTCTGCATAAGCCGCATACACCGCATCCAACTCAGCCAAGGCATCTTTTACATCTTGCACCGCTTCTTCCACATTACCACGCACATCCTTGCTCTCATCAAGCTCTGGTTCTTGCGCTAAATAACCAATTTTAATGCGTGGTGCAGGGCGAGCTTCACCCAAAATATCTGTATCCAAGCCTGCCATGATTTTAAGTAAGGTGGATTTACCTGAACCATTTAAACCCAAAACACCAATCTTGGCACCCGGATAAAATGATAAGTAAATATCCTTTAAAATTTCCTTTTTGCCATCAACAACCTTGCCAACGCCTTCCATAGAAAAAATATACTGATGCTCTGCCATTGATTACCTCTGCACTCATTGATTATAGATTCATGCGAAGCATAACATGACTCTGGAATAACAAAATGCATAGACAAATGATTTGTAGTAAATATCTTATCCAACGAAATCAATAACGCATAAATCTTGCATAAAGAGAGATATAAGTATGGGAAGAGCCTACCAAAACAAAAAGCTAGATATGGCAAAAACAGCCGGTATGAAAACAAAGATTTATTCCAAATACGGGCGTGAAATCTATGTGTGTGCAAAAAATGGCGGTGTTGACCCTGATGCCAACCTTGCATTGCGTCGTTTGATTGAAAAAGCAAAAAAAGATCAAGTGCCTGCGCATGTGATTAAAAATGCATTGGATAAAGCGCAAGGTGGTGGTGGCGAAGATTTTTCACCTGCACGTTATGAAGGCTTTGGCCCTGCTGGCTGCATGATTATTGTCGATTGTTTAACCGATAACAATAACCGTACCTTTGCTGATGTGCGTCAATGCTTTACCAAAAACGGCTCTAAATTGGGCGGACCAGGTGCAGTAGCACATATGTTTGATCATCAAGCTGTATTTGCATTTAAATCTGATGATGAAGATGCTGTGCTCGAAGCTTTGATGATGGCAGATGTAGATGTGGCTGATATTGAATCAGAAGATGGCATGGTGACTGTATTTGCTACACATACCGATTTTAACAAGGCAAAAACCGCATT
>JALWPO010000028.1 GCA_026994965.1 Mariprofundaceae bacterium | reverse complement strand
ACTTCAGCACGTTATTTTCGCCAACTGGAAAAGGGCTGTGCGCAAGATTTATTGCCTGTGGGTCAAGAAAAAGCTTATCAAGATTTGGCAGTATGGCGAGAGATGCAAGGCTTAAAGGCGCAACCTGATATTATGATTGTATCAGCAAGTTTGGATATTCCTTTATCTGCACTGCAATCTTTGGAAGGTCGGAAAATATACATTATCACGGTTAAAAGTGCCGATGAACATCGAAAACAAGCATTGCAAGATATGGGTGCTCAAGTGTTGGTAACGGTAGGTGACAGGGTGGATGGCATGGCAATTAAAACGCATTTGGTTGCGCAGGGTTATCGCAGTGCCTATATGATTGCTGGTCCTGCTGTACATCAAACATTATTGGCAGCAGGTGTGTTGAATCGTTTATTTTTAACCACCCATTTATCATTGCTTGCCCAGAATGATTTTCATACCATATTACAAGGTGATATGCAGCCCGTGGCACTAAGTTTACGTAGCTTGTATTTGGATAACATTGGTGGGCAAATGTTTGGTCAATATGATATAACGGAGAAGGTTTAACTATGGTTGATATGTATGGTATTCCCAATTGTGATACGATAAAGAAGGCAAGAAAATGGCTTGATAATCATCATGTTGACTATGTATTTCACAATTATAAAAAAGAAGGCGTAGATGAATCCCTATTGCGGCAATGGTGTGAACAGGTGGGTTGGGAAGTGTTACTGAATAAACGTGGGACAACATGGCGCAAGTTGCCCGATTGTGAAAAAGAGAGGCTTGATGAAAGTAAGGTTGTGGCGCTTTTGGTGTCAAATCCAAGTATGATTAAACGCCCTGTGTTGTCTATCCATGGCAATATCCAAGTTGGCTTTTCCGAGTCTGCTTATCAAGCTTTGTTTGCATGATTCAGCATCAGCACCAAAAAATACAGTTTCATGGTCAAGCAGGCATATTGGAAGGGCTTTATCAAGCGGGTGAGTCGGGCAAGCCTGCGATTGTGGTGTGTCATCCGCATCCGCTTTATGGTGGAACCATGCGCAATAAAGTGGTGTATTGGATAGCACGCTACTTTGAAGATAGAGGCTATTCGGTATTGCGCTTTAATTTTCGTGGTGTAGAGCAATCAGAAGGTGTTTGGGATGAGGGGCATGGTGAGAGTGAAGATGTGATTGCAGCGCTGGATTGGCTTGAATCTAAGCATGCGGGTGTTCCATTATGGATTGCTGGGTTTTCTTTTGGCAGTTATGCGGGTTTATTGGCAGGGCATAGGGATAAGCGTGTGCAACGCATGTTTGCGATTGCACCTGCTGTGAATTTATGGTCTTTTGATTTTATGCTGAATGAAACAAGATCACTCACTGTTATTTCAGGCACATCTGATGAAATTGTACCTTTTGAGCAAGTTAAAGCATGGATTAATGCCATGCCTAAGCATGTTAATTTTCATGCGATTGAAGGCGCTGGACATTTCTTTCCTCATCATAGGGATGAAATGTTGCAATGTTTATTGGATGAGTCGCATGCTGGATAAGCAGCAGCGACAGCGGATTATTAGTCGACATAGAGATAGCTTAACCCGATATGGGCATCATCCGCATGCACTTTATTGGAGTGGCAAAGATATTCAGGAAATACGTTTTCAGGTATTGACTGAAGTTGGCATTCAAGATGGAGATAGTGTATTGGATGTTGGGTGTGGCTTTGGTGATTTTTATGCGTGGATAAAGCAGAAGGGTATAGCGATTGATTATACAGGTGTAGATTTATCGCTAGATTTGGTAGCTAAAGGGCGGGAGATTTATCCTGATATTAAGTTGATTGTAGGGGAGCTTTTTGATTGCAGGTTTTCGCAAGCTTCGTTTGATTGGGTCATCTTGTCAGGTGCAATGAATGAGCAATTGCATGATGATGCGAGCTACGCCAAAAAAATGATTACGTTGATGTATGATTTGTGTGTGAAAGGGGTGGCTTTTAATATGCTTGATGCTCGGTTTGTACAGGCTCATGATTTACAAAGTGTATATCCGCAAGCGATGCTGGAGTATTGTGAAAGCATTGCATCATCATGTATACTCAAAGATGATTATTTAAAGAATGATTTCAGTATCTATATGTTGCGTTAGCATATAGCCATTTCATGCGATAGGCAGAAATAATGAAGTGGTTTAGCGTTCGGAGTTATAACTGTAGAAGCTCTTG
>JALWPO010000027.1 GCA_026994965.1 Mariprofundaceae bacterium | reverse complement strand
ACCTGCCTCACGCATCACGGCAATGGCTCTAGGATTTTTGCCATGCGCCACAATGCCAGCTGAAAACACTTCAAATCTATCTCCACCAA
The DNA here is from genome assembly GCA_026994965.1 of Mariprofundaceae bacterium. Lineage (GTDB taxonomy): Bacteria > Pseudomonadota > Zetaproteobacteria > Mariprofundales > Mariprofundaceae. The sequence continues at coordinate 2,126 of JALWPO010000027.1, read as the reverse complement.
GATGTTTCAACCAACCTTCTGCCATTTGAGAGCGGCATGAATTGCCAGTGCACAAAAACAATACACGTTTTTTCTTTATTGATTCCATATCAAACCCCTTCATACCAAGCTTTACTGCGATTCACGATAGCCACCACCGATAACATCACAGGCACTTCGACTAACACGCCAACAACAGTTGCCAATGCTGCGCCTGATTCAAAACCAAACAAAGCAATCGCTGTAGCCACTGCCAATTCAAAGAAATTGGATGCGCCAATCAGTGCTGATGGCGCTGCAATGCAATGCGCCACACCCAAACGTTTGTTCAATCCATATGCCAATGCAGATGTAAAATACACTTGAATGATAATGGGTATCGCCAGCATAAGAATAACCAGTGGCTGGGCTACAATTTGCTGCCCTTGAAAACCAAATAACAAAATAATCATCAGCAACAATGCCAGCATGGAATAGGGGTCAAGGCGGTTTAATGTGAGTTGTAAACTTGCATACTTCAACAAATAACCACGCCAAAAAAATGCCACAACCACAGGCACAACAATATACAATAAAACCGATAATAATAATGTATCCCAAGGCACATGAATCGATGCCACACCCAGCAATACGCCTACAATCGGTGCAAATGCAAATACCATCACAGTATCATTCAATGCCACCTGAGTGAGCGTGAAATCTGCATCTCCATCAGATAGCTTTGACCATACAAAGACCATGGCTGTGCATGGCGCTGCGGCCAGAATAATCAAACCTGCATAATAACTATCCCACTGTAACGGATCCAAATAATCCGAGAATACATGATAAATGAAAAACCAGCCCAATAGCGCCATAGAAAAGGGCTTCACCAACCAATTCACACCCACAGTCACCATAATACCACGCTTATGCTGCCAAACCTTATGCAAGGAGGTGTAATCAATTTTTAATAGCATGGGTAAAATCATCACCCATATAAGCGCAGCTACGGTTAAATTGATTTGTGCCACTTCAATATTGGCTAAAGTATGGAAAAAAGTGGGAGAGAGATTGCCCAATACAAGCCCTGCAATCATGCAAAGCAATACCCAAAGACTTAAATACCGAGCAAAGATTCCCATGGATTGTGATTGATTTTTTGACATGTTTACCTCCAACAAGGCGAAACATATCTATAAATCCGAATATGTAAATAACTAGATGTTAATCAAATAAAGTTTCCAATGCCTGAGTATCTTGCTGCATATGTACATTCTTATACTGATAAATAAGCTCGAAAAGCTGCTTTGCTATATCGCCATGCAAACGATAATACATCCATTTTCCATCACGCCGTGTTGAAACCAAACCCGCATGTCGCAACACGCTTAAATGCCTAGATATGGTACTTTGCGGCAGTTGCATGGCATCCACCAAATGACAAACACAAAGCTCATCATGCTGCCCCAATAAAGAAAAAAGGCGCAGACGAGTTTCATCGCCCAACGCCTTCATTTGTACGCTTAAAGACAAGGTTTAGACCGTCGGTTTGATGCGGTCGATAATATTGTGACCTTGGCGCTGATGTAAAATTACTGCCAAGATATGAGCACCCAATAAGGCTTCAAGCCCACCCACAACCGTTTCATGAATGCTTGCAACCCACTCAATCATCTCTGTTTGTGGGGCAGTCGTGCTCCAACCAAAATATAAGATTGTTCCTGTGATTCCCATGATAACCGACGATAAAATTATCAGACCATGCACACTACGTGCAACGGCTTCACCATCTTCTGGTGGTGCAAGTTTCATGGATTTCCAGCCTGCCATTTGCAATTTGATTTCAGATGAGAGTTGTTTGCGCCCTTCAGCAAACAACCATGGAAAAAGATGTCGCCAATTCGCACCTGGCAATGAGGTCATGGCAAGCATGATGCGAATCACAACCAATGCCGCAATGGTCAAACCCAAAATTTCATGCACTTCAAAACCCAATGTTTCTTCTACAGGCCCTACAGTATGATGCCCTTCATGCGCAAAAGCAGGTGTCACCAAGTTATAGCTGCTGCTTATCGCTGGCATATTCTCATCTACTTCTGGCACATCCATCAATTCGCCCACAGCCAATTGCACCATCATGCACAAGGCAAAAATACTATGAAAAA
>JALWPO010000026.1 GCA_026994965.1 Mariprofundaceae bacterium | reverse complement strand
GCTTGTTGCCCACCACCTTGCTGTTGATAACCACCGCCGCCTTGTCCACCATCGCTGCGACCACCAATCAAATCAATCTTATCCACAGATACATCCACCGATGTTCGTTTATTGCCATCTTTATCATCGTATTCACGCACACGCAATTCACCACTGATTGCAACTTGCGCACCCTTGACCAAATACTTAGGCAAACCGCCCTCAGCACGTTTGCCAAAAATCGAACAGCGTAGCCAATTTGTGCCTTTGTTTTCACCATAACCAAAATCCACAGCCACAGTAAATGAACAAATCGCCATGCCACCTTGTGTAAATCGTGTTTCGCTATCCCTAGCCAATCGCCCTGTAAAACTATAAACATTCATAACCAAATACCTTTCAACCCCAAATATTCACGCCAAACTAACGCAAACGAATTCTTTTTTCATCTTTATATCACACGTGCCAATTGCATGCCCACCCAAGCAAGACAAACACATAACATCACTTGCAACAAGATATTACCGATAGCCCATGCCAATGCGCCCTCTTGCACTAAACGCACTGTCTCCACAGAAAATGTTGAGAAAGTAGTGAATGCACCAAAAAAACCAACAGTTATCAATAGCCTAGCCAACTCACCCACCGTGCTACGCTCCAACAGCCATACAAACAAAAATCCCAATAAAAAACTTCCCAATACATTGACGAATAAAGTACCCCAAGGAAAAGCACCGCCCACATGCCGCTGCACTGCCCCTGACACCCAAAATCGCATCATAGCGCCCAATGCTCCACCCAATGCTACCGCTAACATCTGTTTCATTTCTTATTATCCCTCCGCAAGGTGTCTCTTCGCTCCAGTAACCATGCTTTGCGCTCACGCAATGTTCGTTCAAATCCGCGTGATGTGGGCTCAAACAATACCACCTCATCCATACTTTCAGGAAAATGCCTCTGTGTCACCACTGCATCAAGTGCATGATGTGCATATTGATAGCCTTCACCATGCCCCATCTCTTTCATTAAGGCTGTAGGTGCATTTTTTAAATGCATAGGCACATCCAAAGCCTGCGTTTCTTTGGCTAATTTTCGTGCAGCTTTTTCTGCCATATAAGCTGCATTACTTTTCGGCGCCAATGCCAAATAAATCGTAGCTTCAAATAAGCCTTGCTCTCCCTCTGGACTGCCTAAAATTTCAAACATGCGCTGTGCATCCAGACAAACCGTTAAAGCTTTGGGGTCAGCCAAACCAATATCTTCTGTGGCAATACGAATCAAACGTCTAGCCAAATACAAAGGCTGCTCACCTGCTTCTAGCATGCGCGCCAACCAATAACATGATGCATCCACATCCGAGCTTCGAATAGATTTATGCAAGGCTGAAATAAAATCATAATGTCCATCACCATCGCGATCATAATTTGCCTGTTTATGCAGCCATAGCTTCTCAACCTCAGCTTGCTTCCATTGCTGGCTTGGATTGGCATCAAACAACGCTTGCAATGCATTCAATGCATACCTTGCATCACCCTCTGCCGAAGCAGCCAACCAGTGCAAAGCTTGAGCTTCAACTGAGAAATCCTTGTTCTGCGTTTGCAACACCTCAAGCCCGCGCAATAAAACATGCTCAAGCGCCTGTACATCCAAAGCCTTTAAAGTGATGACCCGACAACGGGATAACAAGGCATTATTGAGGCTAAATGAAGGGTTTTCTGTAGTCGCCCCGACCAAAATCAGTGTGCCATTCTCAATATAGGGGAGCAATACATCTTGCTGGGCTTTGTTAAAGCGATGAATCTCATCCAAGAATAGCACATACGCTCTATTCTCTGCTGTTGCTTTTGCAACCACCGCCTGCACTTCTTTTTTCCCTGCCGAAACAGCCGATAAATGGGCAAAAGGCATATTTGCCGATTCCGCCATCAATGTTGCCAGCGTCGTTTTACCTACACCGGGTGGACCCCAGAATATACATGAAATAGCCCTGCCCTCAGCGATTAATGTTGCAAACCAAGCATCATCTGCTGTTAGCTCACTTTGACCTTGTATATCCTCAAGTTTATGCGGGCGCAAACGATACGCCAGCGGCACATCCAAGCTTTCAGATGTAGCGTCCGAGGAAAAAAGCGATGCTGTATTGCTCAGGTTAAAAAGCCTTAGAGATAGACACTGCCAAGGTTTGTTTACGATCACGATATGTGCCCGCAATCAAACCTGTCGTGCTTTGTTTGCTATGGAATGTATAGGCGTATGCAA
>JALWPO010000025.1 GCA_026994965.1 Mariprofundaceae bacterium | reverse complement strand
TCTCTTGTTTAGCCAAAGCCTTTGCCTCAGCCAGTGCTGTGGATGCACGAAGTACAGGTAAAGGAATCACATCTTGTGTTACCACTACAGTAGACAATGCTTGCTCCAAAGTCACTTTTGCTTGTTTTATGTTACCTTTATTAATCATAGGTGCAACAGACTTAATCACATCAGGATAAGTTGCCAATGGCAATTTTCGTGTGCTGATAACAATTTCACTGCCTATATCTTTAATCAGCAACCTAGCTTCTTGTAATTTCCCATCTTCAAGTAAATCAACAGCAGATTTACGAATGGCTTTTACAGTTTCTTTATCACCTTGATAATCCAATACCGCAACTTGCGAATCAATAGGTGCAAGAGCCAAATCAGGATGTTGAGCAACGATAATTTCAAGTTGCCCTGTCACCATGGCTAAAGTTTTTAATGCTTTATCCTTTTTATTTTCATCCAGTTGTTTCAAAGCAAGACCTGTCATCTCCAATGCTTTAGCAGCCTCTTTAATACTTTTATGCTCGCTAGCTTGCATTTGCTGATAATTCAGCTCTTGTTGTTTTGTTTTGGCTGGTTTATCTGCTGCCCATACAGGGCTGACCAATAACGTAGCCATGATTACACCTACCGCCTTTCTCTTTATACTCATCTTCCTTCTCCTTCATTTGAAATGCGCAGATGATGCGCTCCGATATATATGTGAAGATTGAGTACAACTTTCAACGCTTGAAAAACAAGCATATAGACCTTATAGGGTTAAGTTTAAATGAATGTTAGACAATAAACTCAGCTTCGATTTCAGCCACCTGACCTTCTTCATGATTCACTTGTGCAAGCCTAAAGACAAATGTCCAAAATTTATCTTCGGCTTCAAAATAAGCATGGTTGTTCAAATAGTTCACCAACACCCCTTTCTTCAACCTTTGCACAGCAAAGGAATTGATGGGTGAAAAAGCTTCTGCAATGGAACGTGCTCGGTAAGTATTCATTACAAACCTCCATATCAATCATTCAAAGCTAGCCTACTTAAATATATAGCTTCAGTGAGACTGCTCACTGATAGCTATCGCATATTTTGTGCCATTCTTTAGTATGTGCTACTATATTTAGTGTAATATAAATCTATAAGCTTACGGAGTTACGATGCCACAATATGGAAATGGTTCTGCCACCTATGATGCTGCTGGCGGAATTGAGGGACTAAAAAAGTTGGTTGCTGATTTTTATCAAGTGATGAGTGATAATCCTGATTACAAAATCATTCGTGATATGCACCCTAAAGATTTAACAGAATCTGAAGATAAACTGGTTTGTTTTTTAAGTGGGTGGACAGGTGGAGAACGTCTATTTGCTAAAAAATACGGGCAAATCAGTATTCCTCAAGTGCATTCACACTTGGTCATTGGAGAAGCTGAACGTGATATGTGGCTCAATTGCATGAAAGAAGCCTTGGATAAACAAGACTATCCCAGTGACTTCAAAACATATCTTTTAGAACAACTATGGGTTCCTGCTGAACGTATTCGCATGGTCTGCGCAAAAAATAAGTAGCATGCCATGAGAAAAACACACTTGATTGCCATCCGAATTACTTTTGATTTTGATGATATACAATATCAATCGCATATATATTATTAGTTAGTCATAAACATGCGCTAACAAAAAGGGTCGCCATTGGCAGCCCTTTTTATACATTTATCCAACTTAAATATGAATCGCTTTTCCATCCGAATCCAGCACAGATTCATGAATCATTTCTGATAAGGTTGGATGCGGGAACATATGATGCGCCAACTCTGCTTCTGTAGTCTCCAAAGTACGCGCTAACTGCAACGATACAATCAGTTCAGTAGCTTCTGCACCTACAATATGTGCGCCAAGAAGCTCACCTGTTTCTGCATCAAAAATGGTTTTAACCATGCCATCGGTTTCAGCCAATCCCATAGCTTTACCATTGGTGCCGTATGCCATACGACCGACTTTAATATTCAAACCTTCTTCTTTGCATTGTTTTTCAGTTTTACCACATGAACCCACTTGCGGTTGGCAATAGGTGCAACCCGGCACATTACCATAATCTACAGGATGCGGTGTAGCCCCGTTAATCGCTTCCACACACACAATCCCTTCATGGCTTGCTACATGCGCCAGTGCTGGTGCACCAATCACATCACCAATCGCGTAAATGCCAAGGTGATCCGTGCGATAATAATCATCTACCTCAATTTGTTGGCGCTCCACTTTCATGGATGTGTTTTCTGCACCAATACTATCGGTATTACCCACAACACCCACAGCCACAAGGCATACATCGCCTTCAATGGTTTGCGCTTTATCTTTTACAGTGTATTCCACCACAGCTTTGCCATCAACATTCTTCGCTGAAGACACCATCGCACTTGTGATGATATTGATGTTGTTTTTCTTAAATGAACGTGCCACCACTTTTGAAATCTCTTCGTCTTCCAAAGGTAGGATTTGTGGTGCTGCCTCAATCACAGTCACTTCCGAGCCCATCGCATTATAGAAATAAGCGAATTCCATACCAATCGCGCCCGAACCAATCACCACAAGTTTTTTGGGCAGTTTATTTGGTGCCAATGCCTGTTTGTAGGTGATAATCACTTCGTTATCTACATCCATACCTGGGAATGCTCGCGCTCTTGCGCCTGTTGCCACAATCACATGCTTGGCAGTGACTTGTGAAGACTTGCCATCAGCATCTTTCACCATCAATTTATTATCGGCTTCAAATGTGGCAAAGCCCTCAATATGGGTGACTTTGTTTTTCTTGAATAAGAATCCAATGCCGCCATTCAATTTCGCTGAAATTCTACGTGAACGTGCTACTGCTTTTTTAAGGTTGGGTTTGGCTTTCGTGATACCCAAACCAAGCTCATCACCACTATGTTGGATAACGTTAATAATTTCTGCTGTACGCAACAATGCTTTGGTGGGAATACAACCCCAGTTCAAACAAATACCACCCAAATGCGTAGATTCAATACATGCTACCTTCAAACCCAATTGCGCAGCGCGAATCGCCGCCACATAACCACCAGGGCCAGCACCAATCACCACCACATCATATTCGCCATCAGGATTAAACACGCCCGCTGGTTTAAGATTGAGTTCATGCTCTTCATCATCACCCGATGGTGCAGCCGCAAGCGTTTCCACCACTTGTTCAGGCGTTGCCACAGGCATGGTTTCAGCTACTGGAGCTGATGTTTCTGTCAAACCTTCAGGCTGATAATCAGCAGGTACTTCTTCATCTTCTTCAGCAATCACCGCAATAGCAGCACCAACAGGCACTAAATCACCTTCCTTGGCAATAATCTTATGCAAAATACCCTCATCAATGACTTCCACTTCCATGGTTGCTTTGTCGGTTTCCACTTCAAGCATGACTTCGCCTGATTCAAGGGTATCACCCTCTTTTTTCAACCAGCGGGCAATTTTACCCTCAGTCATGGTCGGTGATAATTGGGTCATAAATACATCAATCGGCATGGTTTACCTCTTTATGGGTTCACCACGAAGAACACGAAGAACACGAAGGATTTACCTTAATGATATAGGTGACTTGGTGGTGTTTTGTTTAATAATTAAATCAATACACTCGCTGGGCACTCAAGATGTTTTTTCAGTGCGTTCAAATATTCCGCACCCACAGCACCATCCACGACACGGTGGTCACACGATAAGCTTAATGTCATCATTTTCTTGACCACGGCTTGTCCATTTTCAGCCACCACACGTTCTTCAGTGCCGCCAACAGCTAAAATCGCACCTTCTGGTGGATTCACAATCGCTTGGAATTCTTTGATACCGTACATGCCCAAATTGGAAATTGAGAATGTACCACCTGTATATTCTTCAGGTTTTAATTCGCCAGCACGCGCCTTTCCTGCCAACTCTTTAATTTCATTGGAAATATCCACAATACTCTTTTGCTCTGCAAAACGAACAATCGGGGTAATCAAGCCTCCCTCAATCGCCACTGCAATCGAAATATGTGCATGTTTATGCTGGTAAGTATGTGAATCCGCCCATGATGCATTGGCCGCAGGCACATCCACCAAAGCTTTGGATACAGCTTTAACGATAAAATCATTCACGCTCAATTTAAACGCACCATCCGCAGCTTCATTCAGTTGCGCACGCAAATCCATCAAGCGCTCCATCTCCACATCCACGCTTAAATAGAAATGAGGTACTTGTTGTTTGGACTCGGTTAAACGGCGCGCAATGGCTTTACGCATCATGCTATTTTCAATCGCATCGTATTCATCAGCATGATACGGCATAAGGCCAGCAGGTAGCGGACGAATTTCGCGTGGCACAAAGCTTTCAGCACCACCCAAATTGATGCCACGCTTGGCAGCTTTTTCCACATCAGCTTTTACAATACGACCACGTGGGCCTGTACCTGTGATGGCTGCAAGGTTAATCCCTTTCTGCTTGGCCAAGCGGCGTGCCAAAGGAGACGCCTTGATACGTTTATCATCGGCTGCTCGTTCAACAGCTGCCATATCAACAGCAGGAGCTTCACCTGCCACTTCACGCGGCGCAGGCACAGGGCTTGGTTTTGGCTCTGCTTCTACTGCTGCAGGTGTACCATGTGTTTCAAGCACAGGCTCTTGACCTGCCCCTTCAGGCACATAATCTGCAGGCACTTCCTCACCTTCTTCAGCAATCACACCAATAGCTTCACCCACAGTTACAAGTGTACCTTCTGGTGCAATGATTTTATGCAACACACCTTCATCAATCACTTCCACTTCCATGGTCGCTTTATCCGTTTCCACTTCAAGCATCACTTCACCTGATTCAAGTGTATCGCCTTCTTTTTTTAGCCAACGCGCAATTTTACCTTCGGTCATCGTCGGTGATAATTGGGTCATAAAAATATCAATTGGCATAGTTTACCTCTTTAGGGTTTCACCACGAAGAACACGAAGGAAAACCTTGGTGGCTTGGTGGTTTGAATCATTTGTCAATCTAATAACTTAGGCTCTATTGCACACAACACGCGCGGCTTCCACAATTTCAGCAACCGATGGCAATGCATATTGCTCCAAATTCGCTGCATATGGCATAGGTACATCTTTACCAGTCACACGAGCAACAGGTGCATCCAAATCATCAAAACCTTTTTCCATAATACGCGCTGAAATTTCAGCACCAATACCTGCAAAGCGCCAGCCTTCTTCAATCACAACTGCACGATTGGTTTTCGCCACCGATGCTAGAATAGTCGCCTCATCCAGCGGACGAATGGTACGCGGATCCACCACTTCGACATCAATGCCTTGCTTAGCAAGCTCTTCAGCTGCAAGCAGGGCATAACCTGTCATACGTGAATGCGCAATTAACGTAACATCTTTACCCACACGTTTAATATCAGCCTTGCCCAATGGAATAATATATTCGCCCTCTGGCACTTCACCAATATCACCATAATTGATTTCATTTTCGATAAAAATCACCGTGTCATTATCGCGAATGGAAGCGGCTAATAAACCTTTGGCATCAGCAGGATTGGATGGCATCACAACCTTCAAGCCTGGTATATTGGCATACCAATTTTCAAAGGCTTGCGAATGCTGAGAGCTCACACGCGCTGCAGCTCCCCCAGCCCCACGAAATACCATCGGGCAATCGTATTGACCACCCGTCATATATTTCATCTTAGCTGCTGCATTTACAATTTGATCTGCTGCCAAAACAGCGAAGTTCCAAGTCATAAACTCAATAATCGGACGCAATCCTGCCATAGCAGCGCCTACACCAAGCCCCGCAAAACCAAGCTCGGTAATCGGCGTATCAATCACACGGCGTGGGCCAAATTTGTCCAACATCCCTTGGGATACTTTGTATGCACCATTGTATTCTGCGACTTCTTCACCCATAAGAAAAACGCGATCATCACGTTCCATCTCTTGGCACATCGCCTGATTTAATGCTTCACGATACGTAATTTTAGCCATGATTATCCCACCTGCCTTGGATATGGATATGCATTAGGGATCTCATCGGTGAGAATATCATCCCAAAGTTTAGAAAGTTCAGGTTCAGATTGCGCTTCCGCAGCTTTTGCCACTGCCACCACTTCTTTCTTAATATCTTTGTCTTTTTGTTTAAATTCTGCTTCAGTAGCTAGCCCTGCTTCAACCATTTGTTTTTGCAAGCGTACGATGGGGTCGCGACCAGAACGCCATTCATCCACTTCATCACGCGTACGATAGGTTGCAGGATCTGACATCGAATGACCACGATAGCGATAGGTCATCATTTCAACAATAATCGGTCCTTGTCCAGAACGTGCATGCTCCAACGCTTCTGTCATTTTGCGCTCCACTTCCAATACATCCATGCCATCAACTTGAATCCCTGGTACTTTGAAAGAAATACCACGTTTATATAAATGGGTTTCTGCCGACGCGCGGCTTAAAGATGTACCCATAGCGTATTGATTATTTTCAATCACGAAGACAACAGGAAGCTTCCAAAGCGCTGCCATATTAAATGATTCATACACCGCGCCCTGATTCACACCACCATCGCCCATGATGGTAATCGAAACGCGTTTATCATCACGATATTTACTAGCAAAAGCAAAGCCTGTACCGATAGGCACTTGCTCACCCACAATACCATTACCGCCTGCAAAGTTTTTAGACTTATCAAACATATGCATAGAGCCACCCTTGCCGCCCACAACACCGCCTTCTCTACCCAAAAGCTCTGCCATCACAGCCACACCATCTGTGCCTCTAGCTAAAATATGTCCATGATCACGGTAGCTGGTCAACATATAATCCGTAGGTTCAGCTGCCTCATCCATGCCCACACAAACCGCTTCTTGCCCATTGCATAAATGGCAAAATCCGCCAATTTTCTTTAAGCCATACATCTGCCCAGCTTTTTCTTCAAAGCGGCGGATATAAAGCATCATATCATGCATGGCATGCAAACGCTCAGCACTATAAAAACGACCTTCCTGTGTCATTCCAGCCGTATCTTGTTGTTTTTTCTTACTTGCCATTGAGTCCCCCAAATGGTTTAGCGAAGGCGAATGATGCCTTGCATCAAGGAGGGCGGCAAGCGCAACTTTACTTATAGAAAAAACAAGTGAATAAAACACTTGTTCCCTAAATGCTTAAAGGGAATTATCATACTATCTTATGCTAGGAATTGCGTATATTTATCCATATCGCATACTACTTTTCATCACCTTAAGGAGAGCCTTATGCATCAAAATAAACGTCTCGTATATTCAAGTGAAGATGGTCAAATTGGTAAACCCATGAAAAACAAGCAACATAAAAAAAGAAAGGGCAATATAAAAAATGCACTATCGATTAAAAAGCCTCATAAACAAGGCGTTCGTATTCGTAGAGAAAGCAAAGGCCGTGGTGGCAAGAGCGTGTGCGTCATTGATGGTCTGCCGCTTGCTGATGCAGAACTCAAAGCACTGCAAAAGAAATTGAAAGCCCAACTTGGTACAGGTGGTGCAGTCAAAAACCATTGCATTGAAATTCAAGGGGATCATAGGGACAAGCTCCTAGAGCTTCTTGAGAAAGAAGGTTTTAAAGCCAAGCTATCGGGCGGTTAGACACCCTTTTCTCCCTAAATAACTTTAGGGAAATAACCAATAAACTAAATGCTTTCTGCAATCATGATGGCACGCTTGGGTGCAGGATAACCTTCAATCGTTTTTGCCCTATCATTTTTATCCAAAAAACTATCCAATGATTCAAATCGCATCCAATCCGTAGCACGTTGCTCCTCAATAGAGGTAACACTCACGTCCACACAGCGAATATGTTTAAATCCGCAACGCCCCATCCATAATGTCAACATCTCTACCGATGGAATAAACCATACATTTCGCATTTTGGCATATCGACCCTGTGGAACAAGGCAGGTGTTCACATCGCCTTCCACAACCAATGTTTCGAGTACCAATTCACCACCTTGGTGCAGTAAATTCTTGAGTTGCTCCAAATGCTCCAATGGTGATTTGCGATGATACAAAATACCCATAGAAAATACGCTATCAAACAATCGCATATCCTTGGGCATATCATCAATACCAACGGGCAATAAATACGCCTTAGCATCAGGAACATAACGCTTAACTGTTGCAAAATGCATAGAAAACAAGGGTGTTGGGTCAATGCCTAGAACCATACCCGCGCCATCACCAAGCATACGCCACATATGATAACCCGAGCCACAGCCCACATCCAAAACCATTCTATCTTTCAAGGGTGAAATATGCTTGTGCAAACGCTTCCATTTCCAATCCGATCGCCACTCTGTATTGATATGCACACCAAATATATCAAATGGGCCTTTGCGCCATGGATGCATAGCTTGCAACGATTCTTCAATGCATGATTGATTACAAGTAGCATCTGATACCTGCCCGATACGGACTGTATCTGCCTGCAAATCCACACTTGAAGGCATGATATTAGGCAATGCATGAAATCCACTCGCCCAACGTGGCAAATCTCCATGCTTGAATACTTTATCCCAACCTCGCGTAAATAATTCCAATATTTCATGGCAATACGCACATAAATCAGACTGCTCTAACGCTGCGACTAGACGTGTTTTTTCAGCATCACGATAAGCTTTCACTTAAAAGCCAATATGGACACGAAATTAAAGCATTGAAACCATGTATGGCTACTTGCAAACCCAGCTTGTCCTAAACGTTGATGATGCATTTGAGGCGATTCAGGAAGAAGCACATTCTCCAAAGCCTGCCGCTTCTGACTCACTTCCATTTCCGAATAGCCTTGGCTGCGTTTAAAAGCCTCATGAAGCATTGTTAGGCAATCATTCTTCCCTAAATCATCAAAGGAAACTTTCTCGGATAAAACCAACACTCCACCTGGCTTTAAACCCTGATAAATTCGCTTTAATAACGACTCTCGCTCATGCAATGGAATAAATTGCAATGTAAAATTAAGCACCACCATGGATGCATTTTCTATGATGGTATCTTGAACGTTCTCACAGC
>JALWPO010000024.1 GCA_026994965.1 Mariprofundaceae bacterium | reverse complement strand
CCATGGGATAAAGAGCAAACCATTGAAAGTTTGCGGCGTTATACCTTAGAAGAGGTACATGAGGTCTTAGAAGCCATTGACACAGCTTCAGAGCAAGGAGACTGGCAACCCCTACTTCACGAACTTGGGGATTTATTATTACAAATTGCTTTTTATGCATGCATTGCCGAAGAACAAGGTCAATTCAACTGGCAAGACATTGTAGAGGCATTGGTGGCAAAAATGATTTATAGGCATCCTCATGTCTTTGATGATGCCCAGCCATCGGATTTGAATGCGCAATGGGAATCACTTAAAGATACCGAACATACAGAACGCAAAAGCTTGATGGATGGTATTCCACCCCTTCCTGCACTAAAATATGCACAAAAACAGCAACAGCGTGCAGCTCGCATTGGCTTTGATTGGGCTGAGGCCAAAGATGTGATTCCAAAAATGAGAGAAGAGTTGGAAGAGCTTGCGCATGAAGTGGAATCAGGCGCTTCTCAGGCACGGATTGAAGATGAGTTTGGTGATGTGCTTTTCACCTTAGTGAATTTAGCACGCAAGTTAGATTTGGATGCAGAGTTATCTCTGATGCATACCAATCGTAAGTTTTCATCGCGTTTTCGAGCGATGGAAAGCATAGGTGAGAAACAAGGGATAAATTTAAAAGCTTTAGATATCAATGAACTTGAAGGCTTATATGAACAAGCTAAAGCAGAATTATGGAGTAGACATGAGCAAGCATGATCAAAAATTAGAGCAGCCAACCACGCAAGAATTGCAGATTCAGGTACCACCTGATGTACAGCGTGGTGTGTATGCCAATCAAATGTTCGTTGCCAATACACAAGAAGAATTCGTTTTAGATTTTATTTTGGCATCACCACCCACAGGCATGGTCAATGCACGTGTGATTATATCGCCTACACATGCCAAGCGTATTGTTGCAGCTTTGCAAGAAAGCATAGGCAATTACGAGGCACAATTTGGCGAGATTGCACAAATTATGCCGATTGCACCAAGTGGCGCGGTAAAACATTAAGAAGATGAGAGTGTAATATCCTGAGATAATTTGCGTTCGATTACTTCCGATAATGTGCATCCATCTTTTTGTGCATGATAATCAAGAATAAACCAAGCCTGTTGTGTGAGCGTAATGGTTTTTGTATCCACACCTTTGGCGCGTTTGCGAGCTGCACGGATGGCATTTTTCATCTGCGTCCAATGTGTTTTTTTCAGCCAAGTTTCACACCAAGCATTCAATGCATCTGCGCCATCTCGCACGCGCATAAGGGCATGTTTGGCTGGATAATTGCGGTTATCCGCAAGCCATGTTGGGTTTTCCAGCTTCTTTTCTATCCAGCGCCTGGCAAACCAACAATCTTGTGAAGTGATATTATATTTTGCCCTTGCCACATAAAACCCCTTAATTACCAACAAATTATCTATATTACGTGACAAGGTAACGCAATATGTTTAATCATGCAAGTATGTTTGGGTATGCGCAATCGCATATTCACAAGCATGTTTTAGGTTTTCACCTTGTGCCAAATAGACCGCAATAGCAGAAGCTAGTCGGCAGCCTGTACCGTGTAGTTTCATGGGTGCACAAGTTTGTCTTGGGTGTGAAAATAAAACCGTGCCACTGCCCTTCTCTGCAAGTATATCTCGGCATGTTTGCCTGTTATGCTCATGACCACCCTTAAGTAACACAGATACATCCCATTGATTCGCCAAATCAGCGCTTTGCAGTTCAGGATTACATATTGGTTCACCTAGAAACACTGCGGCTTCATCCATATTGGGTGTAAGCAAGGTCGCTGTTTTCATCAGTGTATGTTTCAGCGTTTCAATGGCTCCAGCATCCAATAAACGTTTACCAGAGCTTGAAACCATCACAGGATCAACCACAAGCGGTTTATTCTGATGATATATATCCAAGCAAGCAGAAATAACTGTAATATGTTCTGCGCTCACCAGCATGCCCGTTTTCACAGCCAGTACATCATAAGCATCAAAAATCGCATGCATCTCCGCATCCAATTGCGCCAATGATACAGCCTCAATACGATGAATGGTTTGATGGTTTTGCGCTGTTAATGCTGTAATTGCACTGCAACCATGCATGCCAAGGGCTGAAAACACCTGCAAATCAGCCTGAATGCCTGCTCCGCCGCACGAATCCGAACCGCCAATGGTCAAGCATACTTGTGGTTTAACTGAATTTAACAGCTCTGCCATAGCTTGGTTAACTC
>JALWPO010000023.1 GCA_026994965.1 Mariprofundaceae bacterium | reverse complement strand
CTCCCCGCCTAAGTTTACAAAACATTCATATTCGCGATTTGCGTTGCCACCACGATTTTAACTGGGCATGTGGTGAGCATTTGAATCTTATCAGTGGCGATAATGGCAGCGGCAAAACCACAGTATTAGAAGCTGCCTATATGCTGGCGTATGGGCGCTCATTTCGCCAAGCCAAAGCCCCGCAACTTACCCGCTGGGGAGAAAAATCATTTCATATTCAAGCCACGATTCAGCGTTATGGCCCATTGCATATTCGTGTGGATGGGAAAAAGGGCAAGGTGGATATGTCTTTGCAGGGGCGCAAAGTTGCCAAGCGCAAGGATGTGTTTGAGCATATTTCTTTGATTGTGGATGCGCCGCAAGGGGTACGTTTGATTGATGGCGCACCGGGTGAACGTCGAAAATGGTTGGATAGGCTTGTGATTGCCACGCAACCGGCTGTGTATGCCCATTATCAGCGCTATTTGCGGGCATTGATGCAGCGAGGTCGCCTGCTTAGGCATCATGGCAGCGCGGATGAACTCGAAGGTTGGGAGCAGCAAATTGTTGAGCATGGGCTTATACTCAATCAAAAACGCAACCTTATATTAGCCAAGTTAAATCAGCATCTGGATCAAGAACGTGATTGGTTGGATTTACCCTTTCGGATTGAAATATCTGGGCAAGGCTTTGAAAAACGGGATGAATGGCTTGTTTGGTTGCATCATAAACGCGATGAACATCAGCGACTTGGGCGTGTGATGCAAGGCCCGCATTGTGATAGGTTGAAAATCAGTTATGATACCCGTGAAATACGGGTGTGTGGTTCGCGAGGGCAGCAAAAAGTATCAGGGATTGTATTGCGATTGGCAGAGTGTGCAGTGTTGCAAGAAGCCAAATCTATGATGCCAATTTTATTGCTTGATGATTGTTTTGAATCTTTGGATAACACCCGTGCATTGCAATTGATGGCACGTTTGCAACAGCATCAAGGGCAAGTGTTGATGAGTGCACCGGGTGATGTGTCCACAGAGATACACCAAAGTATGCAACACCTGAAGCTGGATGTTGAATGAATAATATGAGGTATTCAAATGAGTGAAGAAAACCAACAGGAATATAGTGCAGATAGTATTAAGGTTTTAAAAGGTCTTGATGCGGTTCGTAAACGCCCGGGTATGTATATTGGTGATACCGATGATGGCACAGGCCTGCATCATATGGTTTATGAAGCCGTGGATAATTCCATTGATGAGGCTTTGGCTGGGCATTGTGATAAAGTTGAAGTGATTTTGCATTCGGATGATTCTGTGACTGTGCGCGATAATGGGCGTGGTATTCCTGTGGATATGCATGAAGAAGAAGGGCGCTCTGCTGCCGAAGTGATTATGACCATTCTTCATGCGGGTGGTAAATTCGATAGTAATTCGTATAAAGTGTCTGGTGGCTTGCATGGCGTGGGTGTATCGGTGGTGAATGCGTTATCGGATTATTTGGAGTTGACGATTCGCAGAGATGGTAAAGTTCACCTTTGTCGTTTTGAGCGCGGTGATACGGTTAAACCTTTGAAAGTGATTGGTGAGGCAGAAGGCACAGGTACAGAAGTTCGTTTCTTGCCCAGTTTAGAAACCTTTTCACATCGGAATATGTCCTTTGATATTTTATCCAAACGCTTGCGCGAATTATCTTTTTTAAATTCAGGTGTACGCATTGAGCTTTTGGATGAGCGAGACAACAATAAAGCGGTGTTTGAATATGAGGGCGGCATCAGCGCCTTTGTTGAGCATTTGAATAAAACGCGAGCCGCATTGCATGCGGGTTGTATCAGCATCAATACAGAAAAAGATGATGTGGGTGTAGAATTATCCATGCAGTGGACAGATGTATACCAAGAGCATGTGTTTTGTTATACCAATAATATTCCGCAACGCGATGGTGGAGCGCATTTGGCTGGATTTCGCGCAGCGCTCACACGTTGTATCAACAACTATGCCAACGCCAATGGTCTATTGAAAAAGCATAAGGTTTCACTCACTGGCGATGATTGCCGCGAAGGTTTAACGGCTGTGTTATCGGTGAAAGTGCCAGATCCTAAATTTTCATCACAAACCAAAGATAAACTGGTGTCTTCAGAAGTGCGTCCGATTGTAGAAAGCAGCGTGAATGAAAAATTATCCGAATGGTTTGAAGAAAATCCCAAAGAAGCACGCACCATTGTAGGCAAAGCCGCAGAAGCGGCGATGGCAAGGGATGCGGCGCGTAAAGCACGCG
>JALWPO010000022.1 GCA_026994965.1 Mariprofundaceae bacterium | reverse complement strand
CGGCTTATTCTATTTGATTGTGATGGCACGCTCACCGATTCCAATCGTCTGATTGTACAGGCGATGCGCCAAGGTTTTGATGCGCATGGTTTACTTGCGCCTGATGCAGCTCTTGTGCGTCATGCACTGGGTCAATCATTGCGTATTGTGATTGATAGTTTACTGCACATGCAAGGCTATGAGCAACATGAACATTGGATTGAGCCTATTGCACAGGCTTATCGCAAGCATTATCAGCAAGGGGAAAAAGATGTTGGTTTATATGCAGGGGTTGAGCATGTGTTGCAAACATTAAAGCAGCGTGGTTATCGCATGGGTATTGTGACAGGGAAAAGTAAATCAGGCTTGGAGCGGGTATTGCAGGATTTTGATTTATACCCTTATTTTGATACCTATAGAACCGCAGATTGTTGCCATTCCAAGCCGCATCCAGAGATGGTCTTGGCATGCATGCATGAGCTGGGTATGCAGCCAGAGCAAACGGTATTGGTTGGTGATTCACATGCAGATATGCAATTGGCAAGAAATGCTGGAGTGATGGCTATAGGGGCTTGTTTTGATGATGAGGATGCAAGAGAAATGGAATCACAAGGCGCAACATATACGGCGTATCACTTTGAAGCATTGCTGGACTATTTTCCTGCGCTTGCGTGAGTATGGGTAAGGGTTCAAACTACAGCGTTAAAAATATGGATATAGAGGTTGTAAATGATTAAGAAAATTGTTAAATACAGTTTAAGCGTGTTGGTTTTGGTGGTCATTTTATTGTTAACTATTCCATTTTTTCTTGATGTTAATCATTACAAACAACAAATTGAGCAAGAGGTTGAAGATGCTACAGGTCGAGTATTGCAGATTGGAGAGCTGCATGCCTCATTATTCCCTTGGGTAGGTGTAACCCTTGATCAAGTGACATTGGCGAATAGAAAGGGCTTTACAGCGCATGATTTTCTTAAAGTTAAACATTTAGATGTGCAGGTGGCGTTCTTACCTTTGCTGAGCCAATCCATTGAAATTAAACGCTTTAAACTGGATGAGCCTGAAATCTATTTGGAACGCAATGCAAAAGGTGAGGGCAATTGGGAAGATTTATTGCCAGCAAGTTCAAAAGAGGCAGTGCCAGCAAAGGGTAAAAGCACAGCGAAATCTGCGCCTTCTTCTAGCCCTTCCACTTCGCCTGCATTGGTAGCCCTAACTGCCGAATCTCTAAAACTGAAAGATGGTAAATTCACTTGGAAAGATGATAAGGCGGGCAAAAATATAGTATTAAGTGATGTGCAGGTGCTATTGGATGATGTGCAACTCAAGCACCCTGTTTCAGCCCGTGTTTCAGCGCGTGTGAATGGTGATTTGATTGAGATGCAGGCCAATATTGGGCCATTGCTTGATTTGTCCCATTTGGATGTTGGGCATTTGCCTGTGCAATTGATTATTAAAAGTGATGCGATTGCTTTGAAATCCTTTGCATCTTCATTGCCAGCATTGCCTGAAATGCTGGGTGATATTCATCAAGCCAGTCTGATGCTCAATGTGCAAGCAGAGCAACGTCCAGATGGCGTACGGCTATTGGCAGGTGATGCGGCATTAACAGCAGCATCCAAAGTAGGGCTAAGTTGGAAAGTGGAAATGCCCAATGCCAATGTATTGCATATCAAAAATATGGCGGTAAGCATCAATGATCAAGCATTGTTGCATATGCAAGGCGATGTTAAAGGGCTGAGCAAAACACCGAATTATCAAATGCGCGTACAAAGTGAGAAAATTCAGCGTGCATGGCTAAGCGATTTTGTGCCTGCATTAACCCAGATGTATGCGGCGCATCCTGCACCGTGGGATAGTGTTAAATTGGGTGCGTCGCTGGCAGGCTCAACCCAACGTTTGGATATTCGTGATATGCAGTTGCTATTGAATGATGAGATGTTGCAATTATCAGGCACAGCAAACTTTAGCAAAGCACCAGATATTCGATTGCGGGTTGCTGCAAATACATTGCATATTGATCCTTGGTTGCCACAACCCAAAGAAGATAACAGCAAGCAAGCTGGTGAGCAGCAAGTATCAGCCAGTGATGCAGCAAAAGCTTCATCGAATGATACACAAAGTGTTGCATCAGAAGGTTCTAATTCATCTGCCGCAGTTGAGCCTGATTTGCGTTTCTTAAAACCATGGCGTGTTTCATTGCAATTGCAAATGGAGCAACTTTTGATGCGCGGTTTGGTGATGGAGCATTTGCGTGGTTCGCTCAATGGTGAGCG
>JALWPO010000021.1 GCA_026994965.1 Mariprofundaceae bacterium | reverse complement strand
AATAACACGGGTGCAACCACATAGCCTGACACCACCAATAATCCCATCATCATCGCCAAGCAAAAACGCACTGCCCCCATACGAATACAATGCGCAGAAATCGCCATTATACGTAGCTAACCTTAACAATTTCATATTCACGTTCACCACCTGGTGCACGAACTACCGCCTCATCACCCTCTTCTTTGCCAATCAATGCCCTAGCAATGGGCGATGTGATTGAAATCTTACCCACTGCTAAATCTGCCTCATCTTCACCTACGATTTGATACACCACCGTCTTTTCTGTTTCAGCATCTACCAATTCAACTTTAGCACCAAACACAATACTCTTACTATCAATGCTTGCGGGATCAATCACTTGTGCGCGTGCTAATTTATCTTCTAGAATGCTGATACGTGCTTCATTCATGCCCTGCTCTTCTTTGGCTGCATGGTATTCTGCATTTTCAGATAAATCACCATGCGCACGCGCTTCTTCAATGGCACGGATAATTTGATGGCGCTTTTCACTTTTTAAAAAGTTTAATTCTTGACGCAATGTATCCGCGCCTTCTTTGGTCATCGGAACTCGTTCCATATTATGCTTCATCCTTATGGTATGCCTGAATATTTTTTACAACTGTTACATCTACATCACCCACCATGGATTGTGCAGCAGCTAATCCGCCAGCCATGGTTGTGAAATATACGATACCTCTATCCAATGCAGCCTGACGAATGGATTTGGAATCTTTAATTGCCTGCACACCTTCTGTGGTATTCACAATAAAACTCACTTCATCGGACAATAATTTATCCACAATATGAGGGCGAACACCATCAATCACCTTGGCAACATGGGTGCTGGGCACACCAGCACGGCTCAATGTCGCATGTGTACCTGTAGTGGTCAATACTTCAAAGCCTGCATCCACCAAGGTTTGCGACAATTCAATTACACGATCTTTATCGACATCGCGTACTGAAATAAAAGCTCTTCCTGTATCAGGCAATCTGGAACCACCTCCCAATTGAGCCTTGGCAAAGGCCGCTGGAAAACTGCTGGCAATACCCATAACTTCACCTGTTGATTTCATCTCTGGTGATAATAATGGATCTACGCCGCGAAATTTCACAAATGGAAACACTGCTTCTTTTACTGCGCGGAATGTGCTTGGTTGTTTGATTTCATTAATGCCCAAGTCATCCAAACTTTGCCCCGACATAATACGTGCTGCCACTTTTGCCAATGGCACACCCGTAGCCTTGGATACAAATGGAACCGTACGCGAAGCTCTAGGATTAACCTCAAGCACATATAAAGTTTCACCTTGCAATGCAAACTGAATATTCATCAAACCAAATACATTCAATGCCATACCCAATGCTTTGGTTTGACGAATTACTTCATCAATAATTGTTTGTGAAATCGAATGTGGTGGTAAGCAACATGCCGAATCACCAGAATGAACACCTGCCTCCTCAATATGCTCCATAATACCACCAATCACGACACGATGACCATCACAAAGCGCATCCACATCCAATTCAATAGCTTGATTCAAAAATCTATCCAACAACACAGGATGATCTGGTGAGGCCTGCACAGCTTCATTCATATAGCGCAAAAGCCCATCTTCATCATGTACGATTTGCATGGCACGGCCACCCAATACATAAGAAGGACGTACCACTACAGGATAACCTATCTCCTTGGCCACATTCATAGCTTCCTCTGTGGAGCGGGCTGTGCCATTTTCAGGCTGTAATAATTTTAAATCATGCAGAAGTTGTTGGAAACGCTCTCTATCTTCTGCCAAATCAATCATGTCAGGACTTGTTCCGATAATCGGCACACCAGCTTCTTGCAATGATTCAGCAAGTTTAAGTGGTGTTTGTCCACCAAACTGCACAATAACGCCTGTTGGCTTCTCAACTTCAACAATAGCCATCACATCTTCAAAGGTTAGCGGTTCAAAATACAACCTATCCGATGTATCATAATCGGTAGAAACCGTTTCAGGATTGCAGTTGACCATAATGGTTTCAAACCCATCTTCAGATAAAGCAAATGCTGCATGTACGCAACAATAATCAAACTCAATACCTTGACCAATACGATTCGGACCACCACCTAAGACCATAATTTTTTTCTTATCTGTTGGTGCAGCTTCGCATTCTTCTTCATAGGTGGAATATAAATAAGGCGTTCTGGCTTCAAACTCAGCAGCACATGTATCCACTCGTTTAAATACAGGTTTTACACCTTGCGCGGAACGTATTTGGCGCACAGTATGTTCATCACAACCTAACAACAT
>JALWPO010000020.1 GCA_026994965.1 Mariprofundaceae bacterium | reverse complement strand
TTGTTATTACCCTATTGCTGCTTAGCACAGCTTGCGAGCAACAAGATAAAACCGCCATTTCTCATCTTTTAGATGCACGAGACAAAGCCATGTCTGAA
Organism: Mariprofundaceae bacterium; assembly: GCA_026994965.1. GTDB lineage: Bacteria > Pseudomonadota > Zetaproteobacteria > Mariprofundales > Mariprofundaceae. The sequence continues at coordinate 31,294 of JALWPO010000020.1, read as the reverse complement.
AAAAACATAGATGCTTTCAATCAGCTTCTGGCAACGAATTACCCCGATAAGCAACACACCATTGAACAAATAAGCCTACTGTTTCGCCAATTCAATCATATTCATATTCATACACTTAACCGACATATCCACCTCATCAATGATGAGCATGCCGAATGTGAACAAAGTTATACGATTTCAGTGCAAGCCGATGGCGATGTCCGAAATATTGTACAACGCGAACAACTTCAATTGACTAAAACAGCGCAAGGCTGGAAAATTTCCGCAGGGTTATAATTCATACCCTTAGCAAAAACATTAAAACCAACGCATAAGAAAACAAACAACCTTCTTCGTTCTTTTAGAAAAAAGTTTTTCAGTGTAAAAACTGCCTGCAATGCGTTTATTCACTTCTGCGAGGGTAGGGTATGGCGCAATTGCCGATGCCATGGCACCAATCTTCATCTTTTGAGAAATGGCTAAAATCCAAGGTTGAATCAACTCCCCAGCATGCAAACCAACAATGCTTGCACCAAGGATTAAACCTTTGGGTGTGACCATCACTTTAACCAAACCTTCGGTACGTTGCTCAGCTTGCGCTCTATCATTCTCTTCAAAGCTCCATTTCAGAATCCGCACTTCTTTGCCTTGGGCTTTGACATCTGCTTCGGTTAAGCCCACATGTGCCAATTCAGGGTCAGTATAAGTCACCCAAGGCACAGCAGAATAATCCACTTTAGCAGGCAATTTAAACAACATATTACGAATAATAATACCTGCTTGGTATGCCGCCATATGCGTAAATTGATAAGGTCCAGCCACATCACCAATGGCAAATACACGTTTATTGGATGAGCGCAGGCGCGCATCCACTTCAATGCCGCGCGGGCTATAAGTTACATTTGCCGCTTCAAGGTTTAAGCCATTCACATTGGCTTTTCGCCCTGTAGCAATCAGCAAATGCGAACCTTGAATATCACAGTCTTGGATTTTATCACCATCGTCCTCATCAAAGAAAGCATGGATACCATCATCATGTTGCTCAAAACGTAAGTTGTTCACACCTTCATGAAAGTTGATACCTTCTTTACTCAATTGCTCTATCACAATGGCTGTTAAATCAGGGTCATCTTTAGCAAGCAATTTCATCACTTCAATCACGGTAACTTTTGCCCCCAACCTCCTATGGGCTTGAGCAAGCTCAATACCAATGGGACCACCACCAATCACAATCAAATGCTCAACCTTCTCTTTTTTATCAAAGATATTATCATTGGTGAAATAGGGCACATCATGTACGCCATCAATGGGCGGCACAAAAGCGGATGAGCCTGTCGCCACTACAAAATACTTGGCTTGGATAATGCTATCGCCTGCTTTGATGGTGTTCTCATCGATAAACTCAGCCGCAGCTTGAATCACATTCACACCCAAGCCTTCAAAACGTTCCACCGAATCATTGGGCGCAATTTGAGCAATCACATCATGGATATGCTTATGCACTTTTTCCCAATCGACATTGGGTTCAACGGCTTCAATACCAAAGTAGCGCGCATCCCGCATGGTTTGCGCCGCATGCCCTGCGGCAAGAATCGCTTTGGATGGTACGCAGCCTGTGTTCAAACAATCACCACCCATTTTTCCTTTTTCAATGAGCACAACCGATGCGCCCATTTGCACAGCGCCTGCGGCAACCGATAGACCACCAGAGCCCGCACCAATCACACAAATATCGGTTTGAACTGTATTCATGCAGCATTCTCCTTACCCTTAAATTTTTTGTATATCACGGGAATAAGTGATAGGCATCCTAAACCAACCAATGCTCCCAGCATTTCAGGGGTAAGAATCCCTGCCGTAGAAAAAGTTTCGCCTTGATCAAACACACGCCCCAAACCACTGCCTGCTAAAGCATAAACAAAGGTAGCAGGCATGATGCCAAAAAATGTTGCAATCGCGTATACACGTAACGGAACACCCAAAAATGCAGGCGCTAAATTGATTAAGAAAAATGGGAAAATGGGAACAATTCTTAACACAAACATATAACTCCAAACATTTTCTTCAAATCCAGCTTGAAGCTTTTTGATACTCCCCCCTGCTTTTGCCAACAAAAAATCACCCAATGAAGTCTTTGCTGCTAGAAATAACGTAATAGCGCCCAATGTCGCGCCTACAACTGCCAATATTGCACCCCAAATCGCACCAAATAGAAAACCGCCACTAAGCGTCATCACCAAACCACCAGGCAGGGATAAAGCTACGACTACAATATAAATCAGTACATACACTAACGATGCCCATACTGCATGGGCTTGCACCTGTGCTAAAAGCATCTCTCTATGCTGAGCCAATGCTTCAAAACTCAAATATTGCTGTAGACCAAAGCTGAAAAAGAGTGCCGCTCCAATAATAATGATTAATAAGGGTAAAAGACGCTTTATCATGGTGTACCCTTAGTATCACTCACCACCAAACGATAATCAGGCGTTGGGTTCAACGGACAAGAATAAAGATACTCACCTTTTTCAAGCGTAATCTTATAATCACGAAACTCACCCACATGAATACCACCGCCTGATGCAGAAGGTAAAGTCAACCGCCCCAAGCCCTCACCACGGAGCCAAAAACCAAGCACATAAGGTACATCATCATTGTATACACGAAAGACATAAGAACCTGGTTTTAATGTTAAAACATGCTGCTTGGACAAACGTTCTTTTTGGGTACGTGCATTGAACTTCTCACAAGCCTGAAATGAATCTGCTTTATAACCTTGTTTGCCACCTTCAGCTTCCACAAATTGACACGCGCTTTGATGCAGTGCTATCACCGTTGCTTCTCCAGCTTGAATCAATGATGGCAACAGCATCAATCCCAAAAATATCATACAATAGCGCTTATTTATCATGATTGCTCCAATTTCACATAGCTTGTGTCGAGCTAAACCAGCAAGACTTACAAAGAAACTAGATATCCAACAACACGCCACCAAAACCTTCCAAGGCTTCTTTCACAGCCACCAAAAAGCCCACTGCATCCTTGCCATCAATCAAGCGATGGTCATATGACAGCGCCAAATACATCATTGGTCGAATCACCATTTGATCATGTTCGACCACAACGCGCTTTTGAATATTGTGCATCCCCAAAATCGCTGATTGCGGAGTATTTAAAATAGGCGTGGACAACATCGAACCAAACACGCCGCCATTGGTAATCGAAAAGGTTCCACCCTTCAAATCATCGGGCATCAAACCACCCTCACGAGCTTTGCTTGCCAAGCTCACAACACCCTTTTCAATCTCCGCAAAACTCATCATACCCACATCTCTTAATACGGGAACCACCAGACCTTTATCCGTGGATACAGCAACACCCATATCCATATAGTTATGATAGACAACATCTTCACCATCAATATATGCATTCATTACTGGATATTTTGAGCTGGCGTATGCACATGCTTTAATAAAAAATGACATAAAACCAAGCTTTATTCCATATTTATCCATAAAATCATCTTTATATTTATCCCGCATATCCATCACATATTGCATATTCACTTCGTTAAACGTGGTTAGCATAGCAGCCGTGTTTTGCGCCTCTTTCAAACGCGTCGCAATGCGTTTGCGCAAGCGCGACATCGGGATGCGATCTTCAATACGCTCAGCAATCGTTACATCTTGCTTAGAAGATGAAGAAAGGTTTTCTTTCATGGATTTCACGATATTTTCGGCTTTTTTCACCGCATCACCACTGGTTAGCATATCGTTGCTTTCTTTTTTATGTTCGCCTTCTTTATCAACTTTCGTTTTCTTACCCTGATTGGATTTGCTTTTTTTAGGCTTTTCTACTTTCACAGAAGTATCCAGCAAACCAATCACCTCATCAGGCTCAACAATACTATCAGCCTCTTTATACACAGCTTTTAATACACCCGCCTCAAAAGCTGTGATTTCCATGGTGATTTTATCGCTCTCAATCTCAGCCAATACATCATCCACCTGAACTTCATCACCCACTGATTTCAACCACGAAACCAAGGTGGCTTGATTTTCTGATTCACCCAAACTGGGTACTTTAATTTCAATATCCATATCTACCCCTCTAAACCCATCATCAAATCATCAACCCTTCAACGTCATCTGCATAGGCTTTATCCAACAAATCTTGCAATTCTTGTTTATGTCTGGTGATTGAACCCACTGCTGGCGCAGCCAAAGCAGGTCTACTCAATCCATAAATCTTCTGTGTATCTAGCAAAACACGTCTGATTGCACTGTTGACATGCAACCACGCACCTTGATTGGCAGGCTCCTCTTGCACCCAAAGCACTTCTTTAGCTTGCTTATAGCATCGCACGGTTTGTTCTAATATTTCACTAGGAAATGGATACAAACGTTCAATACGTATGATGCTCACATTTGTAATGTTCAAGCGTTCTCTTTCTGCCAATAAATCATAATATACTTTACCAGAACATATGAGCACTCGGCGAGATGTTTCAATATCAATATTTTGATTACTCTCACCCAACAAAGACTGAAAACTACCCGAAACAAAATCCTCTAGTTGCGAAAAAGATGCTTTTAAACGCAGCATACTTTTCGGTCCCATCATCACCAATGGCTTACGCATTTGAATCAATGATTGACGGCGAAGCAAATGAAATAGTTGTGCAGGCGTTGTTGGGTAAACCACTTGCATATTTTCCTCTGCACACAATTGTAGAAAACGTTCCAAACGCGCAGAAGAATGTTCTGAACCTTGCCCTTCATAACCATGAGGCAGCCAAAGGACCAAGCCCGACATTCTACTCCACTTGGATTCACCCGCGGCAATAAACTGATCAATCACCACCTGAGCACCATTGGCAAAGTCACCATACTGTGCTTCCCAAATCACCAGTGCCCGCGGCTCAGATACAGAATAACCATATTCAAATGCCATCACAGCCAATTCAGAAAGCATGCTATCCACGACCATAAAGTGGCTCATACTACCCGATTCAACCTGCTTTAATGGAATAAAACTTTTGCCTGTTTTTTCGTCATACACCGTGGCATGCCTATGAAAAAAAGTGCCACGCCCAGAATCTTGCCCAGAAAGCCGTACCCATCCCCCTTCAGCCACCAAAGAAGCATAAGCCATAATTTCAGCACATCCCCAATCTACATCTTGATGCCCTTGCATCATTTCAATGCGTTGGTTAAAAATCTTTGCTACCTTTGGACTCAAATGAAACCCATCAGGCATAGTATGAACTTGCTTAACCAAAACCCTCAATGTTTCAGTAGCAACCGTCGTATCAGGCTCTTGTGCTCCAGCACGAACATAACCATCCCAGCGACCATGCAGGCTATTGACTTCATGGGGCTGCTTCACGCCTTTTTTACGAAACTTATCCAAGCAATCTACATATTGTTGATGCATATCTTTCACCTCTTGTTCAGAAAGAATGCCCTCATCCAATAATCTTTTGCGATAAATAGCTTCAACTGTCGGATGCTTCGCGATATGCTGATACATCACTGGCTGCGTAACCTCTGGAGCATCTGCTTCATTATGCCCATGCCTTCGGTAACACACCAAATCAATGACTACATCACTACGAAAATGATTGCGATATTCCAATGCCAATTCTATGGCCATACAGCATGCCTCAGGATCATCACCATTCACATGTAAAATTGGAGCCTGCACCATTTTTGCAATATCTGTGCAGTACAATGTAGAACGAGAATCGTATGGGTTGGTTGTGAATCCAATTTGGTTATTGACCACAATATGAATCGTCCCACCTGTGCGGAAGCCATTTAATTCGCCTAAATTTAATGATTCTGCCACTACACCTTGCCCTGCAAAAGCCGCATCACCATGCACCAATACGCCTATCACTTCTCTCCGCGCTTTATCTTTGCGTCTACATTGTCTGGCTCTCACGCTACCCAATACAACCGGTGTAATAATTTCTAAATGTGATGGATTAAAACCCAATGATAAATGCACAATCCCACCAGGTGTTTCAATATCTGATGAAAAACCCAAATGATATTTCACATCACCAGAACCCTTAGGTTCAATATCTTTAAATTGCTTGCCTTCAAACTCTGCAAAAATATCAGATAGTGATTTGCCTAAAATATTAGCGAGTACATTCAACCGACCACGATGTGCCATACCCAAAATCATTTCTTTTACGCCTGCATGACCAGCTTCTTGAATCAAGCCATCAAGCATAGCAATCAGACTCTCTCCACCTTCCAATGAGAATCGTTTCTGCCCCATATAGCGTGTATGCAGATAATGCTCAAAAGCATCTGCATGCATCACCTGTTTGAATATACGAATACGTTTTTCCTGCTGATAATGTTGTTCACCATGCATGCTTTCCAAACGTTCATACAACCAGTGCTTCTTCGCCGAATTAGATATATGCATCAGCTCTGGTGCAATATTACCTGCATAAGTACGACGTAAACGCACCAGAATCTCACGCAAAGGTAAACGCGCAGGACCTGGCATATCCCCAGTCGGAAACTCCACGTCCAAATCAGCATCAGATAAACCATAATAACTCAACGCTAATTCAGGACTAGGCTTTGGAGGATTGATATGCAGTGGATCAAGGTTAGCTTGCAAATGCCCATGCACACGCCAAGCATGAATCAAATAAATGGCACGGGATGGATATTCCACAGCATAATCATCACAGTCTGCTTGGGCAGTATACCCTGCTAAACTTAAACGATGTTGATGTGCTATTTGAGCTAACTTATTTTGATGACTTATTGTATTCAGCTCTGCTGTATCACGTTTACATGCCTTCTCAAAAACAACTCGCCAAGATTCAGGAACTTGGGCATCGCCTTTCTTCCACTGCTCATAAAGCGATTCAAGCCATGCGCCACCAGCAATCAAAATATCATCTAAAGATGATGCTACCATTTCTTCATGACTTTTCCCCACACATCCTCCCTCATATTCATTGGTATAATGATACACCATTAGTTTATAGACACAAACTTGTGAAAATCAATACTCACCAATGATACAACACAAGTCGAATGGAAAAGCCCAAGACTTACGATATGATTAGAGATTTCTATGAATGATAACGTAGGTGATACCAAACTATGCCTAAATATTCATGTAATGCTTGGGCTGAATCGGTAAAGGCTTTCCAATGCGGCATAAAGCTACGCACATCATAAGATGGTTTTGTAACAACATAATCTGTGCCCGCGGGAATCACCGTAAAACCTTGCGATTGGAAACACCAAACAGCGCGCGGCAAATGCCAGGCTGTGCTTACAAGAACAATTTTATCAATGCCTTTCTTTTGCAATATATGACGCATATATATGGCATTTTCCCAAGTATTTGAAGCCAAATTCTCTGCATACACTTGAGATGCAGGAATGCCCAATCGCATCAACCAACGTCGCATCACATCCCCTTCAGCTTCATCTGCATGTGATAATGCCTTCCCACCTGTAGCATAAACAGCAATCCCCGTTTCTTTGGCGATGTCGGCGGCATATAAAGTTCGCATGATTGCATAAGAAGTGAGCATATCCCTGCCATTATATTCAGGAGCATGTTCATATACCCCAGCACCTAACAATACAATCACCGCATCTTTGACACCTTCTTTTTCAGCGTGAAACACTGCATATTCTGATTCCAATGGGTGCATCAACATATCACGCACAGGCTCAGTAGATAAAAGCCAAAATGCGCATAAGACCAAAACGACCAACCCGCGCGCCCACACCCGTTTCCAAAACAGCACGCCCAATAAAGCAAGTAAAATCAACCCTCCTGGCGGCAATAACAATTGCGATATTACTTTTGATGTTAACAACAAAGAAAAATCCACCAGACCATATTAAACATCTATTTCAATGCCACAAACAAGCATTGAACATCATTGCAAAAGATGCTGTTCAATAGCATGCACAAGCTTCTCACCCACCTCTAACATCAAACGCTCACTTTCAGCTTCAAGCATAATTCTTAATTTAGGTTCTGTACCAGACATGCGAACATTCACACGTCCTTGTCCATCCAATGCAGATTCAGCTTCTTCGACCCAAGCACATACCAATGAATCTGCCATCACATCAATACGCTCTGGTAGAATAATATTCCATAACTTTTGCGGAAATAACTTCATATTCACAGCCATGGATTCAAGCGGCACATCCTGCTCTTTCATCGCACATAAAAGTTGTAATGCTGTCATCAATCCATCACCTGTAGTATTGCTATCAAGCATAATCACATGCCCTGATTGCTCTCCACCTAGGTTACACCCTTGATCACGCATCATTTCAAGCACATACCTATCACCAACTGCTGCCCTGTGCATTTGCAGCCCCATATCATTTAAATAGCGCTCTAATCCCATATTACTCATCAGCGTGGTCACAACCGCACCACCTTTTAACAAACCATGCTTATGGGCATGCTCGGATAGAATAGCTATAACCCTATCACCATCCACAATATTTCCTTGTGCATCACAAGCAATCAAGCGATCGGCATCACCATCTAATGCCAGACCTATATCGGCTTGCTTATCCACCACACATTGACACATCGCTTCAGGATATGTGGAACCACAAGCTTGATTGATGTTGTAACCGTCTGGTTCTGCATGCATCACCTCAACATGACAACCCAATTCCTTAAGCATTCTAGGCGCAACATCATAAGCTGCACCATTAGCGCAATCGATAACGACTTTGATACCATCCAAACGCAATCCACGCGGCAAAGATGCTTTCAAAAACTCAATATAACGCCCCCGTGCATCATCTACACGCTCAGCCTTTCCAATCTCTAAAGCCGGTGGCAATGGCGGCAAATCATCAAGGCACGCCTCAATATTCAATTCCACAGCATCAGGAAGCTTGAACCCATCACTACCAAAAAATTTAATGCCATTATCCCCTGCTGGGTTATGAGAAGCAGAGAGCATCACACCAGCATCGGCACGCAAACTACGAGTGAGATATGCCACTGCTGGTGTTGGGATAGGACCAACCAATAGTACATTCATCCCTTGTGCCGTCAGCCCTGCACAAAGTGCAGACTCAATCATATAGCCTGATAAGCGGGTATCCTTACCAATAAGAATATAGGGTTTATGTGGTAAATGCTCTGTTAATACATGACCCGCTGCCCGACCCAAACGCAAAGCAAACTCTGCTGTCATACTATCTTTATTAACTGTCCCTCGAACACCATCTGTACCAAAATATTTCCGCATCAATGACTTTCCTTACTTAAATCTGGGGTCTCACCCTCTGTAGAAGCATCGAAACTTAATATGCCTTTGACCATGAAACCCGCTTTATTTTCTTCCAAATGCACTGACTTTCCTGTCGGCGTTGCAATATCCACCTTCTCTTGAAACGCTCCTGGTTTCAAATCAAAGCGTATAGGTACAGTTTCTACAGCATTGAGTGAATCCAACCATACCTCAGGTCCTTGCAGGCGTGCTGTTGATGGCTCAATAGAAACATCACTCACATGCCAACCTTGTGGTAAATCAAATTGTGCATGAATAGGTACTGTGCGCGTAATAATTCTATCCACCTGCAATTCCAAATGATCTGGCTGAATCGCCTCAACTGTAAGCCCAGCCGGCAAATGAATTTTATTGGGGCTTAAAGAACGTTCACTTACACCAGGCGTGGACAAATTACTTGCATCCAAAGGCACAAAGGTATCTGTTTCTTTCAAACTTTTGAGACGCGCTTGTAAACCCTTCACTGTAATTCTAACTTGATTGGGTAAATTATTTACAATCACCATATTTTCTGGCAATCCTTGAACTTGTAGTGGCACATCCATGCTCAAAGAGCCATCCCCCTGACCATGAACCTGCAACCATAAAACAATCGCGATTAAAATTGACCATAGATGAAGCACCCATGGCTTGAGTGAACGAAAAATAAAACTCATCCTCCCATACCCCATTGAAAAGATTGAACCTGCAAGCGTTGTTTTAATTCTTTTTTCAAGCCATCTGCATCCAGTGCTTTGGAAAGTTGCCCTTCCTCTGCTAAATGAATTTGAGCGCGTTCCTCAGAAACAACAATCACCAGGGCATCACTCTCTTCAGTCAGCCCAACCGCTGCCCTATGGCGTGTTCCAAAGCCGCCAGGTAAAGCATTGGCTTGTGCCAAAGGCAGAAGAACTCGCGCAGCAACAATACATGCACCATGGCTTCCATGCTTCACAACAACAGCACCATCATGCATCGGTGCTTTAGGACAAAATAACGTTTGAATCATGTCAGCACGCAATGGCGCTTCCATCTCCACACCTGATTCTGTAAGATGTTTAAGTCCTGTCTCTCGCTCAATCACAATCAGGCCTCCCCAACCGCGATGCACCAAAGCCACTGCAGATTCAACCAAATGCTCCACCATGGTTTCCATCGGCTTGCTTGGCGGGCTTAATGGGTTCACTGCCACACGCATCAAGCCTCTGCGAATTTCATGTTGGAATAAAACAACCAAGATGACAATAAATACAGAGAAAAACTGAGAAAATATCCATTCCACTGTAAGCAGACCAAAAAACCTAGCTGCTTCATAAATGGCAAATAATACAGCCAAACCAATCAACATTTGTTCAGCGCGCGTTCCACGCATCAACCGCAGTGCAAAATAAATCACCACTGCAACCACAGAAATATCAATCATATCCAAAAGACTTAACTGAAAGCTCATATCAGCTCCAGCATACACATGACCATAGAATCTCTCAAGTTATCAGCCATTTACACCTCTAGCATCAGCCAACACTGCAGCCATAGCACATGCTCTTTTTTGCATAAACACATCATGCACACGCACACCATCTGCACCTTGGAAGATACCTATTGCACCAGCCACAGCCGTTTCTATTTCTCTATCTTCTACACTTGAGCCTGTGATTTTAGCGATAAATGATTTGCGTGACACACCCAATAATATGGGCAATCCAAAATATTCACGCAAGGTTTTAAGATTAGCAATCAAATCAAGATTATCTTGCAAACGTTTTCCAAATCCAATCCCTGGATCCAGCAACAATGATGATTGCTCAATCCCAGCTTGCAGGCATGCTTCAATTCTTTGCTCAAAAAATACTCTCACTTCTGCACATACATCCGTATAGTATGGTGATTTTTGCATGGTTTTAGGGTTTCCTTGCATATGCATCAAGCACACATCCACCTTAGATTGGGCAACAACAGATAAACTCTTCTCATCATAAGATAGCGCACTCACATCATTCACCATGGATGCACCTGCTTCAATCGCCGCTTTCATCACATCTGCTTTTTGCGTATCAATAGACACTCGACAACCCAATGCACAAAGCTCTTGAATCACTGGAATCACACGTCGCAATTCTTCATCTAAGCCAACTTCTGCTGCACCAGGACGCGTGGATTCACCACCCACATCAATAATCATCGCTCCCGCATCACGCATAGCCAGACCATGAGCAATCGCAGCTTCAACATCAATATATTGACCGCTATCTGAAAACGAATCAGGGGTGCAGTTCAGCACCCCCATAATCCACGCCGATTCTCCTGTTTGGCGAATCCAACGTGATGATTGAGCCTCACAGCTCTGCATTAATGCGTTTGCCCCGCCTCATCACCAGATACTTTAATTTCTCCATCTATATCCACAGCCGCATCATCTTCTGACTGTGCACCTGAATCCGAATTATCTTCTTCATTACTTTGCTGACGAATAGGTTTACCCGCCAAAACATCATTGATTTCATCACCTGATAATGTTTCATATTCAAGTGCCGCTTGTGCTAATTTATGCAAATCATCCAAATGCTCAGTTAATATTTTTTTAGCCCTGTCATATGCATCATCCACAAAACGTCGAATCTCCGCATCAATCAGGCGAGCTGTTTCATCTGAAACATGTTGCTGTTGTGCCACTGAACGACCTAAAAACACTTCCTGCTCATTTTCAGTATAAAGCAATGGACCTAACTTATCCGATAAACCCCATTTTGTGACCATATTTCTCGCCAGATTTGTTGCCATTTGAATATCACTGGATGCGCCAGAAGTCACCTTATCATAGCCAAAAATCAGCTCTTCAGCCACACGTCCGCCCATAGCAATGGCTAGGCTCTCATGCATCTTTTCTCGCGACTGTGAATATTCATCCTTTTCAGGTAAGCGCATGACCATACCCAATGCTTGACCACGTGGAATAATAGTCATCTTATGAATCGGGTCAGATGCAGGGCAATGCACTGCAACCAGAGCATGACCGCCCTCATGATAAGCTGTAAGTTTCTTTTCATCTTCTGTCATCGCCATAGAACGACGCTCTGTTCCCATCATCACTTTGTCTTTGGCTTCATCAAAATCAGCAGCAGATACTTTATCTCTACCAAAACGCGCTGCATTAAGTGCCGCTTCATTCACCAAATTGGCAAGCTCTGCACCTGAAAAACCTGGTGTTCCACGCGCAATCACTTTGACATCCACATCTGATGCCAAAGGCACTTTCTTCATATGCACCTTAAGAATTTGAACACGACCATTCAAATCTGGATTACCTACCACTACTTGACGATCAAAGCGACCTGGGCGAAGCAATGCAGGATCCAATACATCTGGTCTATTCGTTGCAGCCACAATAATAACACCTTCATTAGCTTCAAAACCATCCATTTCAACCAACATTTGGTTCAGCGTTTGCTCACGTTCGTCATTGCCACCACCAACGCCAGCTCCCCTATGCCGGCCCATGGCATCAATCTCATCCACGAACACAATGCAAGGCGCATTTTTCTTAGCTTGTTCAAACATATCACGCACCCGTGATGCACCAACACCAACAAACATTTCTACAAAATCAGAGCCTGAAATAGAAAAGAAAGGCACTTCTGCTTCACCGGCAATCGCACGACCCAATAAGGTTTTACCCGTGCCTGGAGGACCTACCAACAAAACACCTTTAGGAATTTTCCCGCCCAAACGCGTGAATTTGGAAGGGTCGCGCAAAAATTCAATCACTTCTGTTACTTCCTGCTTGGCTTCATCACAACCTGCCACATCCTCAAATGTCACGCGGTTGGTATGCTCTGTAAGTAATTTAGCCTTACTTTTACCAAAGCCCATCGCACCACCTTTACCGCCACCTTGCATCTGGCGCATAAAGAAAATCCATACACCAATAAGCAAAAGCATAGGAAACCATGAGATAAGAATAGATAATAAAAATGGAACTTCTGCTGGCGCTTTAACATCCACTTCCACTTGATTATCCAATAAACGTTGCATCAAATTTGGGTCATCAGGCGCTTGCAAAGAAAAGCTCTTCATTTCACCTGATAAATCTCGGTACTGCCCTGAAATATGATGTTCATTGATGGTTACTTGCTCTACCATACCCTGATTAACTTTATCCACAAATGATGAATATGTCATTGCCTCAGACTTTCCATTTGGCATCGTAAACATGTTAAAAACACTCATCATAGTTAGGCCAATAACGACCCACAGCAATAAATTCTTACCCATTATTTCACTCCATTTCTTTATTCAACGCCAACACTTACATGCTCAACATGAAACCAACATGAATACATCGTCATAAAAATATATTCTCTAAATGCAAGAGCTTGCCTTTTTAGCCTCAAGATGCAAGCAGTCACTCATTCTTGATAATCTACAACCCGATAAATCCAGTCCATTTTTCCCGCCATTGCTTTGCCAAAATTCAATCAATTCAATATGCCTTCGACCCAGCACAACGCCTTTCCCCATCACATTTGCCATCATACGCTGTAATACTTCAGCCCGCACGGGTTTAAGTAATGCTTGCCATGCATCCCAATCTACAGAACAGCACCCCTGGCTTTGCTTAAATACCAATGGCGACATCATATTCTCAATTGTGTTCGACAAAGCTATCGCCTGCTTTTGCCAACGCATAAAAAACTGTTGGGGCTGCACCCCTGCCGCCTGCATGGCAGGAAATAGTTTTAGACGAATATGGTTTCTCCACAGCGTGGTATCCTGATTACTCTTATCCTCGATGTATGAAATTCCTCGCATACTAAGCATGCGTTCCAAATCTCTTTTGTGCACATGCAACAAAGGGCGATACAATGTAAGCTGTTCACGCTGTACAATCTCCTGTATACCTCGCATGCCCATCACACCAGCACCTTGCAACATACGCATACACACCGTTTCTGCTTGATCATCAGCATGATGCGCCAATGCAATCGCACCCACACCCGTTTCTTTTGCCATGCTTTGAAATGCCTTGTAACGACCACGCCGTGCATGTGCTTCACGATTGCAACTGGGTGCACTTTTCAACCGTTTGGATAAAAAAGGAATGCCCCATAATTCTGCTTGCTTAGATAAACGCACTGCTTGCTCAGCAGAATCACTGTGCCAAGCGTGATCAATATGCCAAGCCTGCACTTTAAAACCCAAATCATGCAGACCTAGCAGTAGTGCTGTTGAATCTATACCACCCGACCAGCCAACAGCAATGCATTTGGGCATATTACCAAGCATGGAAGAATCCACCAACGCGCTACACATAGGTGTTACTGTTAATGCTGTAATTTCACGCTCCAACATCCATAGAGATAATATCTGTATAAATAAGTCTTGTTGATGCTGTCGATGCATCAAGAAGTTCATACAAATCGGTGCATGCGCCATTTAATTTTGGGCTGCCTACTTTAACAAAAAGCAACCCTTCTTCATCCTTTGAGGCAAAACTTACCACCCATAACTCAAGCACCTCGCTTGGCAAGCGGTAAGCTGAAAAAATTGATGATGCTTGCTTTTTATTCAAAGCTATTTTTTTTACTTTTGCATTCGAAGATATATTTTCACAATAATCTTGAAGCGCAGCCTCTGTCAATGCAAAACCTTGATTAAATAGCAATGATGCAGGCTCACCACCGCCCATATCTATAGACTCAACACGCACACCACCTAAAGCTTTTAAGCCTGATTTTTTATCACGGCGCATGATGACATCGCCAATTGTGGCATCATGTGCAATCCCTGCATTTGCTTGTGACACAAGCAGCCCCGTTGCTAGGCGAAAATCCCCCAATATTTGATGTTTATATTGTGCAATACTCCAGTCGCCCATCATGGTCATACACATAGATATGGGCAAAAACGACTTTTGAGGCAGGTCGGCATCCAAATAGAATTGTTTTAACAATGCCTTTAACTCTAAGCCAACACGCAAAAGTAACTTTGTTGTGCCACGTATCAGGCATCCAGATGCTGAAAGTGAATCCAAAAATATGTGATCTTTTCCTTCAAATTTCGATAATACAGCAGGCAAAAATACCTTTTGTAAAAAGGTGGCATAATCCGTATGTGCCGATTGCAACATCGCCAAATAGTCCGCCCAATCCATGCTTAAACAAGCTTGATTTGAAGAGAGTGAAACCCCGCTATGCAATGATTTTTCCGAGCCTTGGAAATACACTAATTCGCCCGCACTCCATGCTGCAAGCAATGCCTTATCCACTTCTGATGAACGCCCTTTTGCTGCTATTTTATAGCGCCTATCCAGCCATACAGTTTCAGCTTTACGCCTGATTTTTTCAACATTTACATCCTCTTCAAACACACGAAAAGCATTCAACACACAATCATCTTTTAACCATGGCTTTTCCTGCATCGCAGCTTTGCTTCGCTTAGGGTCTCTACGCGCTAAAATCCAAGCTGCTATAGGATACTCGATATTGCTCTCCAATAATTTGACGGCTGATTCATTCAATGCCTCTGGCTTGGCTAAAAATTGATCTAATTTTTTAGCATTTAACACCCATTGCATCCAAACCCCTTGCCCCGTCTCCTCTGCCAATTCCCATAATGCCAATCGCGCCCAACTGCGGCGAAGCATATGCTCCCCCATTTTATCTTGAGCCAGTAAAGGGATGATACCTGCCTCATGTTTGCTCTCTACGCTGGCACGCAATTGACGTAGCCTAGGTACAATATCAGGCTCTAAGCCATAAGAGATAATCACAAACCTATCATCACCCAACAAAGAATCTTCGGGCTGTCGATACAAAAAAGTAATGGGCGTGACAGGAATCATCATGGCTTCATAAGTAGCAATGCGCGTCACTTCAACACTGCCCTCAACATGCTGCTTTAAGAAATTGCGTAATGCCCAATCATATAAACCACCTGCAACACAAACCAAAACATGATCCGTATGTGCCTCATGCTCTTTAGGTAATTCTGCAATAGCCTCACGAATCAGTTTCAAAATAAGAATATTCACCGCCGCAACCCAAGGCGCTCCATCAATTTGATCCTGTTTCCAAGATTGCTTCCACATCGACTGCCACATTTCAAATATCGCCAATGCACCTTTTTCATCAGCACACCAATGATGCAATAGTGTTTGAGATAAATGGGGGTAACGTTTGCGCAGATGTTTCACCATGGTGCGCGCCACAGGATTCATGGTGGGCAGTTGATGGGCTGATATTTTTTCACCATTGACCATATAGCGAATCGAATAATCTTGTAGACGACGCATAGCAGTATACATCACCTTAGACATATCTGGATGCATAGCATAAGGGATATGTATTTTACCATCAGCACCCGTTAGCCGTACAGGCAATCGGCGCACATCCACATGACAACGCGCTGCAACTGTATCACCACGGCTAAAAATAGGGCGATACCAACTCCAACGATAATCAAAATACCCCGGTGACAACATCTATATTTCTCCTGTTTTGATAGCCCCAATGCAAGATGATTTCACACTACTGTATCACCCTACATTGCCAGATTTAACATGAAACCCTAGCCTGTGACCCTATGAACACTCTAGCGTAGTGAAAAATCTTTACGAGGACAACGTTAATCACAATGTTTGCCGCATACCAGTATAAAATAAAACATACTTTTCACACCTTCATCACATTGCTATGTCTTATGATGCCATCATACACATATGCTGCTGATATTCTGGTTACACTCCCACCATTGGCAGGGTTAGTGCAATGGATAGATCCAGAAGCTGATGTACAATGTCTTTTGCCTGCCCATGCAGACCCACACCATTTTCAACTCTCTCCTCGGCAGGTTGAAGCGCTACAGCATACCAAATTGCTACTGCGTTCATCCCAAGATGATGCTTTTTGGTCTGGTATTTCAAGTCGTATAAACACCCTAGATATATGGCCACTACAAAAACATCTGCATCAATCCCATAACCACGCATGGCTAAACCCCAAAGAAGTGGAGCTTGTTTTACCCAACATCGCTAAAACATTGGTACAAATATATCCTGAGCATAAAGAAAATATTCAACTGCATTTGAGACAAGCTCAAGATGAAATCCATCCCATTTGGTCTACATGGAAACATGCTACGCAAAGCATGCAAACCCATGGTGTCATATTGCAGCACCCATCATGGCGCAATCTATTTCAAGCCCTGCATATCCCTATTGTTGATGTTTTGGAATCAGAACAACATGGTCATGAATATGGCCCTCACAAACTTGAACATGCGCTAGGGCAATTAAATCATCAACCCAATGTCATACTGATTGCAGATAAAAATCATAGTAATCGTGCATTGCAATGGCTTAAACAACACCATCCCAAAAGCCAAATCATTCAGCTTGATGCTTTGGGCACATGCCAGCAAACTTGGATAGAGCTTATGCATCACAATCTTAAACTGCTGCGCACAGCATCAAAAACTACATCCTCACAACCATGAGTAACCCTGTTGTAAGTCTCTCACATATCGCTTTTGGCACGGAAACATCGCCGATTCTTCATGATATTTCATTGCAACTTGAAGCGGGACATTTCATGGGCATTGTTGGCCCCAATGGTGCAGGTAAAAGTACAATTCTCTCCATGCTCACTGGTCGAATCATGCCTACACAAGGATATATTGATTTATTCGGTGAACGATTGGGACGTTTTAATCGCCATCATCTACTCAAAAAAATTGGTTATCTCCATCAGCTCCATCAGCATGAAGCACACATGCCAGTCAAGGTTCATGAAGTGGTCGCTATGGGATTGGATAACTATACAGCACCGCTTTGGAAAAGCTTATTTTCATCCCATCAACAAAAGGATGCCATCATGCAAGCTTTGGCATATGTTGAAATGCAAGATTTTGAAAAACATGATTTTAGATATTTATCAGGCGGACAACAACAACGCATACGCCTAGCTAGAGCATTGGTTCGCCAGCCCAAATTATTGCTTCTTGATGAACCTTCAGCCGCACTGGATACCAAACAACAACAAAAACTTTATACTTTATTGCGCCAACTCTGTGACACACAAGGTGTAGCTGTCATTATGGTAGAACATGATATTGCCGCCATTACAGGACATGTTGATTCTGTTGCCTGCCTCAATCAAAGCATTCATTATCATGCCATGAAGGGCGAACAAATCCCTGAAGATGTTTGGCATCAAATGTATGGGGAACATATGCATATCATTGCCCATGATGCAGGTTGCATTGGTTGCCATCATGATTGATTTACTTCACGAATTCTTTGCCAGCCCTGTCATGCAAGATGCCCTGCCACCAGCATTATTAATTGCTGTGGTTGCCTCTTCTATATCTGTGATGGTTTTGGCGCATCGCTTATCATTTCTCACTGTAGGGGTATCTCACGCATCCTTAGCAGGTATGGGTATAGCCCTTGCATTGGCATTGCCTTTATTCCCTACTGCTACTTTTTTCTGTATTGCCATCGCTTTGCTTTTGGCTTCACTACCCAAAAATAGGGGCATTACGGAAGATACAGGCACAGGACTACTTTTTGCAGGAAGTATGGCGTTGGGTATTGTATTGATATCCCAAGTAAGCCGTAATGAAGTGGATTTATTTGGTTTGTTATTTGGCAACATTTTAACTGTTTCCAAGCAGGAGTGGCACTGGCTATGGATAGTCGGCATCATTATTTTCTTGGCTTTTATCACCATGGCACGTGCATGGTGGAGTATTGCTTTTGATGCCATCACCGCCGAAGCAAGTGGTCAGCCTGTCACCTTATTACGCGCATTACTCTATGGTACAGTAGGTTTATCCGTGGTGATGTGTGTGAAACTTGCAGGGATTGTACTCACCACAGGTTTATTGGTTTTGCCCGCAACCTGTGCTTGGCTTTGGGGGCGTTCATTGATTGGTCTATGGCTATTAAGTATGGGTTTTGCCATTTCATCCACATGCATTGGATTACTTTTCTCCTATCAATACGATTGGCCTTCTGGCGCAACCATTGTGCTGACATTGTGTATGATGTTTATCCTCAGTTGGGGTATCTCATCGCTTACCCAACATCGCCGCTAATTCACCACGAAGCACACAGAGAGCACGAATAAGCAGTGTCATGTAATCATGCGTAAACCACTCTTCTGTCACCCCGAACGTAGTTAAAGAGCCTTTCAGTGTGTCAAACAAGATTTCTCCAGTGCGAAGCCTGCCCGTGGTACAAGGTCGAAATGACCCTCTCCCCCCTGCTATAGCTGCGCCGAAACAAAAGATGGAAGAAGGGATAAAAGCAAAACACCTGCTTTGTTTTGCGCCCGATTTCCAGCTTTGGTGAGGATAAATGCAGCTATCTAGGGGCATTTTCTTTGATTCGAGGCTCCTATACCTATCGAGCAAGCTCGCACTTAACAAATATACAGTGTCATATGTTCGTTGCTATCTATAAGGGTTCTAGTTTCTGAGAAAAATCAGACTATAAAAGCTTCCACAAACGTTTATTCTTAAACATCACACATTCCCAACGCGACATATTCCCTTCAGGCACTTCTGTCGCACCCGTTAATAAATAACCACCTCTTTTCATGGCTCTTGCCAAACGGTCAATCACTTTCTTTCGCTCTTCTGGTGAAAAATAAATCAATACATTACGACAAAAAACAATATCAAAGGGACCATATTTACGCACCTGATGCACCAGTTGATCATCCACAAGATTACCTTCTTCAAAATGCACCATATTTCTTAGCACATCATTCACAGCCCAATCATCTTTTTGCGGTTTGAAAAAGCGTGTTAATTGTTTTTGTTCCATGCCACGTTTCACTTCCATGGGTGAATACACACCCTCAATAGCATAAGCCACTGCACTTTCTGATAAATCCGTACCCAAGATTTTAACCCTTTGTGCCGCCATAGGAATGGCTTGGGCTGCTGTCATGGCAATAGAATAAGCTTCCTGACCACGCGAGGATGCTGCCGACCAAATACGAATTGAACTTTTTGGGTTTCCTCGGATTAACTCTGGAAAAATAAGACTATCCAAGGCCTCAAAAGGATAAGTATCTCTAAAAAACAATGTCTCATTGGTGGTCATAGCATCAATCAAATGATGTGCCATCTCACCTTTCTCATTGCGTTTAATCTCTTCAACCAATTTATCCAATGTAGCCACTTTATATTTTCGTAACAAAGCCTGCGCACGTGAACGAATCAAATACACCTTATCATCCGCGAGCACCAAACCACTTTGTCGCAATAAAAAATCTTGTAAATAACTAAATAAATCTGCCCGTATTGCCATCACTACCCTACCTCACAACGTTTTATTATCGCTGCTGTTATTTCATTCAATGGAAGCACTTCATGCGCAGCACCTAGGCGAACCGTTTCGCCCGGCATACCCCACACCACACTGCTTGCCTCATCTTGTGCAATCACATAAGCATGTTTATCTGCCAATGCTTTCGCTCCAGCCGCCCCATCTGCACCCATGCCTGTCAAGACAATGGCTAACGTATTCACTCTTGGTGCTAATTTAACCAATGAATGAAAGGTAATATCCACAGCAGGTTTACAATGGTGCACCTTTGGACCATCAACCAACTTGGCATGCAATTTCGCACCCACATGCTCGACTTCAGTATGAATCTCACCTGGAGCCACATAAATACAGCCCGATTCCAAAGGCATCCCATCTTCAATTAATTTACATTCTAGTTTTGAATCCGTATTCATGCGCTTTGCCAATGATGCTAAAAATAATTTCGGCATATGCTGTGTTACAATAATCGGTACAGAAAAGTTTTTGGGAATGTTGGTGAGCACTTTTTGAAGCGCCATAGGTCCCCCTGTACTTGAACCAATCGCCACAATATCTGGCTTTCTTGCTTTTGGGGCCATGCGCGTATGTGTAGCTTTTGTCGTTTGCCTTTTATTCGATCTAGAAACGCCCGTCGCCTGACGCACGACACTTGCAACACTTCTAGCAACGCTTATCTGCTCCTTAAGCATAGATAACAATATCTCTTTCTGATTTTTATTCGATGGGTCAGGCTTAATTAAAAAATCAAATGCGCCAGCTTTTAATGCCTGCATCGTGCGCTCTGCATCAGTTTCTGATGCGCTACTTAATACCAACACACATACATTGGGCGCTTCTTTTTGTAGACGTTCAAGCACTTCAATACCATTCAAATGAGGCATTTCCATATCCAAAGTCACCAAATCAGGTTTTAAGCTTTTAATTTTTACAATTGCATCACGACCATTCTGAGCAGCGCCTACCACTTCCACATCTGCCAATGTATTCACGCAGCTTCGCAAACACGTTCGAAAAACAACAGAATCATCCACAATCAATAGACGTGTTTTTTTACTCATTCCTTCTCCCTTATCTTGCTTATGCATCATACGCTTTAGGAAAGCGCTGCTTTAATAGCACTCCCGCGCAAGCCACAGGTAGCTCTTCTTAATGCAACACAGCATTATCTGGTGCGCCTGTTTCATGTTCAGCAATGGTTAATGCGATAAAACGATCCACATTCACCAATACCAAAACACGCTCACCTTGCTTAAGCACCCCTTCACTGACTTCTCGCCAAACTGGTGCTAATGAACTGGGTGTAGGCTCATAATCATTGGCATTCATGAACATCACTTCACCCACATTATCAACAGCCAAGCCAAAATCTTCGCCTGAATGGGTTTCAATAATGACCACATGCGATGATTTCCCTTCTTCTCTATCAGGCAAGCCAACTACCTTGCGAACATCAAGCTCAGTCATCACACGCCCGCGTAAATTAATCAATCCTTTTACCATATCATCAGATAAGGGCATTTCTGTAACCCTTTGTCCCGTAACCACTTCTCGAACCTGCTTCACTTGAAAACCTATCCATTGCTCACCCACCTGACAGGTTAAAAACTCTGTTTCTTCCAACATATGATTTTGTGCACCACTCATGATTATCTCCTTCTCCACTCATGCCTTACACTGATAGCGTTTGCGCTTTTGAATCCGCTTCTGATGCTACAGTTTTCACTTTTTTTCCAAGAATCGCTCCCAAGCCTTCAGCCAATGATTGCCTGTTTAATTTCATCATCACATCTTGGAATTTCTTGCGCTGTTCCATCGCAATATCATCAATCGCTGTGGCTGTGAGCGCTACTACAGGAATATCATCCAATTCAGGGCGAGCGCGCACCCACTCTGCAAGCTCATAGCCATTCATATTCGGCATTTCCAAATCAGTTAAAATTAAATCAGGTGTACGCTCTTCAAGAATTTTACAAGCCTCTATACCATCCACGGCTGTCCATGTTTCATAATCCAAACTATCCAACACAGGAATCACCAAATTTCTAAAAAATACAGCATCTTCAACAAATAAGATTTTGGGGCGTAAATCAGTCTCGCTATCTGATACCGCGGCTTGATGCTTACGCGTAAACCAATCAGGATCGATTTGTTTGACCACTTCAAACACATCCACCACTTCTGTCGCAATATCTTCAATCACTGCTGTGCCCAAGAACAATGGTGATGAAGATGCCATTTTAATATCCAGAGGTGTTTCTAAAATATCCACCACTTCTTCAACTTGCAAACATAAGCTACGATTGCTATCGGATAAAATTAAACCATACACAGGCTCATCACTGGGCGCTTGATTACCCAAACTGGTTAATTCGCCCCAACGCAACACAGGAATAACATCTCCCCGATATTGCAACACTTCCGATGCACCCGATTTTTCAATTTTCTCTTCTGGGAAACACTCAAGCCGCTCAATCAATGCCATAGGAATAGCAAAGCGTTGCTGAGCTTGCTCGAATACCAAAGTATATTGCATCTCTTGCCCCAAGCCATCGGCTTCATCCTCTTCTTCTTGCACAAGCTTAGCATCTTGTGAAAGCTGCATAAGATTTGCTAACTCATTGCAATCAAAAATGGGGATGACCTTACCATCACCAAGAATGCTACAGCCACCATAAAAACCCATATGTTGAAAATGTGCACCCAAAGGCTTAACCACAATTTCTTCAGCACCATAAATATCATCCACCAGCACACCAAATACACGGTCACCAATATCAATCACAATAATATTACCCTGATTTTCAACCGTTTCAGAGAGTTTTAATACTTCATTCAATCGCATAATGGGTAATAGCTTGCCGCGCAAACGATAAAAGGGCTTACCACCAATCATACGCCAATCTTCTGAATCTTTAGGCGCATTTAATAATTCCTGCACACTCATTTGAGGAATCGCAAACTGATGGCGACCACACCCCACAATCATGGCAGATATAATCGCCAATGTGAGCGGAATACGGATACGTAATGTTGTGCCTTTGCCTGGCTCACTACTGATATCAACATTACCACCTACCTTTTCAATTTCAGTACGAACCACATCCATACCTACACCACGACCTGATAAGTTGCTTACCTTCTGTGCAGTGGATAGCCCTGCATGGAAAATCAATTGCAATGCTGCTTGATTGCTGATTTTATCGGCTTGCTCTTGCGTTAACACATTCATACTTACAGCTTTGGTTTTCACCTTTTCAGCATCAATGCCCGCGCCATCATCTTCAATCTGAATAATAATCGAACCTGATTCTTGCGAGGCAGATAAACGCAATGTTCCTTCAGCAGGCTTGCCAGCCTCTCGGCGCTCACTTGGCATTTCAATGCCATGATCACAACTATTACGAATAATATGGGTTAATGGGTCTTTCAAGGCATTGAGAATCGTTCTATCCAATTCTGTTTCTTCGCCTTCCATCACCACCGCAATCTTCTTATCCAATTGCTTGCCCATATCCCGTACAATACGTGGCACACTGCTCCACACGCTTTGAATCGGCTGCATCCGTGTTTGCAATAGTTTGATTTGCAACTGCTCTGTGATTTGATCCACATCTCGGCTCACACGCACAAATTCCATATTTCCAGAGGCGGCAACCATTTGCACCAAGCGATTACGCGTTAATACCAATTCTCCCACCTGATTCATCAAGCTATCAAGCAAATCCACATCCACACGAACACTGGCTGCACCCTTGGGCTTGCTTGCCCTTGTTTTCTTGGCTGCTGGCGCTGTAGGTACGGCGGCTTTTTCCGTTGCTATTGCAGCTTCTTTCTGCTCTTTTTTATCTTCTTTCTTGGCTTTGGTTTCTGACTTTGCTGTAGATGTTTCGGCTTTGGCTTTTTTCGCTTGGGGTTTCTCACCATTTGCTACAGCTGATTTTGCAATACCCAGTGTTTTAAGTGCATCTGCTGGCGCAATACCATCAATCGCCTGCAAGGTTGCAAAGCCCGCATTCATCACATCTTGTGCACTTTTAATCCCTTGCGAAGCCAAAGCTTGAAGAACATCTTCACTTAAATCACTCGCCCATGCCTGCATATCTTCATCAGCAGATGATTCGGTGCTATGCTCATCTGTTTGACCCAAATGACTTTCTGCCACATGCAAGCGTTCAATCAAATCAGCATAATCAAGTTCTGGTTCACTGCCTGTTTCTTCAAGCCCTTCAATATAGCCTTTAATAGCATCCGTACATTCCAAAAGTAGAGAAACGATTTCATCATTCACATGAAATTTTAAGGCTCGAATACGCCCCAAAAGATTTTCCCCAGCATGAGCCACTTTTTCAAGCCCTTTTAATCCAAGAAAGCCACAACTGCCTTTGACGGTATGCACCGCTCGAAAAATTGAGCCCAATAATTCCTCATCATCCGGTGATGCTTCCAAATCCATCAATTGCTGCTCAATGCTTGCAAGGCTTTCATTACTCTCGGTTAAAAACTCTGCTAATAATTCTTCGTCCATATTCATCTCCAAA
This sequence comes from Mariprofundaceae bacterium, assembly GCA_026994965.1. Taxonomy (GTDB): domain Bacteria; phylum Pseudomonadota; class Zetaproteobacteria; order Mariprofundales; family Mariprofundaceae. The sequence continues at coordinate 6,138 of JALWPO010000020.1, read as the reverse complement.
CCCTGCGGCTTGCGCCGTGATATATGTTTGTTTTATATGTTAAAATAACATGCCGCCGACCACGCCAATCAAAGCATCGGGTTCAAAAGGTTTGACTAACCATGTTGAAACACCCGATTCATGACCCACCGTTTTCTTATCTTCGCCCGATTCGGTAGTCAGCATCACAATCGGTGTATCACGATAAGCATCTTGCTCGCGGATATGCTTAATCATGGTTAGCCCATCCATATTGGGCATATTCAAATCGGTAAGAATTAAATCATAAGGCTGCTCTGCCGATGCTATCGCCATATCCAAACCAATTTGCCCATCTTTGGCTTCATCCACTTGAAAATCGACCTTGCTTAAAGTTCGTTTCACTGTAATCCGAACCATGGTTGAATCCTCAACAATCAAAATACGTGGCGCACTCATAATTCCTCCTTCAAAACCATACGTTCTTCTTCCATCACATAGCGTTGACTCACTTCTTCTTCCCACAATGCTGCTTGCCCTACTTCTGGCGCATGATTCGCCCAATCATCCAAGCAGCTCTTCACATTGGTTAAACGCTGAGAAACCCGATCGATATTTTGTAAATCAGTCAGCGCATCCATAATTTTTTCTTCCACCTCTTCAGATACACCCATATCCAATATCTCTGTCAATTTAATCAATCCATTTTCACTGCTCTCACCAAGTAAATCCAAAGAACCACTCACTTGTTTTTGCAATACACGCAATAATCGCTTATCAGCCTGCTGCGGCCATACAGAATCATTCATCACTTCACCTTCCAAAACTGCGACTGCCACCTCATCTTTTGATTCACCTTCAGAATCAGGCATCGCATGGTTTTCCGCTTCTAAAACAACATCTTCACCATCTTTATCTTCACATACAGTGCCCACTTCCGATGTTTGAATCTCATCATCTTGTACACTGTTTTTCTCCTCCGATATATCCGCAGCAGTATCCACTACTTCTCTATCGGTTTTTTCCTCGTCAACATTAAGCACACCACGCCTACAAAAAAGCAGGCTCACTGTTTGTGCGGGAGCATCCATTTCCATCGTGGATGTACCTGCCAATAAATGCATGCGGCTTGTGGTTGCATCTTGGGGTTGTGGAAATAAATGACTTAATATCGTAAATGCTGTTTTTCCATTGTGGGAAGATTCAGGCAAAATATACGCCATCAATATCCAGCCACGACGCAAGGATTCCCGATATACATCCACCCAATCCGAGCAACTATCCACCTCCACCAAGCGTGTGGTTTCCACATCTTCAACCAGCACCACATCACCCAACATGGCATCCATAAATGCATAACTTTTCGCTTGCTGGCCACTTTCATATGAGTCTAAATGTTTGCAGCTATGGGTGAGCAATCGCCTTGCCATAAACACATCATGAAAACTATCAGGAGAGCCCACATTCACTTCCAATTCAGGGTATTGCATGGCTGCCTGCTCAAATGAAGGCACATGCTCTGCCTTGCGCGGCAAGACCATCAATTTGGGCGGAGTCCACCATTTCACATTAGCTTTTCGCTCTGCCAATAGTCTAGCCACCTCATGAAACCAAAGCTCCAAAAGGGAATCTTCGCCACCACATGCCTGAGCCTCGGGATAAAACATCATCACTTTGCATCCACGCAAAAGTGATAAAAGCATCTCTGAATCCAATACATCCCAAGGCTGAACCGATACTTTTAATTCACAGGGCGTTTTTTTAGTCGCCCTATCACGCGCTGCTTTAAGCAGGCGACTTTGTTTCATCAAAGCATCTTCATGGCTGACACTTAACACATGCACCGTAAGCTTATGATGCTTGAGTGCCATTTCTTCCACCATATCGGGAAGCCCTGCATGCCAACCAATAAATATCATGGATAAATCCCAAGTTTCTGGCCAAACGAATTGTTTCAATGGATTGTGTGTGTTTTGCTTCTCTGATAAATCCAAGCCTTGAAGCAATATGGATTTCCATGATGCAGTTGCTACACCCAAACCTACAATATCGGTAAATACTTCATCATGCTCACATTGCATCAAATCACTGAATAAAATAAAAGAGCCATCTTCTCGGCGTGCAGCCAAAAGGTTGACCCCATATTCAAAACAATGGCTTAGCCATACATCCAACCATTGCTCATTTTTATAATAGGAAATCCTAGTCTTACCACCCACTTTCCTAGCTTCAAAAACCCATTTCTTGGTATATAAACCAGTCTCACCTGCTACCGCATCCAACATACGAACACCCAATTCAGGCATCCATGCGCAATGATGCATTTGATAAAGCATACGCGCTGCAATCGAAGCTGAGTTCATCACCTCCATACCCATGGCGTTGGTATATACTGAAGCATAATCCAATCCCGATGAAGATTCCGCCACCACCACACCATCTACATCCAAATCCCGCGCCAAATGATGCGCATCTGCCAAACTATCCATGCCTACTTTGTTGTGATCTTCACGAAATAGCACCAATTGTTTGATACCAGATAAATGAAAGCGTTGTTTAAGGTTTCGGCTGCCTGATTCTACCTCACGCACCGATAACCAACTGCCGACCTGACTTGCACCAGCGATAGGCTCTTGATGAAATATCCATACCGATGAAAAATTTTGTCGCATCCGCGCAAAAAATTTATCCATTTTCTTGAGTATGGGAATCGCTTGTGGGCTATAGCCTGCAAACACAACATATTCACGTGCTGATAAAGGGCTATTGCTCAATTCTCGCAGCATATATTGCATCACATTCGAGCCTAAACTTACCACCAAGGCAAAAAAGAATACCCCAGACATCACCAAAAATGCGGTCAAGCCTACCAGCCACGGTGAAAAGGCTTCTGGTGTGGCTGCCCCGGGATCAGTCATCACGCGAAACACATATAAAACCACTTGAAAAGGCGCATAATCTGCGGCTGTGATAGCTCCATCATCATTGATATCCATTTGTGGATAGAGATAGACCACAGATAAAGCGCCAACAATCATCATCGCAACCAGCATGCCTGCCAACATGCTTGTCTCACGCCGCACCTCTTGAATGGATGCCACACGTTTGGCTGCCATCACAATATTACCCAAGGGATTAAGCATGATTAAAAAGCGACATATGCGTAGCACTGCCCACATCGGAGATAAGCCTGGAATCACGCCCAATAAGGCAATACTCGCCAATGTATCCACCGCCACAAAGCCTAACTCGGCATGCCTTCTTCCCCCTTCTGGCAATACTTTAAATACTGCCCCTACACGGCATACCACTTCCAACAAAAGTAATACACCAATGTAAACCGCGGTGGATTCTATCGCCACCCCAATCATTGCCACGCCCACAATCACCAGTGAAAATGGCAATGAATAAATCAATGTATCATGGGTGAGAAAACGAAAAATACGCAGCATGCGCAACATATACATACCCCGTGATAAACGCGCGATACGCAAATACATCCCTTGATTGAGCAGTTGAATAGGTACAAATAATACAGAAATTAAACTGATGGTTGCAATGCCATCAAGCACCAAAAAGAATAATTCTACACGATTCTGAAAATGATTTTCTTTTTGCAGCCAGAAACGCAATACCCATTCCGTTGTGAAAAATAATGCCAATGGCGCTAAAATAAACCAGTGCCTCTCAAACATCGATAGCACCAATGCCGCCACTATCATGACAGCATACCTTGGATGGGAGAAAATACGTTCCCCTAAAAGCAACCACTCACGCCTAGAATGTACACCTGAAATCCACTTGTTTACCCAACCTAATTGCTGTTGCTTAGCTTCAGCTACATGCGTTTCTTCATCAGATATAGCATCCAATACTTCATCTTCTGCTATATCTTCAACAACATCATTATCCTCAAGCACTGGGCTTACTTCCACAGCAGGCATCATGCATGACTTGGACGAAGCTTTTTCTATAGCTACCTCGCTGGCTGCAAGAGAAACCTCTTCTACACATGCTGTTGCGCCACTTCCTACTTGCGACGCAAGGAGTCTAAAAAATTCTGCACCTCTTTCGATAGCCCATCACTTTTCGAGCGCATTTCATCAGAAGCCTGCAATACATCCCCTGAAACCCTGCCTGTTTCCGCAGCAGCATCTGTCACTGAACTGATGGCTTCGCTTACCCTATGGGTAGCATCTGAAGCATATTGCACGCTTTGCGCAATTTCACGCGTAGCATCATTTTGCTCTTCTGTAGCTGCTGAAATGGTACGATTCACTTCATTCATTTTTTTAATCGTCTCTGCAATATGTCCAATGGCTTTTGCAGCTCCACCACTTTCACCTTGAATCGCTGATATCTGTGCAGATATTTGCTCTGTCGCTTGTGCTGTTTGATTCGCCAATTCTTTTACTTCACTCGCCACCACTGCAAAACCACGACCAGCCTCACCAGCTCTAGCCGCTTCAATGCTTGCATTAAGTGCCAAAAGATTGGTTTGCTCTGCAATATCGGTAATCACGCGCACCACTTCACCAATCTCTTCGGATACTTTGGTTAATTTACTTACATTTTTATTGGTATCTTCCGCTTCCACCACAGCTTGATCAGACATCGATACTGCGCTTTGTACTTGGCGCGTAATCTCTGCAATAGATGCAGTAAGCTGCTCAGCAGCCGATGCCACAGTCATCACATTCTGATTGGCTTCTTCCGCATTATTGGAAACGCTAACCGATTGATTGGTTGATTCTTCTGCCATGGCAGAAAGCGATTCGCTGGATGATTGCATTTGAGAAGTTGCAGCAATCATCTCATCCACCATAGAACCAATGGATTGCTCAAAATTTACTGCTAATCGATGTTGTTCAGACACATCATTCCAAGCCACCACAACCGATTCCCACTCACCATTGAGATTATCAATCGCCATGGCAGTAAATTCAATTTGATGCCCAGCCGCTTCAAATTGCGCAGACATGGGCAAGCGGCTTTCATCCGATAATAATGCACGCTGATGTGCAGGGTCTTTATGAAATATGTCAATATTTTGACCAATAATTTCATCCGCTGAACAAGGCAAAAATGTTTCTATACTTCTAAAAAGCTGTTTGGCCGATTCATTCATATAAGTTACCGTCAACGTTTTGGCATCAGCTACCATAGTCGCCTGTGGACTTAACTCAACCACGCGTTTTAAGGTGTTTGCTTCGGCAGCCTGCTCTTGTAAAATACTAAGGGATTCCAACAATTCACCCGTGATACCACCATAATCACCTTCAACTTTGATAATGTTTCCACGCTCTAGGGCATCCAGCGCCACTGACACGTCTGCAATAGGCTTGATAATACTTCGTGCAATAACCCAAATCGCAATACCCACTACAGCCATCACCCATACCATAATTCCCCAAAAATGATTGGATGCAGAAGCAGAAGCATCAGCAAGAATATTGTCCACTGTCATTTGATGCTCAATACCCATACCCAACATGCCTACTAACGCCAATAAACCAATAAGCATTAATCTATTCATAATAGATATTTTATTTAAAATAGATGTGATTTTTGCCATGGAGCACTCCCGTAAAAAATATATTACGCAAGTAGATGAGCAAATTTAATGCCAGATCTTATCATAGAGTTTTAAATATAAAGTCCCCACAATGATATAACCCATGAAATAAAGCTCCTTCTCCCTCTCGGGGGGAGAAGGTTAGGATGAGGGGGCTTGCAAAAAAAATCTTTCCTATGAATTTCCATCATAAACCCTCACCCCGACCCTCTCCCTTAAAAGGGCGAGGGAGACCACCATCGCCCCTTGTTATAGCTGCGTCGAAACGTCACTTTTTAAAAGGAAAGAGCGCAGTAACACACGCACTTTTGATAGGTCTATGCAAAGGAGACAAGCTCCCTCTCCCACAAGTAGGAGGGGGAGTAGGGAAATCAAATCTTAGGTGTTAACATGGTGCTAGGGTCTAAAAGACTATCCAACTCCGATTCAGGAAGAATGGACTTTTCCAAGCATAGTTGGCGCACTGTCTTGCCTTCTCGCACAGCCTCTTTTGCCAATGCCGATGCCTGATCATACCCCACAATAGGTGCTAGCGATGTAACCATGCTCATGCTCCATTCGATTTGTTGTTCACATTTATCACGGTTGGCTTGCAAACCCAAAAT
>JALWPO010000019.1 GCA_026994965.1 Mariprofundaceae bacterium | reverse complement strand
CAAGGCTCTAAAATGGTGTGTAGATTTTCTAATAATTCATACGCCTCACCGCTAGCATGTGCCTCATTGCTGACCACCCAAACATCATCTTTTTCCAGCAAAGGATGCAATCGAGAAATCGTCGCTTCCAATAGGCTTTCATCACCATCCAAATTTAGAAATTGTTTGGGGAGTTGTTGGCGCGATAATGGCCATAGGCGTGTGCCTGAACCGCCTGCAAGAATCACAGCCTTAATGCTATCAGACATTGCCAATCACGCCTTTGGCTTGGAGATATGCCAATACCTGCTCAACGCAATCATCCAAGCTATCCTCGCCCGTATTCACGCTGATTTCAGCATGCTCTGGTGCTTCATAGGGCGATGAAATGCCCGTAAAATCAGCAATCTCACCTGCCCTTGCCTTTTTATACAAACCTTTCACATCCCGCGATTCGCATACATCCAGCGGCGTATTGCAATAAACTTCAATAAAATCATCACCCAATATATGACGCACCTGATTTCTATCGGCACGAAATGGTGAAATAAATGCAGTTAGCGTCAGCATACCTGCTTGCACAAACAATTTGGCAACCTCACCCACACGCCGAATATTCTCTACCCTATCCGCATCTGAAAAACTTAAATCTGCACACAAACCATGCCTTACATTATCACCATCAATGACAAATGTACGTACACCCATACGATGCAAACGCTCTTCTACAGCATGAGCCAATGTGGATTTTCCAGCACCTGAAAGCCCAGTGAACCATAATACAGCGCCTTGATGTCCATTCATATTCTCGCGCATATCGCGACTGACTTGCGCTTCATGCCAAACAATATTGGAGCTTTTTTGTATATCACCCATGAACTAACCCCGCTTCCATGTTGTGCCACTGGCTGTATCTTCAAGCACAATACCTTGCGCCTTCAATGTATCCCGAATCGCATCGGCACGCGCAAAATCACGATTTTTCTTGGCTTGCATACGCTCTGCAAGCAATTTCTCAATGGCATCAGTATCCTCATCATTGCCTTGAAACCAAGACGCAGCATCTTGTTGAACGATACCCAGTAAAGCCAACATTGCCGCAAAATATTGTATATCAGTGCTCACATCTTCCTCAGCATCCAGGGCTTTATTGATACGGCGCGAACATTCAAATACTTCTGCCAAGGCTTCTGGCGTATTAAAATCATCATTAAGGGCATCGCAAAACCCTTGTGGTAAACTGACTTGCTCTATCCCTGTAGTAGTCTCGCCTATGCGACGTTTGGTCTCATACAATCTATCCAAACCCGCTTTAGCCGCATCCAATGCTGCATCTGAAAAATCCAAGGGTGAGCGATAATGCGTACCCAATATAAACATACGCAAGACTTCAGGATGAAAATTTTCTGTGACTTCACGAATGGTAAAAAAATTACCCAATGATTTGGACATCTTTTCAGCATTGATATTCACAAAGCCATTGTGCAACCAATAGCGTGCAAATTGACCATCATTGGCGGCTCTTGCTTGAGCAATTTCATTTTCATGATGCGGAAACTTCAAATCCATGCCACCACCATGAATATCAAATGTATTGCCCAAATGTTTGCAGCTCATAGCAGAGCATTCAATATGCCAACCAGGGCGACCTTGACCCCAAGGCGAATCCCAAGATGGCTCACCTTTTTTTGCTTTTTTCCATAGCACAAAATCAAGCGGGTCGCGTTTGCTCTCATCCACATCCACACGACTACCTGATTCTAAATCATCAATATCTTTGCCCGAAAGCTGACCATAACCCTCAAAGGAACGTACAGCATAAAGCACATCACCCGAGCTTGAAACATATGCACAATCACGAGCAATCAATGCCTCAATCATGGCAATCATCTCATCCATATGCGTTGTTGCTCTAGGCTCTAAACTTGGGCGCAAACATTCCAAACCATCCATATCTTGGTGAAACGCATCAATCATTTCATCCGTTAAAGCTTGAATATCAATATTACTCTCAGCTGCACGGGCAATAATTTTATCATCCACATCGGTGAAATTACGTACATAATTGACATCATAACCCAACTGCTTGAGCCAACGATAAACAATATCAAAGACAACCATCACCCGTGCATGCCCGACATGCGAATAGTCATAGACCGTAACACCACAGATATACATACCCACTTTTCCAGCTTCAATCGGCTTAAAAACCTCTTTTTTTCCAGTCAGTGAATTGTGCAGTTGTAAACTCATGGGTTCAGCACATCCTGTAAACGTTCAGCCACACCATCTTTGCCAAGAAAATCTACAATGGCAGACATTTCAG
>JALWPO010000018.1 GCA_026994965.1 Mariprofundaceae bacterium | reverse complement strand
TTGCCTCGCCCTCGCATAATCTTGTCCAACAAAAAACTATTCCCCTCAATACATTAGCCAATGAACCCTTTATTGTGCGCGAACCTGATTCAGGCACACGTATCGCTGTAGAACGTTTTTTCGCCCGTCATCAGTTAAATCTAATTGCAGGTATGGAAATGAATCGTTCAGAAGCCATCAAACAAGCTGTAATGGCAGAGCTTGGTTTGGGCATTGTTTCTTTGCATACCATTGAAATGGAGCTGGCACTGAAGCGGCTAGCTGTACTCGATGTTGAAGATTTCCCTATTATGCGCCAATGGCACATCGTTCATCGCACAGGCAAGCGGTTTGCTGCGATTCCTGAAGCATTCAAAAACTTTGTTTTAGAACATGGCGAAGATTTGTTAAACATCCCCGATTATTGATACTATTCGTCACCTGTAAGCATACAGCGACTCTGATGCTGTGCTTTGGTGGCCGAATCGACTTGGATTAAAACATGCGTAAACCCAACCTCTTTTAAGGCATCTCTGATGCGTTGGGTAATAACCTCAGTATCACTAAGTTGGGTACCATCATCTGCCAAAACGATATGAAAAGATATAAAGTCATGTTTAGTGCTGGGTTTGGTGATATGTAAATCATGGTATTCAAGCACTTGGCTTTCGGCATGTATAATATCGTGTAATGACTGTTCACTGATAAGGTGAGCATTGGCATCCATCAAAGATAAGAAGCTGGTTTTGAGCAAAGGATATGCGTGAAACAAGATATACACTGAAAAGGCAATAGTGAGCACAGCATCAATGCTGTATATCTTATAGAGGTAAATCACCACACCAGCAACGACCACACCAAACGAAATCAGAGCATCACTGAGCATATGCAGATATGCAGATTGAATATTAGCATCTTGATGGTCATGGTGATGTTCATGTGAATGCGATGATGCACAAGATGCTACACCTAAATTTTTCAACATATATGCACTAATTCCATTGGCAACCACAGCAATCATACCAACAATGACCATATATTCAGCCGCAATAGGCTCTGGATGAAAAAGCCGTATCATGGATTCATAAATCATATAAAACATGGTGACAAACAAAAACAATGTATTGACAAAAGCTGCCATCATCTCTGCTTTGATAAAGCCAAATGTGTATTGAAATGTTGTTTCTCTGGTGCCAATTTTTAAAGCAATATAAGTGATGACAATCGCAATCACATCCCCAGCATTGTGCAAAGCATCAGCAATCAAAGCATAGGAATGTGAAAAAAGACCAAAGCTTATTTCCATCACAATAATGATAAGATTAAAGGCAATAATCCATAATAGCTTTTGCGCTTTCATGATTTAAGGCACCTCCGCATCACTTAGCGCCACCACGGCTGCTGGAATCACCAATAGATTTAAGATAGGAAGCATCATCATCGCCATCGCCAGCCCACCAAAGCCCAACCAGAAAAAACGCTTTTCTGCCAAACTTGCCTTACGCGCCGCAAAATCTTTGCCTCGCCTAGATGCTGTAGTATCCATCAATTCAAAACAAAGAAAACGAACACCTGCATAACCCCAAATGATGGTAGCTAAAATTTGCCCCACTACAGGTATCCAAACCACAGCAAGTGCAGCAACACCCCACACAAGTAAACCCAAAAACGGGCGAACCGAATTCATCAAACTTCCCAAAATATGTTTCCACCACAACACATTGGACGCTGTAATATTTTTGCTATGCAAAGATTCTGTTCGCGATGCCAACACATCCAACCAGGGTGCAACTGCTGCTGAACCTAAAGCTGTAAAACTTACCACCCCTGTGAGCATAGACAGCAACATTGCCAATATCCACACCAACCAAGACAGGAGCACCCAATACCAAGCATCGCCTGTGGGGAGCCATAATTGTGCCAAATGTTCAGCCAGTGAGAATACGCCAAACATCAGAGTAAGCATCAATATCAACAACAAGCCCAGCATGCGCCACAGCACCGAGCGTAAGCTGGATTCCTGCAACAATAGCTTCATGCCTGATAACAAACTCAATACACCCTTAATCATAACATGCCTCAACTAATATTAATAATGCCACCAGCATAGCAGTAGAATACAACGCGTCACCCTTGACGCGACTTTTTTGCCATCCAAGATGCGCCCTATGAGTACATCTATTTTATCCATTGCACCTGAAACACTTACAAAAATGCTGAATACCATGGTTCCCAGTGATGCCGATGATGCAGACTTATATTTGCAGCATAGCACATCTGAATCACTATCCTTGGAAGAAGGACGTGTGAAACATGTCTCAGCCAGCACCAACCAAGGCATTGGTGCTCGTGTGAT
>JALWPO010000017.1 GCA_026994965.1 Mariprofundaceae bacterium | reverse complement strand
TGAAGCTGAGATGCCATCAATGGATTGGTATGGATGTGCCCTTGTTGATCGACAATCAGTGCGGCATAGCCCAAAGATGTAAGTTGCGGTAGTCCTGCTGCGCCCTGCACAAACAAAGCAGTGCTCCATGCATCAGCCAGTGTAGCATTTTTGGCAATCACTGTAGTGCTTTGGCTGGCATGGCTAGGAAAGCCCGTATGCGGATTTAAAATATGATGATAGCGTTTGCCTTGGTATATAAAATAACGCTCATAATCACCTGATGTTACAATACTTACATCACCACTGAGCGAGAGTGTTGCCAGTATTTTTTCTTTATTCCTAGGGTGACGAATGCCAATACGCCAAGGCTTGCCATGATGCGTGCCTATCAAACGCATATCACCACCAGCATTAATCATCGCATTTTGGATGCCATATTTCTTAAGGATATAAATGCCCTGATCAATGGCAAAGCCTTTAGCAATAGCGCCAAAATCAAGCTGGCAGTTGTTATTTTTACGCATCCATTGCTGATGCCCTAAAGATTGGATGCAATGTTCGATATGCTGTCGGTATTGGTTTATCACTTTGTCACTGGGTGGTTCATGCGGTGTATTGGTGCTTGAAAAACCCCATAATTTATCCAACTTACCTAATGCTGGGTTAAATGCCCCTTGGCTTTGCTGCTCAATTTGAATGGCTGTTTGTAATACTTGGTTAATATCATCATCGAATGGAAATGGCGTATGAATGGGCGCATGATTAAATGTTTTAACCGCATTGCCATGATTGCCATAAATAGTGAATTTATCTTCAATCCCTTGCATGACATCTGCGGCTGCATGAATGGCGTTTTTTGCAAGTTCTGCATTGCTATCATCGATGGTGAAGGTGACCAATGTACCCATGATAAATCGGGTTTCTTGTATATCTTTTGTCTCACTATTGCATGCATTGAAGGAAAGTAAAGGTAGCAGCCATGCAAGATATATGAGCATGCGATACATGGGTTTAGGCTGCGCAGATTGAGCTTGGTTTGAAGGCTTTCTCATGGATGGCAAAAGGTTGCATGAAACTTGCTAGTTATCATAGTAATATTTGAAACAACATAGGATGTGCCGTGAATCATTTACCACCAATGCGCTCGTTTTTACCGCCAGAAACCGTTGCTATGATAGAAAAATATGGGGGAGATTTGCCAGCGTATTTAGCCTTTGAAGAAGAAATGACCATTTTATTCAGTGATATGCGCGGGTTTACAGAAATGGCTGAAAAACATAGCCCACATGAAGTCTATGACACGATTAATGCGAGTTTGGCGATACAAACAAGGATTATTACCAAGCATGGCGGTAGCATTAATAAGTTTTTGGGGGATGGTTTGTTGGCATGTTTTTCTGGTGAGAATAGGGGTGAGAAATCTATTCTATGTTTGATTGAATTGCTTTCGGAATTAAAAAAAGTCGAACAGAGCAATGATAAGCTGCCATGCAGGGTTGGTTTTGGTATGCATGATGGGCATGTACTGTTTGGTATGCTGGGCGATGAAACGCGAAAAGAGTTTACTGTGATTGGCGATGTTCCTAATACAGCAGCACGGCTATGCGGCATTGCCCAACCTTTTCAAGGGCTGATAACTGAGGATTGCATGCGCTTGGTTCCCGATGATGTTGCTAAAAAACATTGTAGATATTTGAATACAGTTTATTTTAAAGGCAAACATAATGGCATGGATGTGTTTTATTTGGATCATGTTTAAATGTATGAGTTTTATTTTATGAAGCAAGCATGATTTGCCCAAAGCATCTATCGCTCCTAGGGTGCGCCCCAATTGTAAGATGGCCTAGGAGATGATGAATGAGCAACAGTTTTGATGCACGTAAAACCCTACATGTTCAGGGTAAGGATTATACTTATTATGATATTAGTGCAGTAGGTGAAACTTCTAGGCTTCCTTTTTCGATTAAGATTCTATTGGAAAATATGCTCCGTCGTGAAGATGGTGATGTGGTCAAGCGCAGTGATGTGGAAGCCATTGCGAATTGGGATGCCAAAGCAGAGCCTGCTAAAGAGATTGCTTATATGCCAGCTCGGGTGTTAATGCAGGATTTTACAGGTGTACCTGCTGTGGTGGATTTGGCGGCTATGCGTGATGCTGTGGTGGCTTTGGGTGGCGATACTGCAAAAATCAATCCATTGGTGCCTGCTGAATTGGTGATTGACCATTCAGTACAAGTTGATGCATTTGGTTCAGATGCTGCATTGGCACAAAATTCTGAGCTTGAGTTTGAGCGCAATAAAGAGCGTTATAATTTCCTTAAATGGGGTCAGAATGCGTTTGAAACGTTTAAGGCTGTACCTCCCG
>JALWPO010000016.1 GCA_026994965.1 Mariprofundaceae bacterium | reverse complement strand
CTATTGGCAACCAGTGTGGTGGTTATTTCTCTGCGCTGTGCAGCACGGAATAAGATTTCCTTAATCACCACAGGGCAGGCATCGGCATCAATCCAAATCTTCATGCTTTTATCACATATTCAAACATTATTCACTCCACTGATTGTTGCCTTATTATTTTCACCACAGAGGCACAAAGAGCACAGAGGGAAATAAATGCCATGAAGTTACCATAAAGCCGCGTTTTTCTTCTTCATTGGATAGCGGGGATTTAAACATTCACCACTTTGTGCCTTCGTGTCTTTGTGGTTAAAAAAGCATGATAAAACGCAAATAATTTCATATTCAAAAGTAAAAGTACCGAAAGCGCATATCTTAGATTTGTTCACGTGTTTTATGGAAAGTAACATCAGGCCATTGTTCAATGGTATAGTTTAGTTTCCAAGCACTAGGTGCAAGGTAGGTTAAAAAACCATCACCATCTTCTGCCAAATTGGCATCAAATGCGCGTTTAAACTCTGCAAACTTTTTCTCATCTTCACAGGTTACCCAACGTGCGACTTGAAAATCAGTAGAAACATAGGCTGCATCCACTTTGTATTCAGCTTTTAAGCGTTCTACAGTCACATCAAATTGTAACACACCCACAGCACCTAAAATATAATCACCACCAAGATTGGTTTTAAACACTTGCACAGCACCCTCTTCAGATAATTGTACCAAGCCTTTGTGTAACTGCTTACGTTTCATGGGGTCATTTAATCGAATACGGCGAAACAGTTCGGGTGCAAAGTTGGGGACACCTGTAAATTTCAGAGGCTCTTTGGTGGTGAATGTATCACCAATACGAATGGTGCCATGGTTATGGATACCAATAATATCACCCGCATAAGCATCTTCGACATGTGCTCTATCTTGTGCCATAAAAATGGTGGCATTGGGGATTTTGATGTTTTTCTCAATGCGATGATGGCGAACCGTCATACCTTTGGTGAATTTTCCTGAACAAATACGGAAGAATGCGATTCTATCGCGATGCGCAGGATCCATATTGGCTTGAATCTTAAAGCAAAAACCCGAGAAATCCTTTTCATCAGGTTTGACCAAGCGTGTTTCAGATTCACGTGGGCGTGGTGATGGTGCAAACTCAACAAAAGCATCCAGCAACTCCCTAACACCAAAATTGTTAATCGCAGAGCCAAAAAATACAGGGGTTTGACTACCTTTTAGAAACTCATCCAAATCAAAAGGATTGGCTGCACCTTCCAGAAGCTCAATATCAGCACGCAAATCATCAGCTTGTGAACCAATCAATTCATCCAGTTTGGGGTCATTCAAGGATTCAATGACAATACCCTGTTCAAGATTATCGCTGCCAGGCGTGAAGATAAGCAGTTGTTTCTTGTATAAATTATATACGCCTTTAAATGCCTTTCCCATACCAATAGGCCATGAAAGTGGAGCACATTCAATTTGTAATTTATCTTCAATCTCTGCCAAAATATCTAAAGGTTCTTGACCTTCTCTATCCATTTTATTGATAAAGGTGATGATGGGCGTGTTACGCATGCGGCAAACTTCCATCAATTTTTGGGTTTGTGCCTCCACACCTTTGGCAGAATCAATCACCATCATGGCTGAATCCACAGCAGTGAGTACACGGTATGTATCTTCGGAGAAATCTTGATGACCCGGTGTATCCAATAAATTAATATCGTATTCTGCGCCATTTACCTGATAGTTGAATTTCATCACTGAGGATGCGACAGAAATACCGCGTTCTTGCTCAATTTTCATCCAATCGGATGTAGCATGACGATTGGTTTTTCGAGATTTAACCGCGCCAGCCATTTGAATAGCGCCACCAAAGAGCAGGAGTTTTTCAGTGAGGGTGGTTTTGCCAGCATCGGGATGGCTGATGATGCCAAAAGTCCGACGTTTCTCGATATGTTCCTGAATACTCATGATATCCTCATTGTCTATGCTTTGGTGTGTTGAAGCTGCGGGACTCTAGCGGTGATGCAGTATACTTGAAATAGTGATTGTCTTGCTTGGATGATTACATCAGTTGAGAACGCAGGTATGGCACAAGAAAATCAACGAGTTTGTTTGCCAAAGATGAAGCATGGCTGGGTTGTAATAAGCTCATGGGTCGTGACAAAGTGGGTTTAAATGGGCGAGTGCTCAAAATAGATTCACCCGTTGGTAAACAAAATTGTGATACCACACTGATGCCTAAACCTTGGCGGACAGATTCAAGTACGGCAGAGACACCGCCCATACATAATTGAATATTGGGCTGGTTCCCTAAGCTTTTTATCCATGCCTGTTCGAGTACATCGCGTGTGCCTGAGCCTTTCTCTCGCCAAATCATG
>JALWPO010000015.1 GCA_026994965.1 Mariprofundaceae bacterium | reverse complement strand
TACTTTGGGTAAACGCTCTGGTTGTGAGGCATCCAACCAATGTAAACTCACCTTATCTGCCCAAGGTTGCACATTTTTATCCGCACAATCCAATGCTGAATAATCCGCATCCACCAAATGACAATGTATGATGCCATGATATTTCTTTAATATCTCAACCGATAACAAGCCATAACCACAACACAAATCCATACCTTCGCCCTCAAGCTTAGGTAGATGTTTGAGTAATAATTGCGAACCAATATCCATCTTATCCCAAGCAAAAAGACCAGGCTGAGAGTATAAACCCAATGTGGGTACATGCTGAATAGAAGCTGCATCTATCCATTGTTGAGCCAAGCCTTGATTAAAAGTCTCTTTTTTGTGTGCTGAAAATATTCTACATTTAGATTTCGATACGGATGCGCTCTCACCAGCAAGCTGTTTCAATGCCTTTTCATACGATTTAGCACCATGCTTATTTGCACATACCAACATGATTTTTCCATCTATCGCCAATGCCTGCATGCCCAAGGCGATATGCGATAGCGTGAGTGCTTTATTCTTAGAAGGGATAACCAAAACAACATCATAGTGTTGCAAATCCTGCGCTGCCAACTTCTCACTTACCTTTAATCCTAAATCCACTATCTCATCATAGTATGCCTTATGTTTCTGCAATAAAGTGTACGAATCACTTGCTTCACATACATCCCTTAACCATACGTGTGGCTTGGCGTGAATGATTAAAAGGCGCTGATGTTTTAGGCCCATTGCAGCCTGATAGAGCAATTCTACAGCTAACACAATCGTTCACCATGCAATACCATGGGCAGATCCACAACCGATGGAAGCGCATAATCCCATGGATGTGATGCTTGATAATTTTCCGATATCCAACACGTTCGCGCACCAATCGCCTGCGCTGCCGCCAAATTTTCTGGCATATCATCCACCACCAATACTTTGTCAGGGCTTATGCCTTCTTCTTTGCATAGCAATTTCAATGTATCTTCACAGGGCTTTGGCATATAATCCTTGTAGCGTATATCATAAATTTGTTCAAAATGTTGTTGCACATTCAATGCCATCAGAATGCGCTCTGCATGCTCCCGTGTACCATTGGTGTGAATAACTTTTCTCGGTTTTAACTTCTCCAAAGCACTATGCAAATCATCATCAGGCTGCAATAAATCATGCGCCTGCACATCATGCACATCCTGTAAAAATGCTTCTGCATCCACGCCGTGATGCAGCATAAGCCCGCGCAGTGTAGAACCATACTGCTTCCAATACTTGATACGCAAAGCATCAGCATCATCCGTAGGCATATGAAGTTCGCGTGCGATAAATGCAATCATACGTTTATCCATACGCGAAAACACGCCATTATTTGCCGCATAAAGCGTGTTATCCAAATCAATCACCAACAATTCAAAACGCATTCTGTATCTTCCAAAAACATCTTCTTATCGTCAACTAAATAAAGCTTCTTCACTCCGCGATACTGCTCTCGAAAAGACAAATGCACCACAAAGACACTAAGGTACAAAGTAAAAACCATGGATTCCCGCTTTTGCGGGAATGACGATCTCCCCCCTTGCTATAGCTGCGCCGAAACAAAAGCTGGAAGAAGGGATAAAAGCAAAACACCTGCTTTGTTTTGCGCCCGATTTACAGCTTTGGTGAGGATATACGCAGCTATTTCAGGGGGCAGCTTTTTGGTTCGTTTTTGGCTGTACAAAAATGAACATAAAACTAACCGCAGAGTTCGCAAAGAGAACAGAGAATACGAAGAAAAAGTGTTATGCAACCATGCGCAAACCAATCTCTCATGTCACCCCGAACGCAGTTGAGGGGTCTTTAAGTGTGTGTCAAACAAGATTTCTCCAGTGCGAAGCCTGCCTGTGGTACAAGATCGAAATAAATGCGCACCACCAAGCTTGATATACTTTGATTGCCATTGATGCTTTTGCATGCAATATAACGCCTATGCTTTGGCAATTATTCTCTAAACATTTAGCCCCAATCACATTACTCGCCGCGATAACAGCTTATCTATATCCACCATTATTCCTTGTGTTTAAGGATTATTTCCTTCTGCTTTTTGCTGCAACCATGTTTGCACTGGGTATTGTTTTGCAACCTGAAGAAGCAAAATCTGCATTGAAGAAGCCCGCCAGTATTATCATTGGTGTTGGCGCACAATTTACCATCATGCCTTTATTGGGTTTTATGGCAGCAAGCATTGCTATCACACAAGGGCTATCTCCAGCCATTGCATTGGGCTTTATTATTGTCGGTTGCGCACCTGGCGCTATGGCATCGAACGTCATTACCTATCTTGCTGGTGGCGCAGTTGCATTTTCCATAGCCATGA
>JALWPO010000014.1 GCA_026994965.1 Mariprofundaceae bacterium | reverse complement strand
CTGCTTTTTGCCTCCCTCATCGGGTGAGGCAAAGATTGATGGCATCCCACTGGCGCAAGATTTAGAAGTTCGGCGTAGGGTGGGTTATCTGCCTGAGCAAGCACCATTGTATGTGGATTTGGATGTGCGCTCACATTTGTCATTTATGGGGCGCATGCACGCCATTCCAGAGGCAACACTTCAAGATAAAATCAATGAAATGAGCGCGGTATGTGGATTGGAAGGCAAGCTGCATAGACGCATTGATGAATTATCCAAAGGCTATCGGCAAAGGGTGGGGTTGGCGGCGAGTATGCTGCATAATCCAGAATGTTTGATTTTAGATGAGCCGACCACAGGGCTTGATCCCAATCAAATTGTTGAAATTCGGCATTTGATTCGCCGCTTGGGCGAGCAAAAAACAGTATTATTATCATCGCATGTGTTATCCGAGGTTGAGGCGGTATGTGAACGGGTGATGATTATGGATGATGGCAAATTGCAAGCCATGGGCACATGCGATGAATTGGTGCGCAAGATGCAGGGCGGTGCAATCTTGATGCTGCGTATGCGTGGTGATGTGCAGGCGGTGCAAGATTCTATTCAATCCCAAGATAATTCGATTGATATAGAGCTTGTAAATCAGGGTGATGTCTCTGTGTTGCGTATTCAGGCTACGCACCTCGAAGATGCGGATTTGGCGGAACTTGTGTTTGCATCGGTGGTGGAAAACGGTGCGGTATTGCTTGCCATGTATCCAGAGAAAACCTCATTGGAAGATGTGTTTCATCGCATCACCACAGGAGATACGGCATGCGCATAGCATGGCAGCAATGGCGAGCCTTATGCCGCAAGGAATGGCAAATGGCTGTGGATACACCATTGGCTTATGTGATTGCCATTGCATTTTTTATTGCTTGTGGTTTTTTCTTTGCCAAGAATTTATTTCTTGTTGGTCAGGCGGATATGCGTGGTTGGTTTTCCACGATGGCTTTGTTGCTGATGTTTTTTATCCCTGCCATGAGCATGCGTATGCTGGCAGATGAAAAAAGAAGTGGAACATTTGAATTGTTGGCAGTGATGCCTATATCCACTGTGCATATTGTGCTGGGTAAATATATGGCATTGTTGATGCAAATCTTTGTTTTATTGGGATTGACGCTCTTCTACCCTCTGAGTTTATCATTCATAGGCAGCATGGATATTGGGCAAGTTGCCGCTTCTTATTTGGCATTATCGCTATTGGCAATGTTGTATGCTGCGATATGTTTGTATGCATCGGCTTTAAGTCGTTATGAAGTGGTGGCGTATATTCTTGGTTTTATCATGTTGTTGATGTTGTTTTTAATCTTGCAAGCGGTATCAACCTTTCCCATTGCTTGGCAAGATTGGATTGTGTTAATCAGCCCATTATCGCATTACCAATCCATGCTCAGAGGGCTTATTCATTTATCGGATGTGGTATTTTTCTTGGCTATGAGTGTGATATGTTTGGCACTCACCGCTTTTGAGCTTGAGCGTAGAAGGTGGCTTTGAGAATGTTGAAACAGGATTATCGTTATCGCATTCGCCGCCAAGCATGGTTTTATCTTATCACGGTATGTTGTATCAGTGTGGCATGCATTGCCATTGCCAATCTCACCAGCATACGCGCAGATTGGACAGAAAATCACATCTATACACTCTCTGATTCCACCCAAGATGTGCTGGATACATTGGATGAGCCTTTGATGATTCGCGCTTATATCACATCGGGTATGCCGCAGCCTTATGCCCGTTTGCAACGCTTTATTGCTGATATGCTGCAATCTTATCATGAGGCTGGTCATGGGCGTGTGGGCGTGGAAATCATTGATCCTGCCTCTGACCCCAATATTGCAGGTGCATTGCAGGCATTGAATGTGCCCAAAGTGCAGGTGCAAGTGGTGGAGCATGACAGGGCGCAAGTGAAACAGGGCTATTTGGCGATTGTGCTGGAATATTTGGATAAGAAAGAAACGATTAATGTGGTACAAAGTGAAACGGGCTTTGAATATAATCTTACACGAAAAATCAAAAAACTTACAGGTAAAGGGCGCATTAAAATCGGCATAAGCACTGGTTTTGGCGCACGTAGCATACAAGATTTGCAACAGTTCAAAGCATGGGCGCAAGATGATTATCAGTTGGTTGCTGTGGATTTGAATCAAGAGAAAGTCGCTGATGATATTCAAGCGCTATTGGTGGTGGGTATGTTGCATGCGCCATCCAAGGTATGGCGTTATCATTTGGATCAATTTCGTATGCGCGGTGGCGGGGTTTGGGTTTTGGCAGGTCATGCGCGTGCCAATTTGGCACAGGGCTTTGCTGTGCAAGCCACAGATGGCGATGCCCATGATTGG
>JALWPO010000013.1 GCA_026994965.1 Mariprofundaceae bacterium | reverse complement strand
GAATCAATCGCCAATGCATCGCAATCTCGCTGTAATAGCTTTTGGCGCAATTCAACCTCGCAATGCTCACGTTGAGTCAACAAACGAAGCGCAATGCTGTATGCGGCTTGAACAGCTTGATTCATCAGATTTTAAGCGTCTTCTTGTGCCTCTTGCTGCTCGCTCATACCCAAATCAGCACGAACCTTTCCTTCCACTTCTGCCAGCAATGCTGGATTATCTTTCAGAAATTGAATGGCATTATCACGCCCTTGTCCAATGCGTTCAGTACCCACGGCATACCAAGCACCACTTTTCTTCACATGCCCAAACTCAACACCCATATCCACAACTTCACCAACCCTAGATACGCCTTCACCATACATAATGCTAAATTTTGCCAATTTAAACGGTGGTGCCATTTTATTCTTCACCACTTTGACTTTGGTGTCATTTCCAAGAATCTCATCGCCTTTTTTAATCGAACCAATACGGCGTACATCCAAACGAACCGATGCATAGAATTTTAATGCATTACCACCAGTTGTGGTTTCAGGATTACCAAACATCACACCAATTTTCATGCGAATTTGGTTGATAAAAATAATGGTTGTTTTCGAACGCGAAATGGAACCTGTGAGCTTACGCAAGGCTTGAGACATCAAACGCGCTTGCAAACCCATATGAGAATCACCCATATCACCTTCAAGCTCTGCTTTAGGAGTCAGCGCGGCAACCGAATCCACCACGATAATATCCAAAGCACCCGAGCGGGTTAACATATCCACCACTTCCAATGCCTGCTCACCACAATCAGGCTGGGATAAAAGTAAATCATCCACATTCACACCAAGTTTGCGCGCATATTCAGGGTCAAGCGCATGTTCAGCATCCACAAAAGCAGCTTTACCACCCATTTTTTGCGCTTCTGCAACCGCATGCAATGCCAATGTGGTTTTACCTGAAGATTCAGGACCATAAATTTCGACAATACGTCCACGTGGATAGCCTGCAATACCCAAAGCAGCATCCAGTGCCAAAGAACCCGATGGAATCACATCAATCGCAACCTTGGCTTGATCACCCATACGCATAATCGTGCCTTTACCAAACTGACGTTCAATTTGTGCCAATGCTGTATCCAACGCTTTATCTTTATCTGACATCATCCACTCCCATCTATCACTTCATGTTATTGCGAAATATAACACAGGCAAAAAACTGCGCCATCACATCATTCTTTTTTACCCAGACCCAACAAAAAAAACTCTGGTGAGGTTTTGCGACTGGCTGCGGGTTTAATATTTTTAATTTTTTGAAAACTCCCACCCAATTCGCGGCGAAAAGCATCATAACCTTCACCCATAAAAGTTTTCATCAAAAGATGTCCACCCTTACGCAAATGTTGGCTAGCAAAATGTAAAGTCATTTCATTAAGCCCAATCATACGCATTTGATCCACCAATTTATTACCACTCATCTCTGGTGCCATGTCCGAAACCACCACATCAATTTCACGTCCATTCAATGCTTCTTGGAGTGCAGCTTGCCCTTGAGGCGAATCAAAGTCCGCTTGAATCAATATTACGCCTTCAATGGGCTTGAGCGGCAGCAAATCAATCCCAACCACCAAGCCATCTTTACCCACATAGCGTACCAATTCTTCACTCCAAGAGCCTGGAGCACAGCCCAAATCGACCACTACAGCGCCTTTTTTAATATTCAAGCTATGTTTATCAAGGATTTCAGTGAGCTTAAATGCAGCACGCGAGCGTTTACCTTCTTTTTGCGCACGTTTAACATGCGCATCGTTGGCATGGCGCTGAAACCAAGCAGATGTCTTTCTATCTTTTTTGCTTTTAGATTGTTTTGCCATGGTTAATCTTTTAATTTCCAGCCTTGGTGCCACAAATACCATGCACCAACCACACTTGCGATGGTGACCACCAATACCGCCAAAACTGATTGCATAGGGTCGCTATCACCCATGGCAATAAAGCCATGTCTAAATCCATCAACCAAATAGAAAAATGGGTTCCAAGCATTCACTTTCTGCCAAAATACAGGTAGTTGTGAAACCGAATAAAACACACCCGATAAAAAAGTCAGTGGCATGATGATAAAGTTGGTAATCATTGCCATATCATCAAAGCTCTTGGACCACATACCGACAATCAAGCCTAAGCTTCCCATAATCAAACTTCCACAAACGCCATAAAACAAGACCATCCAAAGATGACTGATGCTCATATCAGAGAATGGCATTAAAATTACCAATAACACCGACCCCACAATCATCGCACGCAATACAGCAGCAGATAAAAAAGCTAAAATGGCTTCAAAGGATGAGATGGGTGCCATCAATAAAAACACATACACATTCATCACCTTGCCCACCA
>JALWPO010000012.1 GCA_026994965.1 Mariprofundaceae bacterium | reverse complement strand
GGGTAGACCATTTATTATCAGCGATTGAAGAAGCGATTTTAAGGGTGGATAAATCAGGGCGAGTGATGGCTGCCAATGCTAAGGGTATGCGTTTATTTGGGATTCATGATGCATCGGCATTGCCACAGTCTATGGTGTTGTTTTATCGAAATCCTGATTGGCTCAGTGCTTTTCATAAGGCAGTAAAATCCTTACCTGATGCGGCCGAATTACCTAAAATATTTATTGATGGTAAAGTTCTTTTACCACGTTTGGCAGGATTGGAAGAGGGGCAAGGTTTGCTTTTGTGTTTGGATATTACCGAACAATATAATCTGCAAGAGCAACGTAAAACTTTTGTATCGAATTTGATGCATGATTTAAAAACACCGTTAACTTCATTGCTTGGTTATGCGCGTAGTATGGAAAGCTTTGCTGATGATGCCGAGCTAAGGCAAGAGGCTGCACAGGTGATTGCGCAAGAAGCAAAGCATGTGAATCATTTATTGGAAGGCTTGCTCACAGTGGAACAGATTGAATATGGTGGGGTAGGTGATGCGCATTGTGATATGCCTAGTGTGCTTCAACAAGTTTGGCAAACATTGCAGCCCGAAATGGCGATGAAGGATGTGCGTGTTCATTGTGAAGTGCCTGATATATTGCGTGTTGCTATGCAAGAATCTGATTGTTTGCGTGTGTTGATGAATGTCGCATCTAATGCTGTGCGTTATACTGCTGATGGTAGTGAAATTCATTGTGTTTGGGATGGTGAATCGTTGTGTATTGAAGATGAGGGAGAGGGTATTCCTGAAAAAGATTTACCCCATGTTACAGAACGTTTTTATTGTGTGGATGGTTCGCGTGCTGGTGGTGGTCATGGTTTGGGTTTGGCGATTGTTAAGGAAACGTTGGAGCGTGATGGTGGTCAGCTTGAATTAAAGAATAGAGAATTCAAAGGCTTATCTGTAAGCATAACATTCCCTATGTAAAACTTACCAAACATTTGTGATATATGTCATGGACTTCATATTTGTGTTTATTAGCAAGATTAGGTGTATTTTTGTTAAATATGATAAAGAAATGTAGTCTGATGAATATAAATACTTTATATTGTGTTATTTGGCATATGTTTTGGGAGGGTAGATATGGATGCAATGATTGTAGTTTTGGTGGTTATTTTAGCTGTTATTGTTTGGGTGGTTATGATTTATAATCGCTTGGTAAAATTAAGGAATCGTTTTAAAAATGCCTTTGCGCAAATTGATGTGCAGCTTAGGCGACGTTACGATTTGATTCCTAATTTAGTTGAAACAGCAAAAGGATACTTAAAGCATGAACAGGATACATTGCAAAGCGTGATTGCTGCGAGAAACCATGCTTTAAGCGCTATGAAAAAGGCGAGTCAGAATCCTGGAGATGAGCGGGTAATGCGTGCTTTGGCAGGTGCAGAAGGTGTATTGGGCGGAGCAATGATTAGTCTAAACGCATTAACAGAGGCTTATCCAGATTTGAAAGCGGATAAAACCATGCAACAACTTACAGAAGAACTAACATCCACTGAAAATCGAGTGTCATTTGCTAGACAAGCCTATAATGATGAGGTGATGGTATATAATACTCAGCGTGAATCCTTTCCTGATGTTTTGCTGGCAGGGGCTTTTGGGTTTAGTGGCGCTGAGCTATTTGAAATTCAAGATGCTAAAATAAAAGAGGCTGTGAAGGTTTCATTTTAGATATTAGAATAAACCTATGAATTTTTTTGAAGAGCAAGAAAAAGCGCAACGACGCACATGGCTTTTGTTCTTATTATTTGCGGGTGCTGTGCTGTTTATTCTCTTGGTGATGTATGCATCTATTACAGTGCTACTACTTTCTGATCAGCTATTTCAGCCCCAAACCAACTTTTTTGAAGTGTTTTGGGATAAGCAACGTTTTTACTGGGTTATTTCCATCACGTTGTGTGTCATTATGGCTGGTAGTATTTACAAAACACAACAATTACTTCGTGGTGGTGGTGCAGAAGTGGCAGAGATGTTGGGCGGCAAACGTCTACCGAGTCATGTGAAAACACCACTTGAAAAACGAACATTAAATATTGTTGAAGAAATGGCGATTGCATCAGGTTTGCCAGTGCCGCCAGTCTATGTGCTTCATCAGTCGGGCATCAATGCTTTTGCGGCTGGCTTTTCACCATCAGATGCAGTGTTGGGCATTACGCAAGGGGCAATGGAGATGCTTAACCGTGATGAGTTGCAAGGTGTTGTTGCGCATGAATTTAGTCATATTCTACACGGTGATATGCGCATCAATATGCATATGATGGGCTTGTTGCATGGGATTACCTTAATTTCAGATACAGGAATGACTCTTTTAACATCGCGTTTTTCAGCGCGGCGTAGTAGG
>JALWPO010000011.1 GCA_026994965.1 Mariprofundaceae bacterium | reverse complement strand
ATTGCTTTTCACTACCTTGTGGATAACGGGTGGGTAGGGCTTGAATTTGAATGTTGGGTTTATGGCTTAATGTGCCCAGCCCATGTTGCATGGCAGCAATGGCATCAGGTTTATTATCTTCAATGGCAACAATGCCTTTTTTCGCACCAACAATATGCATGATGATTTGCATGCCGAGTAAAACTTCATGACTGTGTTCCAGCATCAACCTATGGTCATTGGTTAAAAAAGGTTCACATTCAATACCATTGAGAATCACGGTATCAATGGGATTTCGTCTGTCTTGCAATAATTTGATAAAGGTGGGGAATGCTGCGCCGCCTAGCCCAGCAATGCCGCATAAGCGAACACGCTCTCGAAGCTCGGCAGTATCCAGTGATTGCCAATGCTTAAGCGGTTGAAGTGAAGTATCGCTCTCATCCTTGCCATCAGGTTCAATAAAAATAGATGGTAGACCCATACCCGAAGGATGAGGAATAGGATGCTCTTCGATTTTAATCACTTTTCCAGAGGTGGGGGCATGGATAGGTACAGAAAGATAGCCTTCGGATTTGGCTATTTTTTGCCCGCGCAGGACTTTGTCACCCACATGAACCAGTGGTGTACAAGCTTGCCCGATATGCTGTTTGATAGGCACAATCAAAAGTGGTGGTAGTGGGCAATCCTGAATAGCCACACCTGCTGACCATTTGCTCATATCAGGGGTAATGCCACCCTCAAATGGAGCTTGAGGGAAGCCTAACTTATGCCATAATGATTTAAGCATGTTGATGACTCTCCCTGCGCTCTGCGCCGATTTGTGCGCGTTGAGTGTTCGGCAACGGCCAAGACCAATGCTCCAAAAGCTCGGGTTTGGCAATCATATCAATACAATCCACAGGGCATGGCTCCAAACATAACACACAACCAGTACAATGATCTGCAATCACAGTATGATATTGCTTGGGCGCACCAATAATCGCATCCACAGGGCATGCTTTAATGCAAAGTGTGCAACCAATGCATTCATCTTCGCGCACAAATGCAACCATGGGCACAGCTTCTTCTTCATCCAGTGATTTGGGCTCTACACCCATCAAATCTGCAATCGCTAACATGGTGCGCTCTCCGCCAGGTACACAATGATTCACATCAGCAGCATGGGATGCCACAGCATCAGCATAAGGTCTACAACCGGGAAAACCACATTGCCCACATTGGGTCTGGGGTAGCAGAGCATCGACTTTATCTGAAAGCGGATCGCCTTCGATATGAAACACTTTGGATGCAATCGCAAGAATAATAGCGGCACATAATGCAAATGCGCCCAAGGCTAAAACAGCATAAAGGATTTGTTCCATGGGCGCTTATATTTTCACTAAGCCAGAGAAGCCGAGGAATGCGAGTGACATCATGCCTGCTGTAATCAATGAAACAGCCGAGCCTTTGAATGCTTCGGGGATAGGTGCGCCTTCCATGCGCTCTCTAAGCCCTGAGAAAAGCACCAATACCAGTGCAAACCCAAGTGCAGCACCAAAACCATACAAAGCAGAAGTCATGAATGTATTTTTTTGTTGTACATTGAGTATGGCGACACCAAGGACAGCGCAGTTGGTGGTAATCAATGGTAAATAAATACCAAGCCCTTGGTATAATACAGGGCTGACTTTGTGAATCATCATTTCGATAAACTGCACTAATGTGGCAATAATTAAGATGAAGAATATCGTTTGTAAATAGAGTAAATCCAATGGAATAAGTACATATTCTTGCACCAGCCATGATGCGGTAGATGCCAATGTCATCACAAACATGACCGCAAAAGACATTCCTATAGCAGTTTCGGTTTTGCCCGAGACACCAAGGAAAGGGCAAATACCCAAAAATTTAGTCAGCACATAGTTGTTAACCAATACTGCGGACAATAAAATGACACCAAATTCACCGATTGCACTCATAGGCGGCAGTATAGGGCTACAGTATCTATAGGTACACCATGCAAATGGCATACTTTTAGGTGTGGGTGTTTTTATATTTTATTTGGGGCTTTTTTAAGAAGCTCTTTTTTACCGCAGAGAGCACAGAGAACACAGAGTTTATTGGCTTGTCATCTAATGCTTATCTGACGATAAGGCATTTATAGATTTCTCCACTCTATTCAAAATAACTTCCTCCCTGCTATGGTTATTAACGTTTGGTGTAGCTTGAGCAAAAGGAGTGCTGCCTCCAGTATATATTTATCTCTGTGCCCTCTGCGTGCTCTGTGGTGAGAAAATTATATTTACAACCCCATATTGCCTAAGGTTGACATCAAAACAGCTACTTCAATAATAGGCTTGAGATAAGGTTAATAAGGTAGGTTTATGGGTCACGAAAAGGTTATCACAGCAAGCACAGATACAGCA
>JALWPO010000010.1 GCA_026994965.1 Mariprofundaceae bacterium | reverse complement strand
CCTTTATCAAGCAGTCGCTTAATAATTACAGGCAAACAATCCATAGCATCCTGATGCACCAGCAAAGTCTCCATGGCATTACATACACCATAGCGATGTGTTTTTGCATTCAATGCAATATCAACTGCCATTTCCCTATCCGCATCTTTATCAATATACACATGACAAATACCATCCAAATGCTTAATCACTGGAACTTTAGCATCTTGTGAAACGCGGCTAACAAGCGATTTTCCACCACGAGGAATAAGCACATCCACATACTCATCCGCAGCCAACAATGCGCCAACCAAGGCTCTATCGGTTTGATTGATTAATTGAACCGCATCTTCAGGCACACCAGCTTCTTTCAAAGCTTGGCGCAGAATCAATGCAATCGCTTGATTGGAATGAATGGCTTCAGAGCCGCCTCGCAGAATGGCAGCATTGCCAGATTTCAAGCATAGCGCTGCAGCATCGGCAGTCACATTGGGGCGTGATTCATAAATAATGCCAATCACACCCAATGGCACACGCATATGCCCCACCTGAATACCCGATGGTCTATAAACCAAATCAGAAATAGCGCCCACAGGGTCTGGCAAAGCAGCGATTTCTTCCAAGCCCTGCGCCATGGCTTCAACACGCTCTGGATTTAACGCCAACCTATCTTTTAAAGCCGCTTCAAGATTATGTTCATCGGCTGCCTTCATATCCAAAGCATTGGCAGCCAAAACATCACCCATATCTTCACGCAACAGCCTTGCTGCAATTTTTAAAGCCGCATCTTTATGCTTGGTTTCCATTAAACGCATCTTCTGAGCTGCTGATTTAGCACGGATACCCAATACTTCAATCACTTGGCTTGCATCACTCATCATTCACTCTCCCTATTTTTAATACCAAATTATCACGATGTATGACTGATTTAAAATCCATATATCCCAACACAGATTCAATATCTTGACTCGCAAGACCTTGAATACGTTTCAACTCTTGCGCATTGTAATTGCTTAAACCGCGCGCAATTACCACATCACCAACCACAACTTCCACACAATCACCTTTATCAAATTCACCATGCACTGCCACCACACCAATAGGTAACAAACTCGCGCCCTTATGCTCAAGCGCTTGGGCTGCCCCCCTATCTATATGAATTTGACCTTCAACATGCAATAAATCAGCAATCCAATGTTGATGTCGACTATGTCGATCTGTCCCACACAAAAACAATGTACCTACATCTTCCCCTGTGAGTAAACGATTCAACACATCTTGCTCATGCCCATTGATAATCGCAGATGCCACCCCACCACGTATGGCAATTTTAGATGCAATCAATTTGCTTTGCATACCACCCGTACCAAATTGATTGTCCGTATCACCTGCCATTGCCATCACCTTGTCATCCAAAGCATGAATCATTGAACAGCGCTCGGCATGTTTATCGTGATTAGGGTTGGCATTATATAAACCATCTACATCCGTCATCATCACAAATAAATCCGCATGAATCATTAATGAAACCAATGCACCTAAGGTATCATTATCACCAAATTTAATTTCTTCCACAACCACAGTATCATTTTCATTCACAATAGGCACCACACCTGCAGAAAATAATGTTTCACCTGTATTGCTTGCATTCAAATAGCGCCGCCGATGACGTAAATCATCTTTGGTCAATAGCATCTGTGCAACTTGTATATCATATGTTGAAAAAGCTTGGCGATATGCTTGCATTAACCATGTTTGCCCTACCGCTGCGGCGGCTTGTTTTTCGTGCACCGATAAAGTTTTACCCAGCCAGCCCAAATGCACTCTACCCAAAGCCACAGCACCTGATGATACGAGGCAAACCTGAATACCGAGTTGCTGCAAGCTATGCACTTGTGCAGCAATATTTTGCACCATATCCATGCGCACACCTGTATTCGCATCGGTGAGCAAAGAGCTACCAATTTTGATAACAACACGGCGAGCCAGTGCTAAATTTTGGCGCGTTTGAATCACAGTACTTATACCTTCTTTTTATCTAAACTATTTCTTCTCATCATCGCTGGATTCCTCTGTATCCATGGCTTTATTTTCCTTAGCTTGTGCGAGCTTCACAGCATCATATAAATCATACAAGAGATTTCTTGTCCCTTCACCTGTAACAGCAGAAATAGCATAATACTTTAAATTCAAAGCATCGGCTTCTGCTATGATTGCATCATGCGAATCTTCAGGCAAAGCATCCATTTTATTTAAGACCAAATAACGCGTTTTTGACCATACTGTATCACCATAGCCACGCAATTCTTGCTCAATTTCTCGCACCTGGTCTGTAATACTTTGCCCTTCACTATGCACCACATCAACCAAATGCAGCAACACACGCGTTCGTTCAATATGCTTAAGAAAGCGATGTCC
>JALWPO010000009.1 GCA_026994965.1 Mariprofundaceae bacterium | reverse complement strand
ATGACATCACACGTTTGCCTGTCACCATTGTTTCACGTTGTATGTTGGCGCATTGCGCACCATTGCAAGCTGAAGATATGAAAGAAGTTTGTTTAGCTATGGGCTTTTCAGATGATGTGTTGGATTTAGTGCAAGCCATTGCTATGGGCTGCCCTGGTCAGGTGCAAGCATTGCAAGATGGGGATGTGGCAAAGGCATGTTTGCAGTGGCAATCGCTTTGCGCAGATATTCAGCGTGCAGATATTGGGAAAATCAATGCTTGGTTAAATCAACATGCGAATAGTATTCCGCATGATTTGATTGTATCTATTCTTGCTTTACCTTTGGAAACAAGCTTGCAACATTTGGATGCAAATCAAACATCCAAACAGATGGTATTTGATACCTTTGCATCATTGCTTGCATGGCCGGCGGAAGTGGTGCGCCATAGTTTGCGCCCTGCACCAGCTTTATTGGTGCGTATTTTGGAGATGCGTAGGGTGCTTAAAGAGCATGTTGTATCTAATGTATAATATTTTTCGTTACTATGCTCCTGTGTGGTAACGAGTTTAATCAAGGGTGTAACAATGGAAATATGATTCCATAGGAAATGGCAAAAACAATAGAACCCAAAGCTAGGCTAATTAGATAATACCCTAGAGGAAGGATGCCATTAAGACCTTTTTTACAACCCAGTTTTTTAATAGAAATATGGGTTAGAATAACACTACTTATGAAAGTTATTATTGCGTAAACGATTTCGAATATCATGCGGATACTTTACCTATAGGGTTCGGGCTCGAGGAATACAATATAAATTCAACCTATTTATGAGTCTAGAATGTTAAAGGTAACTTGTGAGGGTGCTTATTCTTCACAATCTTTTTGGCAGGAAATATAAGCGCTGATACTGGAAAGGGTTGAAACAGTATAAGGCACAAGCATAGTAATCGCGCATTTAATCCAATCTGAAGTTTGCATCTCACCCGCCAAAATCACATCACCATGGTTAATGGCAATTAAAATAGGGCCAACAATCAGTGCAAAGCGCGTTGCAGTGCGCATCACGGCGGGTTGGCGTGCAATTTTTAAGCGATGTTTCATAGAGGTAAGTTTAAGGCTAAAAGTTGCCTTGTAAATATATCTCTAAAGCATAGGAATAAAACTGGTGGTTTTATTCAAAAATGAATAGGGCTACACTTGGCGAACTTTGATGGTTTAGGATTTTTTTCACATGCAACAGTATTATGTCACAACGCCGATTTATTATGTGAATGATGAGCCACACTTGGGTCATATCTACACCACGATTGCGGCAGATGTATTGGCGCGTCACCAGCGTTTATCAGGCAAAGACACGTTCTTCTTAACAGGCGTGGATGAGCATGGGCAAAAGGTGCAACAGGCGGCTGAAACGCGTGATATTGAGCCGATTGCATTGGCAAATCAAGTGGTTGCGCGTTATGAAAGTCTATGGCCAGAGCTATCCATTTCCCATGATGATTTTATTCGTACCAGCTCAGATAGACATCATAAGGCTGTGCAAGCGATGTGGCGCAGGCTTGAAAATGCGGGCGCGATTTACAAAGGTTTTTATGAGGATTGGTATTGTGTGCCTTGTGAAACCTATTGGACAGAAACACAACTTAAAGATGCTGAATGTTGGGAAGCGCATCAATGCCCTGATTGCAAACGTGATGTAGAGAAAGTACAAGAAGAAACTTACTTTTTTCGTTTGAGTGCCTATCAAGATAGGTTGTTGGCTTATATCAAAGAAAATCCCGATTTTATTGCGCCTGAATCCCGCCGTAATGAGGTGGTAAGCTTTGTGGAAGGCGGGCTGCGTGATTTATCCGTATCGCGCACAACCTTCTCTTGGGGTGTGCCTGTACCTGGTGATGAAAAGCATGTGGTGTATGTATGGATTGATGCACTCACCAATTATTTAACGGCAGTGGGCTACCCTGAGCAAGAAAACCCTGAGCGTTGGCCCGCTGATTTGCATTTGATTGGTAAAGATATTTTACGATTTCATGCGGTGTACTGGCCGTGCATGTTGATGGCAGCAGAATTGCCATTGCCTAAACGTATTTTTGCGCATGGTTGGTGGACTGTGGAAGGTGAAAAAATGTCCAAGTCCAAAGGCAATGCTTTGCGGCCTGCGGATTTGTTGAATCAATATGATGCAGATGTGTTGCGTTACTTTTTATTAAGAGAAGTGCCATTTGGTGCGGATGGTGATTTTTCATTTGATGCTCTAAAAGTGCGTTACAATTCTGAATTGGCGAATGATGTGGGTAATCTTCTCAACCGCTCATTGGCGATGCTTAAAAAATACAATGGCAGTGTGCTGGGTGAAGTGGGTGAAGAGCAGGCAGCTGATAGAGCATTGATTGCAGATGTGGAAGGCATGCAACGTGATGTAGATGAACTGCTTGAGCGGCAAGCTTTTCATTTGGCATTGGAGCGTATTAGCTCGGTTGTGAAGCATGGTAATCGTTATGTAGAAGATAATGCGCCTTGGGCATTGGCTAAGACTGAAGATACAGCAAGATTAAATACAGTATTGTATCATTTGGTTGAGAGCCTGCGTTTGATTGCGGTTCAATTATCGCCATTTATGCCAGAAAAAATAGCATTGATGTTATCTCAGATTATGAATAAAGATGTGGATGTGAATACACTGCGTTTATCGGATGAAGCAGGCTGGGGTCAACTTCAAGTAGGGCATCAATGCCAAGCACCGTCACCAATCTTTCCAAGGTTGGATCAATAACGATGCCAAGGAAATTTGCTAAGCGTTGGATGCCTGATCATCAGGCTATTCATGATAATAAATGCTTGCGTTGTTTTGGTAAATTGTTGCATGAACCTGCGCTTTGGCATTTAAGTCGCCATTCCTTGGCTAAGGCATTTTTTGTGGGTCTTTTCTGCGCTATGATGCCAGTTCCATTTCAGATGGTGATTGCGGCGGCAGGTGCGATTTGGCTGCATACCAATCTTCCTATTGCTGTGGCTTTGGTTTGGCTTACCAACCCTCTGACCATGCCGCCAGTATTTTATATGGCGTATTTGCTTGGGGATTGGGTTTTGCAAATGCCTCCTAAAGATTTTCAATTTGAAGCGTCGCTTGCTTGGGTAATGCATGAAATGACCATGATTTGGCAGCCATTCCTATTGGGTTGTGTATTATTGGGATTGATTACAGGTGTGCTGGGTTATGTATCTGTACAATGCATTTGGCGCATGATGGTGATACGTCGTTGGAATGCTAGGCATCATAAGACATCGCATACGCAATAATGCCTTCTTCTAAAATCAAGAAAGCAATCCTAGCATCGCTTGCGGGTGTGGGAATAGAGCTTGATGTTAATCGTTTCTCTTGGCAAAGCGTGAGTGGCGGTAGTATCAATCAAAGTTATTGTGTTCGTAGCAGTTCAGAGTCTTTTTTTGTTAAAATTAATAGTGCAGATAAAGTGGATATGTTTGCAGCCGAGGCTGATGGCTTAAATGCAATTGCAGATGCACAAATATTGCGGACTCCTCAAGTGTATGTGTGGGGATGCAATCATCAATGCAGTTGGCTTGTGTTATCTTATTTGGAGCTGTATGCGCATGATGCAAGCTCACAAGCGATGTTCGGTGAGCTATTGGCAGCATTGCATCAAGTGCCACAAGCACAATTTGGGTGGCATAGAGATAATACCATTGGATTAACCCCACAACTGAATACGCCATCTCTTGATTGGGTGAGTTTTTATGCGCAGCAGCGACTTGCATTTCAATTGGATTTAGCGAAGAAACATGGTTTTACAGGCAGCATACAAGATAAAGGTGAGCAGCTTATTGCATCGCTGCCTTTATTTTTTGATACATACAAACCCAAACCATCATTATTACATGGTGATTTATGGGGTGGTAATCATGGCGTGGATGCAGCAGGAAAGCCTGTGGTTTACGATCCTGCGGTTTATTGTGGTGATAGAGAAACTGATATTGCGATGACTGAACTTTTTGGTGGTTGTACAAATGATTTTTATGCTGCATATCAGGCTTGTTACCCGCTTGATGAAGGCTATACGATGAGAAAGACATTGTATCAGTTGTATCATATACTCAATCATGCCAATTTATTTGGTGGGGGCTATGCTGCTCAAGCCGAACATATGATGGATAGGTTATTATTAGTTTGTTAGAGCTTTATTGGGTGTGATGGCGTGTACACAACCTTTACCTTTTTCGCGTTTGGCTTGATATAAGGCTTGATCTGCGAGCTGTACCAAGGCTTTTCCTGTTGTAAGCTGTTCTGATGTTAGCGTAACTAAACCGATAGATAGGCTCAATTGAAGATCAGGGCATATCTCTATTTGAATATTTTGGACATTTTTGAGAATGCGGGAAGCTATATCATAAGCAGTATGATGGCTGGCATTTTTATCAAAGGGTAAAAGTGCGACAAACTCATCACCACCATAACGCGCAAAAATATCGTAACCGCGTAATGTGTGGTTGATGGTTACTGCAATAGATTTGAGTACAGCATCGCCAATATGATGACCATAGGTATCATTGATGGGCTTAAAGTTATCCAAATCAAAAAACATGCAACTTAATTGACCTTGTGCAAGGCGTTTGATGCGAGCAACTTCTTGTTCGAGACGAATTTCAAAATATCTTCGATTGTAACTATCAGTAAGCACATCATTGATGGCTTGTGCTTCTAACTGTTGATGGCTTTCATAGGCCTCAATAGTGAGGCGAAGATGAGATGCTGCCATGGTGAGCATGGTACTTGTTTGTTCGCTTATTTGCCCTTTGCTTTGAATGAGTAATACTGCAATTAAGGTTGAATGTTTAAATAAAGGAATGACTAAATCAAAGTCATCATCAATAATAGGCACATGGATAGGGGTATCTAGATATTCAAAATGTCGATGAAGGATATCGCGTTTTTCAAAGTCATAGAACTGATGGTGTAACTCGGCTGCAAAACCGTGAGGTAAATATTTGGGTATCTTGCGATCAATAATGCCAAAACATTGGCATCGATTATCTTCTAGGATAAGTGCCAGTGATTTTCTTGCCATCAAACAGCTATGCATGCTTTTAATGGCTTGCTCTAGGATTTCAGTTGTATTTTTATGCTGTTCCAAACGCAAAGAAATATCAAGCATGCAGTCTAGAAGTTGTAGTCTTAAATCTTGTGTATGAATTTTATTCTCATCGCTGCGCTGACGGCATACCAAATCAAAAACCAGTCTAGCACTATTGTTTGCGATGATTTCGATATGTTCGTTCTGTCTCCAAGTTTTTATATCTTTTGTAACATGTTTATCACCTGTTACATCTACAATAATATCACCATCAAATTGTTGAACGGTAGTTTTTGAATCAGTGTGGGTTGGGATATGATAAGCCCGAGCTGCGCACATAGCAGGCGCATCGGGTTTAATGTCAACAATGCCATCGATATATAGCCACTCCTGATAACCACGGAACACATCTAAAATAGCCATGCCACCTTGTCCGCCACCGATAATAAGGATATGTACATCATGCTTATTTTTCTTAATGCTTGCCAGTTCCTCTGGACTTTCTTCCATGCTTCCCCCTATCCCAAAAGTCTATGATTGTAATGCTAATCCATTATTATAGACGAATTGTTTATCGGAAGAAAGCTGGTTGACTTGAATGGGATAAATCATATGAGCGATGAGCCACATGCCCTTTTAACCTTTTAAGGTTG
Organism: Mariprofundaceae bacterium; assembly: GCA_026994965.1. GTDB lineage: Bacteria > Pseudomonadota > Zetaproteobacteria > Mariprofundales > Mariprofundaceae. Next base: position 3,941 of record JALWPO010000009.1, on the reverse strand, counting down.
CCAGCACAGGGGCATGATCTGAAAACCATGCATCGGTATAGACTTCAATTTTTTTAAATTTTTTAGCGATTTTGGGTGTGGCGATATGATAATCAATGCGCCAGCCCACGTTGTTAGCCCTAGCTTGCCCACGGTTGGACCACCAAGAATATTGCTCTTTTTCTGGGTATAGCGTTCTGAATGTATCCACAAATCCGCTTTCATCAATCAATGCATCCATCCATGTGCGCTCTTCGGGCAAGAAGCCTGAATTTTTACGATTGCCACGCCAGTTCTTCAAATCAATTTCTTTGTGACAGATATTTACATCCGCGCAGAGAATGAGTTCACGTCCTTCATCTTTCAGGTGATTAAACAATGGGAGAAAACGTTCCAAGAATGTCATTTTAATGGCTTGGCGCTCATCTGAACTTGAACCAGAAGGGAAATACACGCTCATAATGCTTAAGCTCCCAAAGTCAGCCATCACAAAGCGACCTTCGGCATCCATATCGCTCCAATCCACATTAGGGTCAATCGAGCCTAAACCAATATGCACAGCATCGGGCTTAACTTTGGAATACAGGGCAACACCCGAATACCCAGGCTTTTCTGCAACATGATAATAGCGGTAATACCCTTGAGGTTTGGCTTCTTCGGGGATTTGCTCTTCTTTGGCTTTAAGCTCTTGAATGCAAAGCACATCCACACCTTGCGGGGTAAACCAATCCCAAAAGCCTTTGCGTGTGGCGGCACGAATGCCATTCATATTGATGGTCATAATTTGTTTGGGTGTAAAAGTCATAGAGTCTTCCTTAGCTATTCAATCAGTTTACAAGTGTAAACGCTAAACTTAAGTAATTATAAGGCTATTCATGTTCCCAAGCTTGGATTTTTTCAATACATACGTCTAAAGGACGAATCTCTTTGATTTCAGGGATAAACACAGATAAGCGCTTGGTTTCTAAATGGGCTAACCAACCTGCAACAAACTGGTGGTAAAGCATATCCATCATTTTTGTATTTTGTGCTGCCTTCTCACCAATATAACCTTCTGATGAAGCGATTTCACCACGTACGGCAATATCTGGGTTAGCGATGATGGGTGTTTCTTCGCTATGCAGCATGCGAAAGTTGCCTGCAAGGTCTAAATGCAGCAGCCAAGGCGTTCCAATCTCTGCTTGCGCAATGGTTTGAATCATTAAATCTTTATTAGGGATAGGGGCAGGGGATAGGCGATGCACAATCACATGCGAGAAAATGCCACGCATAAGAAAGTCAAAGATGCCTGATTTGCCTTTCACTTTTAAGCCTGTTTCTTTGTCTTTCACAAGACGGATATTCATCCAAGTACGAACTTCATCTTTGGTACTGATTTTGGCATCGCCATCTTTTAAGTTTTCACCAAAGTTACAATCACGCCATGTGTCATCATCTTGCAAACGCCAAGCTTTATTTCCAACAAGTGATAGAGCATCAATAGAAAAGATGATATTCATGACTGCTCCCGTTTTTCAATCACAGGGTTGCCTGTGTTTGGGTCAATACGTAGCGATGTCTCACCATGCAATAGATGCAATAAATCATTGCCTACCAACTCACGCCGCCAACCTTGCAAACATGGTAAATCTGGCTCAGGCATGATGCGTTGCTTACCCCATGATGCCAAATCAGCCAACTCACTCTTGCTGCTTAAAATTGAAGCAGAAATGTCACCTTCTTCGGCTTTAAGGCGTAGTAGTGTATCCAATAATTCTAATCGCAATTCAGTGCCTGTGGTGTGATGGCTGCGTTTACGAGCTTTGGGCCATGTATCTTCGGGCATGTTGGATGCTTTTTTCCAAACCTGCAGCAAATCTTCACCAAACCTGCGAATGCTACCATTGTTTAGACCGCGAATACGTTTCAAACCTTCCAAATCCAGTTTGTCCCTGCGTGCAATTTCCAATAAAGGCTCATCAGCAATCAAGCGACGGCGTGGCAGATTGCGAGCTTTGGCTTGCTCTTCACGCCAACTCGCCAATTCGCGCAAGATTGTCAATGCACGACCTTTAAGTTTGTTTACGCCTTTCACGCGCCACATCAGTGCATTACTATCTTCTTGATAGGTTTTTAAGTCACACAATTTACTTTGTTCTTCATCCAGCCATGTTAAACGCCCTCTAGCCTCCAAGCGCTCAGTTAAGTGTTGATAAATGGGCATCAGCCAAATCACATCATCAGCGGCATATTCCAGTTGTTTTTTGCGCAATGGCCTAGACATCCAATCGCTAAAAGACTCACCTTTGGCGAGTTCTTTTTTTGCAATACGTTGCACCAAATTACCAAACCCAATCTGCTGCCCTAAACCAAGCAATGCAGCAGCGACTTGAGTATCAAACAATGGCAAAGGCAGCTTGCCAGATTCTTTCAGGATGATTTCCATATCTTGGCGTGCAGCATGAAATACTTTGAGAATATTAGGGTTGCACAACACATCCCAAACAGGGGTTAAATCATGTAAAGCAATCGGGTCTATCAGCCAACATTGTCCATCACCATAAATTTGCATCAAGGCAAATTCGGGATAGTAAGTGGTTTCACGGTGAAATTCTGTATCCACAGCCAATACTTTGCATTGGCTTAATTGTTCACATGCTTGGTTTAATTGTTCGGGGGTATCAACATATATAGAAGAATTGGACATGAGCCAAAGCTAGAAGCTGCTTAGGCATTGGGCAATGAAATTTGATGTTTAGCCAAATTCGCATGGCTTACGGCTTTTCTACAATTAACGGGCGTTCATATTTGAGGCCAATATTTGCAAATGATTTTAAGGACTTATTGCTAATATGATGCCAGAAGGCATGGTCAATTTTTAGCCAACGGTTGATAAGCTCTTCTGCAATACCCTCTTCTTCCAAGGATTCACGTAATATGGATTGTCGAACTTCCAGCAGTTCTATGGGGATATACATGCGGCGATGTGCTAGTTCCAATGCCATGCCTGGGTATTCAATATTGGCACCCATTTTTTCGGCCATAAATTGAGTTTGGCGCAGTTCAATAGCTTGCTGATTGTGCCCTTTAAAGAATTCTTTTAACCAAGGGTGGGCATATATTTTATCATAAAAGCGTGTATGCACACGCTGCATGACTTTCAAACCACCGATGTCATTAAATAAAGATTGTTTTTGTGCCATGGTTGGCTCCTTAGTTACTATATGGTGATGGTAAATAGACTGTAGATGTAAAAAAAGGAGCTGCATTTCTGCAACTCCTTGATTAAATAGCCAAAATATGGCGTCCCCAAGGGGATTCGAACCCCTGTTGCCGCCGTGAAAGGGCAGTGTCCTAGGCCGACTAGACGATGGGGACCTAGGTCGAACGCGGCGAATAGTAGGATTACTATGTGCTGCGTCAACATCTAAAATGGTGCGCCCACTTGGACTCGAACCAAGGGCCCACGGATTAAAAGTCCGCTACTCTACCAACTGAGCTATAGGCGCATTGCATAGCTGTAGTAACACAGCTAGACGGCGCGGAATAATGGCGGGGAAATTCAATCTGTCAAATATGAATTATAGGCTTCCTGTTTTTGTAAAGTATGTGTTAGGCTTAGCCTATGAAATATCAACCTGTTCCAGATTATCATATGCATACCCCACGCTGTAATCATGCTGTTGGAACAGTACGTGAATATGCGAATATAGCCATGCAAAAGGGTTTGCAAGAGATTGGCATGTCTGATCATTCACCTATGCCCAATGGCTTTGATGCGGCTTGGCGTATGGATGCTGCGGAATTGCCTGATTATTTGCGAGAGGTTGAGGATGTTCGGGATGCATTGCAGGGGAAATTGACTGTACGCGTAGGTCTGGAGGCTGATTTTCATCCAGGCACAGAAGCAGCAGTGCAATCCATGATTGATAGTTATGCATGGGATTATGTGATGGGTTCGGTTCACTACATTGGTGACTGGG
>JALWPO010000008.1 GCA_026994965.1 Mariprofundaceae bacterium | reverse complement strand
GCAAAAAAAGCGCGTGAATATTATGCCAAACAATGTGATGCAGGCACACAACAAACCCTATTCACCCTTATCAAAGAAAATCCAATCAAATGGTTGGCTTATCTTTTTGCTATACTCTTTGTATTATATTTAACAACCATACCTGTAAGTTTTTTATTTTCATCATGAGCAAATAAAAAAGGCACCCACTGATGTGGATGCCTTTTTAAAGTTTGACTTAAAAATCGGTGCTTATTTATGAGCGCCAATTTTTTCACGCCAGTCTGCACCATAAATCTTGTCCGCATCATGTGGGAATGATTCAAATGCACGCGCAAACTCTTTATGTGTTTTTGCATATTCAATCGGATCAGCACCTGATTTCCAGCAATCATAGGCTTGACCCAAAGAACGACCACCAGCAGCAGGACTATCGATATGACCGAATGCTCCACCACCACAAGTGTTAATCACATTGCCATGACCCAAGTTTTCAAAGAATCCAGGTAGACGCAATGCATTCATACCACCAGAGATGATTGGAGTCGTTGCTTTCATACCATACCATTTTTGGTTGTAGTAGTGACCCATGCACTCATCGCGTTCAAGCATATATGCAAGTACAGTTTCAGCACCATGACCTTCCATTTTACCATAACCCATGGTACCAGTATGCATACCCGAAGCACCCATCAAACGAACAAGCTTCATGTAGCACAATGGATCCATACCCATAGGTGATTTATATGAAGTCAATGCACCATGACCAGCACGATGGAAATGCAAGAAAGTATCAGGAAATGCACGGCGTGCAGTAGTTACACCTGAAGGACCAGATACAAAACCATCAATCAAGAAGGCAACATGGTCTGCACTGTCATATTTTGCAAAACATTCCAAAATAAAATCACCACGCGCAATCATTTCTTCATAGTGATCTGCCGTTGCATTGGCAGAAAATAATTTTGCTTCACCCGTTTCTTGTTGCGCTCTGTCCATGGCTTCCGCCACTTTCGGCATCACTTCTTTCATAGGACAGAAAGGTTGGTTGGCTTGTGGCTCATCATTCTTAATAAAATCGCCACCCAGCCAGAAATCATAACATGCTTTGGCAAATGGCTCAGGACGAAGACCCAATTTAGGCTTAATAATCGTACCTGCAATATAACCACCATCCACTTCTGGACGACCCAATACTTTCCACATATTTTGAATATTTGCAGAAGGACCATCAAATTTACGTACCATGCATTCAGGCACCAAGAAATCCAACATACGAAGACCAACATGATCGCCCATACCTTGGTTATTACCAAGAATCAAAGACCAAAGATGAGAAATATTATACACGCCATCATTCAAGCTTGGATCAAACAATTCAACTGGGTAAGCAATTTTCATCAAGCCACCGCCAGTGACATTGTTGCCATCAGCAAATGCTGTTTCATCAATTTCATAAACTAATGCATCCACACCACGCGTGAAATCATCGGTAGTCGATACTTCAACATTGGTACCTGTAGATGATTCAGCTGCAACATGCGCTGCAACTTCTAAAAAGCCAAAGCCTTCGGCTGGCATTAATTTATAAGCTACAAGAAAATGTTTGCCACCTGCAATCAGGTCTTCTTCTTTCAGACTTAAGTCTGCGTAACGATTCGATTGGTCCATTGAGTAAATCCTCCAAAAATAAATAATTTTCGGAGAAGCTCCTCCCCCGACACAGCGAATAATACACCCATCAACTATCATGTACAATCAAAGCTTATGATGACATGCATAAGTTTTTCTTATATATTGCGCTTATGCCATTTACGCTAAAACAACTTAAAATTTTTGAATCCGTTGCCAAACACCAAAGCTATACCCATGCTTCTAAAGCATTATTTCTAACACAACCTGCTGTTTCCATGCAAATCAAACAGCTTGAAGAACTGATTGGTCTGCCATTATTTGAACGCTTGGGTAAACAAATCAAACTCACTGATGCTGGTCATGAGCTTTTGCAGTATGCTGAATCTATTCGCCAACAATTGAACGAAGCACAATTGGTGATGCAGGAGCTCAAAGGATTAAAGCGTGGAAAATTGCATTTAACCATGGCATCAACTGCCAACTATTTTGCACCTCAATTTATTGCAGCATTCAAACATGAATTTCCTGCTGTGGATATCACACTTGATGTGAGCAATCGCGCAGGCTTGGTTTATGCGGTGGAGCATAACCTAACGGATATGGCAATTATGGGACAACCACCCAAAGGTCATCATCTCACAGGTATTCCCTTTATGGATAATCCATTGGTTGTAATTGCCTCGCCCTCGCATAATCTTGTCCAACAAAAAACTATTCCCCTCAATACATTAGCCAATGAACCCTTTATTGTGCGCGAACCTGATTCAGGCACACGTATCGCTGTAGAACGTTTTTTCGCCCG
>JALWPO010000007.1 GCA_026994965.1 Mariprofundaceae bacterium | reverse complement strand
TTTTCGCCAAACAATGCCATAGCACCACTTGCCACCGCTTCATCTTGGGTCATCAGCTTGGTTTCTACGTTATCATTTGCCCAAATGGCTTCATTGACACGTGCTTCAATGGTTTTCTTTTCTGCATCGGATACAGGTTGATGATGGCTGAAATCAAATCTTAATCGCTCATCCGTCACCAAAGAACCTGCCTGTTTGACATGCTCACCCAATACATTACGCAAAACTGCGTGCATCAAATGGGTGGCTGTATGATTGCGAGCAATCGCATCACGGCGAGCGCCTTGCACCTCAAAGGTTGCCGTATCACTAACTTTAAACGAACCTTTCACCACTTTACCCACGTGTACAAACAAGTCGGACAACACTTTTTTGGTATCTATGACTATAAACTCCGCATCTTGATTGCGAATAATGCCAGCATCCCCTGTTTGACCACCTGATTCAGCATAAAATGGCGTTTGATTGGCAATCAACCAAACTTCATCACCTTGCTTAGCCTCATCAATGGCTGTGTCGCCTTGAATCAAGCCCGTAATCACGCCTTCTGCCGTAAGCGTGGTGTAACCCAAGAATTCTGTTGCGCCATGCTTCTCACGCAATTCAAATACGGCTTTTGGTAATGCCGCTTCACCTGAGCCACCCCATGCCGCTCTTGCGCGTTCACGCTGTTCATTCATGCAGGTTTCAAAACCATCCATATCCAATGTGATGTTTTGACCTTTAAGAATATCTGCGGTTAAATCAGTAGGGAAACCATAAGTGTCATACAAGGTAAACAATGTTTTGCCAGGAATTGTGCCACCCTCACCTGCATCGGCTACTGCCTGTTCAACCAATTTCAAGCCTTTATCCAAGGTTTTGATAAATCGCTCTTCTTCAATGCGAATCACTTGCTCGATATTGGCTTGTGCTTCTTTAAGTTCGGTAAAATGCTCACCCATTTCATCCACCAATGCGGGTACGAGTTTATAGATAAAAGCTTCTTTCATGCCCAACAAACGCCCATGACGGCAAGCCCTGCGCAATATACGGCGCAACACAAAACCACGCCCTTCATTGGATGGCAATACACCATCAGCCAACAAGAATGAAACCGAACGCAAATGATCTGCTAATACACGCAAAGATACATCTTGCTCATCGCTATCACCAAGCTTAACACCTGTCACTTGAGAGGCTGCGGCAATCAGATTTTGAAACAAATCAATGCTGTAGTTATCGTGCGTGCCTTGAAGCACAGCTGCCATGCGCTCCAAACCCATACCTGTATCCACGGAAGGTTTGGGCAATGGATTGAGTGTGCCTTCTACATCCCTATCGTATTGCATGAAAACAAGATTCCAGATTTCCACAAATCTATCGCCATCTTCTTCAGGCGTGCCTGGAGGACCACCCCAAACATGCTCGCCATGGTCATAAAATATTTCCGAGCAAGGGCCACAAGGACCAGTATCACCCATACTCCAGAAGTTATCTTTAGCACCAATTCTAGCGATTCTATCTGTAGGTACGCCGACTTCTTTAGCCCAAATATCATAAGCTTCATCATCTTCTTCAAAGACGGTGACAAATAAACGATTCTTATCCAAGCTCATTTCAACGGTGAGAAATTCCCAAGCAAAGGCAATGGCATCGTGCTTGAAATAATCGCCGAACGAGAAATTGCCCAACATCTCGAAAAAAGTGTGATGGCGAGAGGTATGCCCTACATTTTCCAAATCATTGTGCTTGCCACCTGCACGCACACATTTTTGGCTGGATGTAGCACGAACATAAGGACGGGTTTCATCGCCTAAAAACACATGTTTAAACGGAACCATACCTGCATTGGTAAACATCAATGTAGGGTCACCATGTGGCACCAAAGAACTAGAGGCAACAGCTGTATGCCCTTTGCTTTCAAAGTAACCTAGGAACTTCTTCCTAATCTCCGATGTTTTCATGCCTTTATTCCCCTTCCTACTTACTCAATACTTGCATAATCACTGCAGTATCAAAGCCTTTGTTGCGCAAATACCGCGCCTGCCTTTGCCAAATACGTTGATCATGCCGCCATTGCTGTTGTGGGTCACGCTTGTTCAGCAATGTTTTACAAGCATCAAATGCATCATAAGCATGCTCTGCCTCTTCTACCGCACTTTGTAATGCTTCTTCATCCACACCCTTCTGCCGTGCTTTTTCAGCGGCAAACCAAAGCGCCTCGCCCTTTTTTAAACGCGATCTTAAAAAGGCTTGGGCATAACGTTCCTCGCTTAAATAACCATAATCTTTAAGCTGTTCCAAAGCAGAATCAATCGCCAATGCATCGCAATCTCGCTGTAATAGCTTTTGGCGCAATTCAACCTCGCAATGCTCACGTTGAGTCAACAAACGAAGCGCAATGCTGTATGCGGCTTGAACAGCTTGATTCATCA
>JALWPO010000006.1 GCA_026994965.1 Mariprofundaceae bacterium | reverse complement strand
CCAAAACGTAGAACCCATGCCGCCAAAGCCTCGCCCTGAAAACCCACCTAAAAAAGTTCAAGCCCCCAAACCTATACCCAAAGTAAAATCACCCACCAAACATAAAAAACATAAGGTGGTTAAGAAAGTAGCACCTCAAGTTCAAGAAACCCAAGCATCCAAAACCGTGACCAATCCTGTACATCATACAGCTTCACCCAATCATGAAATGCTTCAAGCACCATCAAATATTGACCATCAACAACAGCAGCTACGCCAGCAATATTTATCGCGTATCATCGCCGTGATTCAAGCTCATAAATCATACCCTTATTCTGCTCGCCGCCGCCATCTCGAAGGGGATATTCAAGTCTCTTTTAGCATTGATGCTCAAGGGCAAATTAGCGAACTGCATATCTCTGGCGGCTCATCGGTACTCCGCGCATCCACAAAACAAGCCATTGAAGATGCTATGCCATTCCCACCGCCGCCCCAACATCAAACGATACAATCACACTTTATCATGCAATATCGATTAAAATAAATCAGCCTATGATTTGACCCTAGTTGCCGTTCATATTAGCTGTACAAACTAAATAAAACTCACTATCATGTGTACATATGTACCGAACAGGAGTTCTGAATGTATATTACCATAGATACTTCAGCATTAATTGCTGTTATTGGAAATGAAGCATCAAAGCAGAAAATTATTGAGGTTACAGCGGATTGCTCGCTTTATGCGCCTTCTTCTGTTCATTGGGAAATTGGAAATGCCTTTTCAGCCATGTTCAAAAGAGATTGTTCAACCATTGAATTGGCAAGATTGGCTCTCGCTGTTTACCGTGAAATCCCAATAAAATTTATTGATGTATCACTTGAGCATACAGTGGAAATATCCCAAGCCCTTAATATATATGCTTATGATGCATATCTTATTCAATGTGCACAACAAACAAGCACCTCTCTTCTTACTTTGGATAAGGGTTTGCAAATTGCGGCAGAAAAAATGGGAATTCATGTTTTGGAGGTGGAATAATGAAAGAATATAGCTTTACAGAAGCACGGCAGAATTTTGCATCTATTTTAGATGAGGCCAAAAATGAAGGTGTTGTCTGCATTAAAAAGAGAGATGGTGAATCATTTTATATCAAACCAGCCAGCATTAAAAAGTCACCCCTTGATGTCACAGGCATTAACCTTGGCATATCTTCAGAAGAAATCGTTTCTTCCATTAGAGAGTGTCGCGAAAGAGCATGCCGCTAACCAAGGCGTAGAGAGAGGCATAAAATAAACCAGCCTATTATCTGTAGACTAACAACCCTTTATCTCTTTTTGCCTTTTATATGCACATCAAAAGGGCTAATGTTCCATCTATGTATTAGTAAGGCTGACTCAAGGTATAAGTACAATATCGCTTAAAAATATTGTGATCTATATCGTTATTAAGCCCATGCTTTGACTTGCTTAATATTCTTTATAAAAGCAACTTTATATTCTATTAACTGATTATAGACTAAAAACAGCAAATTAATTAGCGTCCTGCTCGAAATTCAATTGAATGGAGCTTAATATGAAAAAAATAATTATTTTAATTTGCTCACTATTTTTGGTCTCTGGCTGTGCAAGCACTGGTAATAAAGTTCTTAAGAATGAGACTTCTAGTGCCGTAGCTGCTAAAATTACTAAAGGAGTCACTACAAAAGAACAAGTTCGCGGTATGTATGGCGATCCGATGACTACATCTTTTACGGATAGTGGTAAAGAAATTTGGAAATATGAGTTTGTTAAAACGCATGCGAAAGCAACGAACTTCATTCCATTGGTCAGTATGTTTAATTCTGGCGCAAAGGGCACAAAGAAAGAACTTGTAATAATGTTTGATGATAATGGAATTGTGAAGAATTACTCCATGTCATCTTCGAAGGTAGACACAGATACAAGTTTGTTTCAGTAGTAAGGTTTTAAAAAGGGTGCTTCGGCACCTTTTTGTTTTCAATTAGGAGCTTTTAATTTAGTGGCATCTTTATTCTCACGACTTAAAAAAGGCTTAAGTCGTAGCCGTGACAATTTATCTCAATTATTACCTACCCAAAATGATTCCACCGAACATGTGAATTGGGATGATGTGGAAGATGCGCTGATTATGGCGGATTGCGGCCCTTCTTTATCCATGCAGTTGATTGAAAACGCCAAGAAAAATAAAAACAATCCGATTGCAGGGCTTCAGCAAGCCATGTTAGAGAAATTCCCACAATCCAAGCCGCTGCATGAACCCAAGCAACCGCCTTTTGTGCTACTTGTGGTTGGCGTGAATGGTACGGGTAAAACCACTACCATAGGAAAATTGGCAACTATGTTTCGTGCCCAAGGCAAAACTGTACTTGTTGGCGCTGCGGATACATTTCGTGCGGCGGCTGTGGATCAACTTGCTGTCTGGGT
>JALWPO010000005.1 GCA_026994965.1 Mariprofundaceae bacterium | reverse complement strand
GTCCTATTGTATTCCAATTTGGAACACGCCCCATGCTCACACAGGAAAGCCCTATTTCAGATGTTTGGAAACAACGCTTATTAAACCTGAAAGATGGTGATATTAAACTCAATAAATTTTCACCCACAGGCTTTTACTCTTCTGCCATTTACAATGGCTTCTTACACGAGCTTTATGAGCGCTCTGATCGTGAAGTGGCATTTGTCGATCATCCCGCAGGGGATCATATCGAACCTTTCACTTTTGGCGTGCGCAACAAACAAGTCTATGTCACCAAACATGATTCTCAGTTGATACAAGGCTGGATTGAAGATGGATTCACCAAGGCACTACCAACACCAGATTCCACACTGATTTTTGTAAGTCGTGATAAAGCCCAAGAAATTCGCCAAGATCAGTTGGATTGTATGGGCTGTTTATCGCAATGTGCCTTCTCCAATTGGGCTGCCAATGAATTAGGCACAACGGGCAGAAAGGCTGACCCACGAAGCTTCTGTATTCAAAAAACATTGCAGGAAGTTGCTCACAATGCAGAGCCTGAAAATAATTTGATGTTTGCAGGGCATGCAGCATATCGATTTGGTGAAGATCCATTTTACAAAGATGGCTATATTCCAACGGTTAAAGAGCTTGTAGATAGGATTATGACTGGTAATTAAGCCCGCCTTATCACTTATGGTTGTTTTTTGACAATGCTCTGAGTAAACCTTCGGCTTTATGCTCAGTTTCAATGCGCTCATGCACAGCATCTGAATCAGCCACAATACCTGCACCAGCAGACCAATATAGACTATCTTGATAATGCCAAAAGGTGCGAATAAGAATATTCATATCAGCGCTACCATCCCAAGCAATATAACCGACCGAACCTGTATAGGGACCCCGCGATTTTTGCTCCAGTTCATCAATAATTTCCATGCAACGCACTTTGGGGCAACCTGTAATCGTCCCCCCTGGAAACATCGCACAGAATAAATCGATAACATCATGCTGATCAGATAAAACGCCGCGTACATTGGATACAATATGTTGCACGGTAGCATACTTCTCAATCACCATGCGTTCATTTACCTCAATGCTTCCCGGCATACATACACGACCCAAATCATTACGTTCCAAATCCACCAGCATAATATGCTCAGCGCGCTCCTTATCAGAGAGCAACAATTCATCTTGCAAGGCTTCATCTTCATTGCCTTCACTTCGCCGACGTGTGCCAGCAATGGGCCTTGTTTCTGCCATGCCATCAACAGAGAGTGAAAATAGACGCTCTGGTGATGCTGACAATAAAGTTAATTCCCCTGCCCGAACAAAGCAGGAAAAAGGAGCGGCATTCACATGCCTTAAACGCTGATAAAGCGCCAATAAATCATCTGGAAGAAAATTCATCTGCCATGAACGCGCAATATTCGCCTGAAAAATATCCCCTTCTCGAATATATTGTTTCACGCATTCAACCGCTTGCATATAATCTACAACTGTTGTTTCCATCACCTTTGCAAGCTTGTTTGGTAGTTGTAAATCAACATGATTATGCCTATGGGCAAGCATAGCCTCTAAATCATCAAGTTGTTGCTCACTAATATTGGATGCCAAATATACCTTAGAAACTTGGCTATCAAAACACATACTCCACTCAGGCTCATGCCGCCATAACATCCCTTCGGGCACGGCTGTTTTAGGCTCTGGCAACGCTTCCAGTACCGTAGCTACTTCATAAGCTGCATAGATAAGTTGCTGAATAGCTGGAAAGTCACAACGTTCGAATTTTATACTTTCTTTCCAATCTTGAAAAAAGCCTGATGCTTGCGGCTTGGATTTTAACCAATAGGACGAGCCTGCTTTGGATGTAATAAATTGCCGTCCACCACCTTTAGAATCTTCCAATAAAGCAGAACACAATGATTCAAACGAAAAAAACACCTCATGGGCATGAGATGTTTTTTCTACAATTCGCGTATAAAGTGGAATGTTTCTATGCTTGATTGGATTTAATGGAACTTACGGACAACAACCGATGCATTGGTTCCACCAAAGCCAAAGGAATTTGAGACAGCCACATCAATAGCAACATCACGTGCCGTATTGGCAACATAATCCAATGTACAAAGTGAATCTTGATCATCTAAGTTGATGGTTGGTGGCACAGCACCATGATGCACTGCCAACACAGAGAATGCAGCTTCAATACCACCAGCAGCACCCAATAAATGACCTGTCATGGATTTGGTTGAAGAAACCATAAGTTTGGATGCATGGTTGCCAAAAGCAGTCTGAATACCTTGTGTTTCACAAACATCACCAGCAGGCGTGGATGTGCCATGGGCATTGATATAATCAACATCTTCCGGATTAAGTTTGGCCCTATCCAAAGCGGCTTTCATACAACGTGAACCACCTTCACCTTCTGGTGCAGGTGTGGTC
>JALWPO010000004.1 GCA_026994965.1 Mariprofundaceae bacterium | reverse complement strand
CAATAGAAGAATGCCTTGTCCAATTTGTTGCTGCGCACCAGCAACCGCTAAAATAGCACCCAAGATAGGACCAATACAAGGTGTCCAGCCAAATGCAAATGCAGAGCCAAGCAGTATTGCACCTAGGCTACTGCGCGCATTAACGCTGCCTGTATCGACACGGGCTTCCATAAGAAGAAACGGAATGCGAATAAGCCCCGTGTAGTGCAAGCCAAAAATAAAAATGATAGCGCCAGCAGCTTTGCCTAAAATACTCATATGAGAGAGCATCCATTGCCCCAGCCAAGTTGCTGATGCACCCAATGCAATGAAAACCAAACTAAAGCCAAGAATAAACCAAAGGGATTGCATGATTGCTGTTTTGCGAACAGAAGTACCGCCATGTTGTTGGCGTAAAGCATCAACAGAAACACCACTGATATAAGAAAGATAAGCAGGTACCAAAGGCAGTACACAGGGTGAGAGAAAAGATAATAGTCCAGCAATGAATGCGCCAATAAGCGTTACTTCAATCATTAAATGATTCCTTTTTACAATATAAATTTCAAGTTTGGTCTGCGTTGGGCGCGTAAGCTTACGCTTTGTTTGTCTTGCTGTGTAGCCAAGCATGGTATGTGCTACTGGCCTGTGCTTCTAATACGATGATTTCGGGTGTGTCATAAGGGTGATGCTTTTGCAAGCAATGGATAACAGTATCTTTAAGTTCAACGCGCGTTTTAATCGATAAATAGAACTCTTCACATTGTTCAATATCACCATGCCAACGGTATGTAGAAGTGCCTGATGTTTGTTGTATGCATGCAGCCAAACGTTGTTGAAGCAGTGTATTTGTAATCTGTTGCGCTTGTTCGGCATGTTCAACAGAGGTGAGAATGGTAATCATCTTCTTTAGCATGCGAATAAATCTAATACTTATTGATGTGGATGTCAGCTTATGTGAACTGATAGCAGATAAAGATATAAAATATACCTAAACCATACATAAAAAAGGATAATGATATATTCTTCCAGTACATCATCATGGATAACCTCCTTATTTATTAAGATTATATTGGTTTAAAGCATCTTTGATGCCATAGATGTATAGGCGATGCGTATGTGACGTAGATGCTTTTATGCGCTATAATTAGCTTTAAAGGGGTTAAATGGAGGTGACCTATGGTTCGTGAAGAGCAACGTAAGATATTTGTGTTGGATACCAATGTATTGATTCACGATCCCAATGCACTCAGTCATTTTGATGAACATGATGTTGTACTTCCTATCGTGGTGCTTGAAGAGATGGATAAAGTAAAACGTGGTGTGGATGAATTGGCGCGTAATGTCCGAGAAGTGTCACGTTATTTGGATGAATTAAGTGAGAAAGCGGGAGATTTATCCAAGGGGTGCACATTACCCGGCGGTGGGCGGCTTTTCTTTGAAATGTCTCACCGCGCATCGGATATTTTACCCGATGCATTAAATCAGGATTACAATGATAACCGGATTATTGCAGTGACTATGCAGTTGCAGCAAGATAATAGCGAGCGGCAGGTTGTATTGGTATCTAAAGATATTAATTTGCGCATCAAAGCGCGTGCATTGGGGCTGCTCACAGAGGATTATCGCTCAGATAAAGTTGTAGATGATTTGGATACACTTTCTAGTGGTCAAATCATATTGGATGAAGCGCAGTGGACTGCTATGGGTGAAAGCATGGAGGTCACTGAGGCTGAACATGGCAATCGTTATCAACTTACATGGTCAGAAGATATTCCACTTCCATATTTAAACAGCTTTGTATTATTGCCAGGCGGGCACGAAATGGCGCTGTGTTGCGAATCTTTGGATAGCGATACACGGCGTGTTACATTGCACGATATTTATTCTTATCGTACCGATAGGCATGCCATTTGGGGTATTAAGGCGCGTAATCTAGAGCAAAATATGGCGATGAATCTATTGATGAATGCAGATTTGGATTTGGTATCATTGATGGGTTTGGCAGGTTCAGGTAAAACATTGTTGGCATTGGCATGTGGGCTACATCAAACTTTAGATATGGGGCTGTATGATAAGATTCTTGTGACCCGTGCGACTGTACCTATGGGTCAGGATATTGGTTACCTTCCGGGTACAGAAAAAGAAAAGATGGAGCCATGGATGGGCGCAATAACAGACAACCTGTCTTTTTTGTTGGGTGAAGATACACAAGATTTAGGTTCAATTTTAGGGCAGAATCGGATTGAAATCACGGCATTATCATTTGCGCGTGGGCGCACATTTTCTCGCACATGGTTTATTGTTGATGAAGCGCAAAACTTAACGCCGCATCAAATAAAAACATTGGTCACACGTATGGGCGAAGGTTCTAAAATTATTATATTGGGCAACAATGCACAGATTGACACGCCCTATCTTACCAGTCATACCAATGGATTATCTATGGTTGTGCAGCGTTTTGCAGATTGGGA
>JALWPO010000003.1 GCA_026994965.1 Mariprofundaceae bacterium | reverse complement strand
AAAAAAGGCGCTTCACACAAAGTATGAAACGCCTTCTTCTTAGCCCTTTATAAAGGCCTCATCAATATCAAGCTGCTGCCTCATCCGAGGAAGCTTCAGTATCAACTACTTCTTGATTCTCAACTGCTGTTTCTACTACAACCATTTCTTCATCTGCTTCACCCTCAGGTTTAGGCGCATTACGCATAGCAAGCCCCGTTCCTGCTGGTAACAAACGACCAAGAATTACATTTTCTTTCAAGCCAGTCAGCCAATCCACTTTACCAGCCAAAGCTGCCTCAGTAATCACACGTGTAGTTTCTTGGAATGATGCTGCTGAAATAAATGATTCTGTGCTTAATGAAGCCTTGGTGATACCCAAAAGCACAGGTTCAAATACAGCAGGTGGTTTACCCTCTGCTTCCAACTTGCGATTTTGCGCCAATACATGCTTACGCTCAACCTGCTCACCACCCACATATGTCGATGCGCCAGGCTCAATAATCAATACTTTACGCATCATCTGACGAACAATCACTTCAATATGTTTATCATTAATCTTCACGCCTTGAAGACGATACACTTCTTGAACCTCATCGGTAAGATAATTTGCCAATGCTTCAACACCCAATACACGCAAAATATCTTGCGGTGCTGGCGAGCCTTCCATCAACTTCTCACCTCGGCGAATACGGTCACCCTCTTGAACAATGATATGTGAACCTTTTGGAATCTGATATTCGATTGGATCAGTAGCATCATCTGGCTCAACATAGATACGACGTTTACCACGAATATCTTTACCAAAGGCAATCTTCCCATCTTTGGCCGCAATAAATGCCAAGCTCTTTGGTTTACGCGCTTCAAACAATTCAACCACACGTGGTAAACCACCTGTAATATCCTTAGTTTTTGATGTTTCACGCGGCAACCTTGCCAACACATCACCCGCTTTCACTTCAGATACATCTTCCACATTTAAGATTGCACCTGGTGATAAGAAATAACGCGCTGGCACATTGGTACGTGGAATCACAATCGGATCACCCTCTGGATCTTTAGGGTCAATCAACTGAATTTGTGGGCGCAATGCTGTCTTCGTGGTTTCAGAATGCTGAATCACAATACGGTTAGATAAGCCAGTCACTTCATCAGTTTGCTCACGAACCGTACGCCCTTCTTCCATATCTACATAACGTACTTGCCCATCCACTTCTGCAATCAATGGCATGGTGTATGGATCCCACTCTGCAAGCACAGTGCCCAATTTTACTGTATCACCATCTTGGACGCGTAAATGTGCACCATAAGCCACACGGTGGCGTTCCACTTCTTTACCTTGCCCATCAAGCACAATAATCTCTGTATGACGGTTAATGACAATATCTGCACCCTGTGTATCTCTCACCACAACTGCATCCACCAACTCAACCTTACCATTGAATTTGGATTCAATACTGGCTTGTTCAGCCGAACGTGATGCTGTACCGCCCACATGGAAAGTACGCATGGTTAACTGTGTACCTGGCTCACCAATGGATTGCGCTGCAATCACACCCACAGCTTCACCTTGGCAAACTGGTGTGCCATGCGCCAAATCACGACCGTAACATGTTGCACAAACACCTTCTTCTGATTCACAAGTAAGTACTGAACGAATACGCAATTGCTCAATACCAGCCTCATCAATCTTTTTCACCAATTCTTCATTAAGCATAGTCCCTGCAGGAACAATTTCTTGTTCTGTAATCGGGTCAACGGCAGCTTCAAGCAACACACGACCCAATACACGCTCAGACAATGCTTCAATAATTTCACCACCCTCAACAAGTGGAGAAATAGTAATACCTTGAGATGTGCCACAATCCACTTCACGAATCACCGCATCTTGTGCTACATCCACCAAACGACGGGTTAGATAACCTGAGTTTGCTGTTTTCAATGCCGTATCTGCCAAACCCTTACGTGCACCATGGGTGGAGATAAAGTATTGTAATACTGTCAAACCTTCACGGAAGTTAGATGTGATTGGGTTTTCAATGATAGAACCATCTGGTTTTGCCATCAAACCACGCATACCCGCCAACTGACGAATTTGCTGTGCTGAACCACGTGCTCCCGAATCAGCCATCATATAGACTGAATTAAAGGTAATCATGGATTCTTTGTTTTTACCATCGGCTGAAACGACTTCTTCAGTTTCCAAGTTATCCATCATCGCACGTGCCACTTTTTCTGTGGTATGTGTCCACAAGTCAATCACCTTATTGTAGCGCTCACCCGCAGTAATCAGACCATCACGGTATTGACCTTGCACTTCAAGCACTTCTTTTTCAGTGGCACTGACTAGCTCATATTTAGCATCAGGAACAATCACATCATCCAAACCAAACGATGCGCCTGAACGTGTTGCATAGGTATAACCTAAGTTTTTCAACCTATCTGCCAATAACACTGTTGCTTTATTACCAGCAACCACAAAACAATCTTCAATCAAATTCGCTACTTCTTTTTTACCCAACACGCGGTTAATAGCTGAAAAAGGAAGCTCTTCTGGCAAAATAGTTGAAATAATTGCACGACCTACCGTGGTGTTCTCACGCACACCACGAATACGACAAACAATACGTGAGTGGATATTCACCACTCCAGCATCATAAGCACGCAACACTTCATCCGAAGATGAGAAAACCATACCTTCGCCTGGCTCAAATGGTTTTTCACGGCTTAAATAATAAATACCCAAAACCATATCCTGCGTGGGTACAATCACAGGCTTCCCAGTCGCTGGAGAGAGCACATTATTGGATGCCATCATCAGTGCACGCGCTTCAGTTTGTGCTTCAATCGAAAGCGGTACATGTACAGCCATTTGGTCACCATCAAAGTCCGCATTGAATGCAGTACAAACCAGCGGATGCAATTGAATGGCTTTACCCTCAATCAATACAGGTTCAAAAGCTTGAATACCTAATCTGTGCAAAGTTGGTGCACGATTCAGCATCACAGGATGTTCATGAATCACTTCTGCCAAAATATCCCAAACTTCTGGAATACCCTGCTCGACTAACTTTTTACCTGCTTTAATCGTTGTTGCCAAACCACGAAGCTCTAACTTGTGGTAGATAAATGGCTTAAATAATTCCAATGCCATTTTCTTTGGTAAACCGCATTGATGGAGTTTTAAATCTGGGCCTACCACAATCACCGAACGTCCAGAATAATCCACGCGTTTACCCAATAAGTTTTGACGGAAACGACCTTGTTTACCTTTAATCACATCAGATAGTGACTTCAATGGGCGACGATTATTACCTGTAATCGGTTTTGAACGCCTATCATTATCAAACAATGCATCCACAGATTCCTGCAACATGCGTTTTTCATTGCGTGTGATAATCTCTGGCGCATTCAATTCCAACAAACGACGTAAGCGGTTGTTACGATTGATTACACGGCGATATAAATCATTCAAATCCGAAGTCGCAAAACGCCCGCCATCTAACGGAACCAATGGACGAATTTCTGGTGGAAGCACTGGAATCACTTCCAAAATCATCCATTCAGGACGATTACCAGAACCCAGCATGGCTTCAACGGTTTGTAGCCGCTTGGTTAGTTTGGTTAATTTGGTCACAGCCTTGGTCGCTTGAATCTGCGCACGCAAGCTTTGACGCTCTTCTTCCAAATCAATATCTTGCAACATTTCACGCAAAGCTTCCGCACCCATACCAGCACGAAATTCTTCGCCATATTCTTCAAATGCTTCGATATATTCTTCTTCAGTTAACACTTGATATTGATCAAGACTGGTCAAACCTGGGTCAAGTACGATATAAGATTCAAAATACAAGATGCGTTCTAACTCTTTCAACGTTTTATCAAGCAATAAACCAATACGTGATGGTAATGATTTCAAAAACCAGATATGAGCCACAGGCGCTGCCAAATCAATATGCGCCATGCGATCCCGACGCACTTTGGATTGAATCACTTCAACACCACATTTTTCACATACCACACCACGATGTTTCAAACGTTTGTATTTACCACACAAACATTCGTAATCTTTGATAGGACCAAAAATTTTGGCGCAAAAAAGACCATCGCGCTCAGGTTTGAACGTACGGTAGTTAATGGTTTCAGGTTTTTTAACTTCGCCAAAAGACCATGAACGAATTTTTTCAGGACTCGCCAAGCCCACCCTAAGACCATCAAAATCTTGGATGCTGCTTGGCTTTTGGAACATCTTAAATAATTCTTGCATGACTTATGCTCCTTCGCTTGGTTTGTTAACCATATCAATATCAATGCCTAGTGCATTCAATTCCTTGGTCATCACATTAAATGATTCTGGAATGCCTGCATCAAAGGCCATATCACCACGTACAATGGATTCATACATCTTCGTACGACCTTGTACATCATCAGATTTCACAGTCAGCATTTCTTGCAGCACATGTGCTGCACCGTATGCTTCTAGTGCCCACACTTCCATCTCACCAAAACGTTGACCACCGAACTGTGCTTTACCACCCAATGGCTGCTGTGTAACCAATGAATAAGGGCCAGTTGACCGTGCATGAATTTTTTCATCTACCAAATGATGTAATTTTAAAATATACATCATACCAATAGTGATTGGACGATCAAAGGCTTCGCCAGTACGCCCATCATACAATGTGGTTTGACCAGACTTATCCACGCCAGCCAATTTCAACATACGGTGCAATTCTTCTTCTTTAGCACCATCAAAGGCTGGTGATGCAATCGGCACACCACCTTTTAAGTTGTGTACCAACTCATACAACTCATCGTCTGACATGGCTTTAATTTGACCACAAGCCTTAGCATCTTCAGCGTAAATATCCAATAAGAAGTTGCGCATATCTGCTATAGCCGCATTGGCTTTATTCATTTCATCCAAACGTCTGCCCAACTCTGCACCTGCATAGCCCATATGAATTTCAAAGATTTGTCCGATATTCATACGTGAGGGTACACCCAATGGGTTCAAACAAATATCTACTGAACGTCCATCTTCAGTAAATGGCATATCTTCTTCTGGCACAATCACAGAAATCACACCCTTGTTACCATGCCTACCAGCCATTTTATCACCCGGTTGCAATTTACGCTTCACGGCGACAAATACTTTCACAACCTTAATCACACCTGGTTTAAGCTCAGAGCCCTCACGCACCTTGGATACTTTTTCTTCGAAGCGTTTTTCCAAACGGGCACGTTCATTATCCATAGATTCTAAAATTTCGGCCACTTTTGCATTCACTTTATCAGATTCAACAGAAGCCGCAGAAAGCTCGCGTAGCGGCAAATCTTCTAAATCTTTAGCCGCAATTTTAGCCCCTGCTTTTAGCCCTTTCACTTTGACTGCTTTTTCGCCAACCAACAAGGCTTGCAAACGATTGACCACATTGCTTTCAAAAATACGGCGTTCATCTTCTTTATCTGCGTAAAGCTTTTCAACTTCAGCCTCTTCAATGGATTTTGCACGCTCATCTTTTTCATCACCGCGACGTGTAAAGACTTGCACATCCACCACAACACCTTCATTACCTGGTTTCACACGCAATGAAGAATCACGTACATCTGATGCTTTTTCACCAAAAATCGCACGCAGAAGTTTTTCTTCTGGTGATAGTTGAGTCTCCCCTTTTGGGGTGATTTTACCCACAAGAATATCACCAGCTTTAACTTCAGCACCAATATAAGCAATACCCATATCATCAAGGTGTCGCAAAGCCTCTTCACCTACATTTGGAATATCACGGGTAATTTCTTCTTCACCGAGCTTGGTATCACGTGCCACACCTTCAAACTCTTCAATATGAACAGAGGTGTAAACATCTTCTTTCACCAACTTCTCAGAAATAACAATCGCATCCTCAAAGTTATACCCACGCCAAGGCATCAACGCAGTAAGCACATTTCTACCCAATGCCAATTCGCCCATATCGGTGGATGGTCCATCCGCAATAATATCACCTGGACGTACCATATCCCCAGCTTTTACTGTTGGACGTTGATTAAAACAGGTGTTTTGATTGGAACGGCGATATTTAAACAAACGATAAATATCCACACCCGGTTCACCTTCAACCTGCTCATCATCATGCACACGAATCACAATGCGAGAGCCATCAACAGATTCAACCACGCCTGCACGACGTGCAACAGCCGATACGCCTGAATCTCGAGCCAATGGCGCTTCCATACCAGTGCCTACCAAAGGTTTTTCAGCGCGCAACAATGGCACTGCTTGGCGCTGCATGTTCGCCCCCATCAAAGCACGGTTCGCATCATCATGCTCCAAGAATGGAATCAAGCCCGCACCCACAGAAATTACCTGCGATGGTGACACATCCATATATTCAATATCCGCAGGTGCAGCCATAATAAACTCACCATCCTGACGACATTGTACAAACTCAGCAATAAATGCACCTTTATCATCCACTTTTGCATTCGCCTGTGCCATCACATGACCAGCCTCTTCAATCGCAGATAGGTATACCACTTCATCAGTCACCTTACCGTTGGTCACCTTACGGTATGGTGTTTCAATAAAACCAAACTCATTCACTTTAGCATAAGATGCCATAGAGTTAATCAAACCGATGTTTGGACCCTCAGGCGTTTCAATCGGACACAAACGTCCATAATGGGTTGGATGCACATCACGTACTTCAAAACCAGCACGCTCACGTGACAAACCACCAGGGCCAAGCGCAGAAATACGGCGTTTATGCGTCACTTCTGACAGTGGGTTGGTTTGATCCATAAATTGAGACAGTTGCGATGAACCGAAAAATTCTTTAACCGATGCAATCAATGGTTTGGCATTGACCAAATCCGACGGCATTGCTTCTGTTAAATCACTGGACGTTAAGCGTTCACGAATCGCACGTTCCATACGAATTAGGCCAATACGAATTTGATTTTCTAGCAATTCGCCAACTGAGCGTAAACGACGATTACCCAAATGGTCAATATCATCCACTTCGCCAATACCATCACGAAGTTGTAACAAGGTATCCATAGTCATCAAAATATCTTCAACGCGAAGCGTGCCTTGATCCAAAGGTACTTCATCATTACTGATATCCAAACGACTATTTAATTTCATCCGACCCACTGCTGAGAGGTCATAGCGTGATTTATCAAAAAACATAGATTCAAAAAGTGCTTTGGCAGTTTCTACCGTTGGTGGCTCACCAGGGCGCATCATACGATAAATTTCGACTTGTGCTTCTTCTTTGGATTGAACCATATCCAAACGCAAAGTATCCGCCAGCCAAGGACCACGTTGAAAGCTATCGATAAACAAGCAATCAAATTCTTTAACGCCAGCACTTTCTAGTGCTGCTAATGATTCTTCTGTTAGTTCGTGGTTATGATCCAATAAAATTTCGCCACCATCAATCATGATGGGTTCAGCAATCACTTCCCCAATCATGTTTTCAACGGGCACATCCAACCATTCAACTTTTGCATCTGTTAGTTTTTTCACAGCCAAGCGAGTCATCTTCTTGCCTTCGACAACCACTTTTTTGCCATCAATAACAATATCTGTTGCGGCACGACTGCCTAGGAATAAATCGGCATCAAAACGAACTTGGTAACCATCTTTAGTCGCACGATATGTACGGCGTTTGTAGAAACGATTTAAAATTTCTTGTGTGGATAGACCCAAAGCCTTGAGCACAATGCCAGCTGGCATTTTACGACGTAAATCAATACGGAAATGAATCTTATCTTTAATATCAAACTCAAAATCCAACCATGAACCACGGTATGGGATAATTCGAGCTTTAAACAAGAACTTACCTGAAGCATGACTTTTACCACTATCATGATCAAAGAACACACCAGGGGAGCGATGCACTTGGGACACAATCGCACGCTCTGTACCATTAATAATAAACGAACCATAATCCGTCATCAACGGAATTTCACCCATATAAACAAACTGCTCGCGCACCTCTTTTACTGTACGCTTAGCATTTTTGCCTTCCCCATCAGTTTCAAACAACTTCAGTCTAAGCTTCACTTTGACAGGCAATGCATAAGTTAAGTCACGGCGACGACATTCATCTTGGTCATAACGCGGTGATGCATATTCTAAGCCTTCAAATAAAAGCTCTGCATTTCCACCATAGTCACGAATAGGGAATGTATTGCGAAATACCTCTCCTAAACGCGAACCATCAATATCAGTATCACCACCACCAACACCAACAAACTCACGATATGAGCCCACTTGAAGGTGAAGCATATTCGGCATTTCAATCGCCGAATCAATACTGCCAAAATTTTTACGAATTCGTTTCACTGCAACTTGCTTGCCCATACAGACCTCGAATGAATATTTACTTATCGGTACCGCCATTCAAACATACTTAGACGCGAAAAGACCAAACCCCAGTAGTAAACCTACTGAGGATCAGCCTATCTGCGTTTAAGCAAAGTGCGCAATTGCGCGTTTACTTCAACTCAACAGTTGCGCCAGCTTCTTCTAGCTTGCCTTTCAACTCTTCAGCTTCGTCTTTAGCAACACCTTCTTTTACGGGTGCAGGTGCGCCATCAACGACTGCTTTGGCTTCTTTCAAGCCCAAGCCTGTTGCTTCACGAACAGCCTTAATTACTTGAATTTTCTTATCGCCTGCTGATGTCAATACAACATCAAACTCTGATTTTTCTTCAGCAGCAGCTTCACCGCCAGCAGCGCCACCAGCAGCAGCTACTGCTACAGGTGCAGCCGCAGATACACCAAATTTATCTTCCAAAGCTGTTACCAGCTCAGACAGTTCCAATACTGTCATAGTTTCAATTGCTTCAATCAAATCATCTTTAGAAATAGCCATTTTAAATGAACTCCTCTTGCGTTTTATTATTTAGTCTTAATTTGTTTATGCCGCTTCTTTCTGGTCGCGAATTGCTGCCAGAACGCGTACAAATGAACCCGGAATTTCGTTCAAAGTACGTACAAAACCACTGATAGGTGATTGCATGCTGCCCAACATCTTGGCCAACAATACTTCACGCGATGGTAAGCTTGCGAGTGCTTTGATTCCTGCTGCATCCATCGCTTTACCATCAAGCACACCACCTCTGATTTCCAGAGCTTTGTGATCTTTAGCAAAATCCGAAATTGCCTTGGCCATACCCACTGGGTCTGATCCGTAAGCAATTGCAACAGGTCCGGTGAATAGTTCTTCAGCAGCCTTAAAGTCTGTATCCTCTGCAGCACGACGTGCCAATGTGTTCTTTACAACTTGCATGGACACACCAGCCTGATGTAGGCCGCGTCTAAGCTCGCCCATCTCAGATACTGTCAAACCACGGTATTGGGTTACAATACCAGCGGAAGATTCAGACCAGGCAGCATGAAGTTCTTCGACAATCGTTTGTTTGTCTTGTTTATTCACTTCTACCCCCTTACAAATTCGACCCGCGCAAGAGAACTTGCACTCCATCTATGCAGGACAGTTACCCGATTAAGCATCCCTTTTTGTAAAGTTCAGCTCCGGCAGTCATGGACGGATCGTTTTTTCAGCGACTGTTATTTAACAATTTAAAAAACAATCACTAACTATATTGTGTTAATATTCATTAACACTAGGATGCCTAAGCACCCGTTAAACTTTTTACAGCGTAGTCACATCTACACGTACACCTGCACCCATGGTTGCAGAAACCACAACACTTTGCATGTAACGACCTTTTGCAGATGCTGGTTTCATGCGTGTTAACTCTGAAAATAAATAATCAATATTCTCAATTAACTTCGCATCATCAAATGAGCGACGTCCCACAGGAGCATGAACCAC
>JALWPO010000002.1 GCA_026994965.1 Mariprofundaceae bacterium | reverse complement strand
AACAAATCCTACTAACCTGCCGTCAGCGGGCGGCGAACATTAGCGCCTTATATCAAACCGTCAACTACTTTATTCCAAGCCCTTCTAAACCTAGAAAAACAACCTAAAATAAACTGTAAAATAACACATCATTAACCGTGCAATAACAATCCAATCTCAATACCAGATAGCAAATCAATCAACACTGAAAGTTGCATCGCTAACTCCCAAAACGAAGCGAAACATAAATACCAATCTATAACCGTCAATCTAATATCTCTATCCACGGAATCTGATATGATAAATACCATATCACAGACTAAACTGATGTTCGTATTTACCGATAGTTTATATCAGCAAGTCAACACCTAAAAAACGCCTCACTAAAATAAGGAAGATTACTATGAGCGTATATGTATTAAACTTTGAAATGGTTTTGTATGGTCCTTATTATTCAAGGAAGCAGGCTCAATTTGCACACTCACTTTTTTCAACCAAATACCCAGACCAAGCCACTGAATGCGCTATATGCAAAATAGATTTAAATGCCAGTCGTGAAAAAATATTAGACCCTCGTCTATTACATTAAATCCAACATACTGGGTTAAACACATGATTAAAATGCACCCTAAGGGAAGCTCTGATTAATTCTGGATGAGTGAATATGCCATTCAAAATGATTAACCCCAAGGCAGCAAGTACAAGTCATAGCACCGCTATGGCTAAGCTTGCTAACGCTGGTGTTAGTTATTTTGGACGCATAGATACCATTCATTGCGTTAATCAGCGCTTCCCTAGTATTTCTAATATTCGACATCATATGTAGAGACTTCTACTATTCGCCCTTCTATGAAACAAAAACACGCAACAACCCCATCACTTGATACTCTTTTTATCAAAACATACGGCTGCCAAATGAACGAATATGATTCATCACGTATGGCTGATTTGATGCATAAAGCCTATGGTCTACGTTTGGTGGCTAAACCCGAAGATGCAGATGTGATTTTAATGAATACCTGCTCTATTCGTGAAAAAGCCGAAGATAAAGTGTATTCCGAGCTGGGACGCTACCGTAAACTGAAAGACAAAAATCCTAACATGATTATCGGTGTAGGTGGCTGCGTCGGTCAGCAAGAAGGCGAGCGCATTCAACAACGCGCACCCTATGTGGATGCTGTATTTGGTCCCCAGAGTTACCATCAATTACCAGAGATGATTCACAAAATTCGTCGTGAACGGGTGAATGTTACAGCCATAGATATGCCCGAAATCGAAAAATTTGACCATCTTCCTACCCCAAAAGGGCATGGAAGTGTTGGGTTTGTCACCATTGCAGAAGGTTGTGATAAATTTTGCACCTTTTGTGTCGTGCCTTATACGCGCGGCCCTGAACTCTCGCGCCCTGTTAATGACATTCTACAAGAATGCCAAAAACTATTGGATGCTGGCATGATTGAAATCAGCCTTTTGGGGCAGAATGTAAACGCCTACCGCGGCTTAGGCCCTGATGATGAAGAATGGGATTTCACCATGCTACTTTATGCGGTCGCAAAATTAGACGGATTAAAACGCTTACGCTTTAGCACATCTCACCCCATGGAAATGACCGATGAACTCGCCATTGCCTTTGGCGAGCTACCCACGCTGATGCCTTATTTGCATTTGCCCGTGCAATCTGGCTCTGATGCTATTTTAAAAGCCATGCATCGCGGGCATACACGCGATGATTACTTTCCTATCATTGATGATTTACGCAAACACTGCCCTGATATTGCATTGTCTTCTGATTTTATTGTGGGTTACCCTGGCGAAACAAATGAAGATTTTGAACAAACACTCGATTTAGTACGCCGTGTCAATTATGACTTTGCGTATTGTTTTAAATATTCCCCTCGCCCAGGCACACCTGCTTCAAAATCTGAAGACAATGTTTCCGAAGCCATCAAAGATAAACGCTTACAACGCCTACTTGAGCTGACACGTGAACAAACTCGCGCAGCTATGAAAAATCAAATCGGTAGAACAGTCGATGTGTTGGTAGAAAAAGAGAGTAAACATGCAGGTGAACTGCAAGGCCGAACAGCAGATTACCGCATCGTTCATTTTCAAGGTCAACCAAGACAAATTGGACAAATCATGCCCATACGCATTACAGAATCCTATGGACAATCTTTACGTGGAGAATTAATTCTTGCCTAAATCTATTGCTTTCAACTTTCCAGAGCTTACGCCTACAGTGCTTAGCCATATATGCGGTCCAAATAACCAAATCCTTAAACGTATTGAAGATGCCCTTGATATCAAACTTTCTGGGCAGGCAGGCGCATGGGAAATTCATGGTAAACAGGCTCAAATTGCATATGATATATTATCTGAGTTAGTGAAAATATCTGCAACACAAAGCCCAGCACCTGATCAAGTGGAAATGCTTCTGCGCCAACATCGCCATACAAAAAATAATTCTGATACACCTTCAAAAAG
>JALWPO010000001.1 GCA_026994965.1 Mariprofundaceae bacterium | reverse complement strand
TTGCACTGATTCCAGGTACAAGCCGAGCAGGCTCTTCCATTATTGGTGCAATGCTGGTGGGTTTAAGCCGCAAGGCTAGCGCCGAATTTTCATTCTTGCTGGCTTTGCCTGTGATGATGGCTGCCAGTGGCTATGATTTGCTCAAGCACTACCATGATTTTGCTGGCACCAATGGATTGGTTTTAATCACTGGTTTTGTGGTTGCATTTTTATCGGCATGGCTGGTGATGCGTTTGTTTCTTCGCTTTCTTGAGAGCTTTACTTTTGTTGCCTTTGGTATTTACCGCATCTTATTTGGCGTGTTACTCTTGTGGGTGTTTCTATGATTGCACCGCATATCAATCCCATCGCCCTACAAATCGGCCCAGTTGCCATCCATTGGTATGGCCTGATGTATGTGTTTGGTTTTTCTTCGGTTTGGCTTTTGGTACGCAAGCAATTGCGCGAATGTGGCGCTTGGGGAAAAAGCGTGAGTGCCGAAGCATACGAAGGTCTGTTTAGCGCCTTGATTTTGGGTGTGATTGTGGGTGGACGCTTGGCCTATGTGTTGTTTTACAATTTGGGCTACTACAGCTCTCACCCCATCGAAATATTTTATATTTGGCAAGGCGGCATGTCGTTTCACGGCGGGTTGGTTGGCCCTATCATCGCAGGCTGGTGGTATTGCAAAAAGCATCATCTGCCCTTTATGCTTTTGATGGATAAATTTTTTGTGGTTGCACCGATTGGCTTGGCTTTTGGGCGCATGGGTAATTTTATCAATGGTGAGCTTTGGGGTCGAGTTGTAACCAACCCTAGCAAAGTACCTTGGGCAATGATTTTTCCTGGTGCAGGAGCAGAACCACGCCATCCCAGCCAATTGTACGAACTCACATTGGAAGGCATCGTTTTATTTCTACTGCTCTGGTTTACACGCAAATACGATTGGCCTACAGGCATGCGTGTGGCTGTGTTCTTAACAGGCTATGCCCTTGCTCGTATTTTTTGTGAGAATTTCCGTCAACCCGATGCGCAACTTGGTTTTCTTTATGGTGATTGGTTGACCATGGGCATGCTCTTATCCTCAGCGATGTTAGCGGTGGGTTTAAGTTGGATTACATGGCTTATCATACGGAATAAAAGCACATGAAAATCACCTCTTGGAATGTAAACTCATTAAAAGTTCGTTTGCCGCATGTGTTGGAATATTTGGATAATGAGCAACCTGATATATTGGCATTGCAAGAAACCAAACAGCAAGATAAAGATTTTCCTCAAGCAGAGATTGAAGCCGCAGGTTATCATGTTCAGTTTTCTGGGCAAAAAACATACAATGGCGTTGCCATCATAAGCCGTGATCAAGCCACCGATATTGTATTGGATATACCCAACTTGGATGATTCCCAACGTCGCCTTCTTGCTGCCACCATCAACGGTGTGCGTATCATCAATGTCTATATTCCCAATGGACAAGAAGTCGGATCCGATAAATACGATTACAAATTCCGCTGGCTGCATGCGCTGCGTGATTATTTGAAAGATGAGCTGGCGCAACATGAAAAATTAATCTTATTAGGCGACTATAATATAGCGCCTGCTGATTTGGATATTCACGACCCATCACGCTGGGTAGAAAAAATTATGTGCTCCAGCAAAGAGCGCGAATGGTTTTTCTCACTTATGGATTTGGGTTTGCTCGATAGCCTGCGTGCATTGCATCCTAGTGAGCCTATGCACAGTTGGTGGGATTATCGCATGAATGCTTTTCGTCGTGGTTGGGGCATTCGCATTGACCATATTCTTATCAGCCAAACCCTAACACCTGTTGCAGGCGGCATACATACCGATTACCGCAAAAAAGAGCGCCCATCAGATCATGCGCCTGTATGGTTGGCATTCACATGATACAAAAACAACATCGTCTCCAAATCGCTGCGCAAGGGCGCGGCTTATACAATATCACCCGTGAAGTTCAAACATGGGTCAATCAATCAGGTGTGCAAACAGGCATGCTCAACCTATTTGTGCAACACACCAGTTGCTCCCTCATCATTCAAGAAAACGCAGATCCAGATGTACTCACTGATATGGAAATGTTTATGGCAAGGCTTGTACCTGATGGTGATGGTGCTTTTTTACACCGTGATGAAGGTGATGATGATATGTCCGCCCATATTCGCATGGCTTTAACCCAAGTTTCGCTCAATATTCCTGTACATCAAGGTCGTCTGGCTTTGGGAGTTTGGCAAGGGGTTTATCTCTACGAGCATCGTACCCACGCCTTATCTCGGCATATTTATTTACACCTCATGGGCGAGTGTTCATAACGCAATAATCATATCATAAATAGAAGTGATTTAAGCAATCACCACTTCAAAGGCAAATACAGATTCTCTATCACCAATATAAATGCGATGACTACCAGCAGAAAGTTCGATTCTTTTCTTCCCGCCTCTGCCAATTTTATGATCATCAACCCAAGTGCCTAAGCGGGATTCTAAATCAACCAAATAAAATTTCTTGCCCTTCTTTTCAATGCGGCAATGCTCTCTAGATACGGTGTAAGGCGGAATATCATGGATATTAATTTGATTGTCCTGCGCTGTGCTCAAAAACCATGACTTTTTCCGTCTATCCCTTGACCACCTGCCTATTTGGTATGGAAACTCATCAATTACAATCATATCCATATCATCCATCGCATGTTTTGATGGTTCAGTTAATGCTTTAAGTGCAACTTTACCAGCGAGATTAACATTTGCTGTTTTGTTCACCTTTTGCTGAGGTAGTTGCCCCACTTGCTCTTTCAAACTAACCACTTGCCTATTCATGGTACGAATACGATAGAACAAACTTCCTAGCACCGTTTGTAAAGTTCTCTCATCTTTCTGTAATGCTAGAATAAGATTTTTCTTGGTAAGCACTTGCACCTGTACTTCGTCGACTGCTTTAACTGTCGCCGAACATAGTGAATCTTCAATCAAGCTCATTTCACCAAAGACTTCACCTTCACCCAGCTCAGCCAATAAAATATCTTGATTGTGATCTGACTTTCTAAAAACAGCGACCTTACCCTTTAAAAGCATAAATGCTTCTTGGCTAGTTTTTCCCTCAGTTAGGAGAACTGTTCCAGCTTTTACAACTCGAATATTTGCATCACCTTTGCCCATTCACTACACCTCATCCACACTTAGAATCGCCACATTCAAGGCAACAGTTGCAATTATCAAGGCGAACCACTGCCATTGCACCACATTTATCACATTGCTGACCTTTAGCCATGGCATCAGCACCTAGCTTTTCTTCCGCTTCTTTGCGCTTGGCTTGCAATTCAGCATTATCCAACTGCCCTTCCATCATACCAATAGAAATCAAATGCTTTTGAATGACTTCACCAATTTCAGCCACAATAGATGGCATATATTTACCACCGCGTTTGTAATATCCACCACGCGGATCAAATACAGCCTTCATCTCCTCTGCCAGGAAGGTGACATCGCCACCTTTACGGAAAATTGCCGATACAACACGCGTTAAGGCAACAATCCACATAAAGTGTTCCATATTCTTGGAATTGATAAACATTTCAAACGGGCGTCTATGCTCATCTTCTTGCCCTTGATTAATCACGATATCATTGATGGTGATATACATGGCATGCTCTGAATCAGGCGTTTTAATTTTGTAGGTTGTACCTTCCAAAACATCTTCGCGCTCAAGCAATGGTGCAATTTGTGTCACATTACTTTCTTTTTCACCATCAGCTTTAGCCACTTCATAAGCTGTGATTTTTTTATCAATTTTAACACTCATATTTTCCCTCCACGAACTGCCAACAAACTTTCCAAACGCCGATGCAACCGCTGTGTTGCATGGATGCGTTCATGGCTGTGCAGACCTCGCGATGTTAATTTTCTTGCAGCACCCACCTCATGATGAAACGATGAAAGCGATGCAACCACCCATAAATTGATGGGTGGAAATCTAAGCTCAGGCCATGCCAGCCCAAGCTTGGATGTTGATGGTTTAGAACTTGCCATAATAACCCTCTTTGAGAGCATCAAAGAGGTTAGCAGCAGTATGCATTTCACCATCATATTCAATTTCTTCATTACCCTTCACTTCTACAGTCGAACCATCTTCCAAGGTAAACTTGTATGTGGTGTTTGCTAAATCATCTTCTTTCACCAATACACCTTGGAATACTTCTGGGTTAAAGCGGAAGGTTGTGCAGCCTTTCAAGCCTTTTTCGTAAGCATACAAATAAATATCTTTGAAATCCTCATAAGGAAAATCAGTCGGTACATTGGCAGTCTTAGAAATAGATGAATCCACCCATTTTTGTGATGCAGCTTGAATATCTACATGTTGTTTAGGCGTAACAGTATCAGCAGAGATGAAATAATCAGGCAACTGATTAGCTTCATCTTCTGTGTACGGCATAGCATCAGGATTGATTTGTTCCCGATACGCCAACAATTCATAAGAAAAAACATCTACTTTTTCTTTTGATTTTTTGCCTTCACGGATAATATTTCTTGCATAGTGATGTGCAAAAGATGGCTCAATACCGTTGGATGCATTGTTCGCTAGGCTCAATGAAATCGTGCCTGTGGGGGCAATCGAAGAATGATGTGTAAAACGGCAGCCTTTTTCCATCAAAGCCTCAATCAATGCTTTGTCTTTGGCATCACCTGTTTGTAGAAACTGCTGCATATAATTGGAATATTTTGCCCACAAAATACGCCCTTTAATCTTATCACCAACTTGAATGCCATCATCAGCTAACAGTGGACGTTTGGCCATGATTTCAGGTGTGATTTCAATATCCTGCTCCATAATCGGCGCAGCACCTTTCTCTTCTGCCAATTGCAAACCGACTTCAAAGCCTGTCCGCGCCATTTCGTAGCCTACTTTTTCAGTAAATGCCAACGATTCTTCAGAACCATATTGGCATCGCATCATGGTTAATGTTGAGCCTAGCCCTAAAAATCCCATGCCATGCCTGCGCTTGGCTAGAATCTCATCGCGCTGCTTATCCAATGGTAAGCCATTAATTTCAACCACATTATCCAACATACGTGTAAACACAGATACGACTTCACGAAATGTGTCCCAATCAAAACGTGCATGTTCTGTGAATGGATCGCTGACAAACTTGGTAAGATTGATAGAGCCTAACAAGCATGCACCATAAGGTGGCAAAGGCTGTTCACCGCACGGGTTGGTTGCACGCACATCCTCACAAAACCAATTGTTATTTTTATCATTGACCTCATCAATCAGAATAAATCCAGGCTCTGCATAATCATATGTGGATGCCATAATCACATCCCAAAGACGCTGTGCGCGTATGGTGCGATATACCTTGCAAGCAATCTCACCTTTATCATTGCGAATCACTGAGCCTTTGAAATGTGGCATATGTCGCCATACAATTTCATTATCTTGATCATCCATTTCAGATTGATTGGCGGGAAACACCAACTTCCAATCTGCATCATGTTTCACTGCTTCCATGAAATCTTTGGTAATCAGGCAAGATAAATTGAACTGGCGCAAACGCCCATCTTCACGCTTGGCCTTGATAAAATCCATTACATCGGGATGAGAGATATCAAAAGTGCCCATCTGCGCACCTCGGCGACCACCTGCCGATGATACAGTAAAACACATCTTGTCATAAATATCCATAAAAGAGAGTGGTCCAGAAGTGTAGGCACCAGCACCTGTCACATAAGCGCCTTTTGGACGCAATGTAGAAAACTCATAACCAATACCACAACCTGCTTTGAGGGTAAGCCCAGCTTCTTTGACCATGGATAAAATACCATCCATAGAATCAGGAATGGTTCCTGAAACCGTACAATTGATGGTCGATGTTGCAGGCTTATAAGCCTCTGCACCCGCATTGGACATAATCCGCCCAGCAGGAATCGCGCCGTTGGCCAATGCCCAAGTAAACCGATGATGCCAAAACTCTTGTTTGCCCGGCTCTTCTACTTTTGCCAATGCTTTGGCAACACGCCGCCATGTATCTGCCAAGTTTTGATCAACAGGATTTCCATGTTTATCTTTTAGGCGATATTTAACATCCCAAATATCTTCACTGGCAGGCTGCAATGCCACATCATTTTCAGCAACTTCCTCAGCCACAGCAGAAGATCGAAATTGTGAACTCATACTCTCTCCATACGTCATCTTTAAATTGGATAAACTGCGCATACGACTTCAGATCAACTTTAAGCCTAATCCAAATCAAGCCTTGGATAACGTCTCTCCCCGTCCCGAACAGTGACTACGCACAGCCAACCTTATGCCCTATATCTTGGGTGTCAATAATATTTAGACACATGTTATAGTATTTCATACATTCACAATATATCCACAGCTTATCCACTTGCACCTAAAACAAACTTCCTTATATGCCATCTATAGTTAGCGCTTCTTTTAACATATTCACTTAAACTTCGCGCCATAATTACACATGGAGGTTTCATCTACACAATAGCACTGTTAGTCTGCTGCCTATGAGTAAGCATGCAAATCAACAAACACATTTTGGTTATGAAACCGTCTCTATCGATGAAAAAGCTGACAAAGTCATGGGTGTATTTTCCTCTGTTGCCAGTAAATATGATATTATGAATGATGCCATGAGTGCGGGCATGCACCGCCTATGGAAAATGCGCATGCTCGCCACCTCCTCTATACGCTCAGATAGCATAGGCTTGGATGTTGCCGCTGGCTCGGGCGATATTGCCATTGGTCTGCTTAAAAAAATGCGCCGCTCAAAGCATGCAACAGGGCGCATGGTCCTCACAGACTTAAATGGCCCTATGCTGGCTGAAGGTGCGCGCCGCGTGGTGGACGAAGGCTTTCTGCCAGGCGTGGCTGACTGTATTCAATCCGATGGCACACAACTCCCCTTTGCCGACAACAGTTTTGATTCAGTCACCATTGCTTTTGGCATTCGAAACTTTGTTGATATTGATGCGGGTTTATCCGAATTTTACCGTGTGCTCAAACCTGGTGGGCAATTCATGTGTTTAGAATTTTCCAAGCCCGTGTTACCACTCTTGGATGTGATTTATGATGCGTATTCATTCAATGTCATTCCCGCTATGGGTGAATGGATTACTGGCGATCGCGATTCTTATCAATATTTAGTGGAGTCTATTCGCCGCTTTCCTGATCAAATGCGTTTTGAGCATATGATTGAGCATGCGGGTTTTGATTTGGTTCGCCATGAAAATATGACTGGTGGTATTGTGGCTCTACATCGAGGCTATAAAGTATGAGTGTGATGTTTCTACCTCTACGCTTGATTCCATTGCCTGTGCAATGTGTTGTTATGGCTTCAGTATTGGATTTGGCATTTTCTCGCGATGCTGCTTTATCCGAGCATTTGGATGGACTCAATGGTAAGGTCTTTCGTATTCATGTGCTGGATACACAAGCAACCATGTACTTAGGATTTAAATCTGGTAAAGCATGGGTACATCCCGAACATCATGGTGATAGCGATGTTTGTATTGAAGCAACAACTACAGGCTTTGCACGCATGTGTTTTGCCAAAGAAGATGCAGATGATTTGGTGTTTCAGCAGGTCTTGAAATTATCTGGTGATTCCGAAGCTATGCTACGATTCAAAAAACTAATCGCTGCGGCTGATTTGGATTGGGAGGCTGAATTACGTTCCATATTTGGTGATTTCTTCGGCTCACGCGTTGCCAAAGCTGCACATGCTTTGGTGGCAGCAGAAAAGAAAATATCCAACTCTTCTAAGGATGCATTGCAAAATTATTTAGCACGCATGCAAGCCCCCAATCAAGAACGCTTACAAGCTTGGCAAGCAGGCGTGGAACAACTTGCACATCAAATCACTAAAAACAAAAGCAAGCTTACCCGCTTAGAGCATCGCATGGATGCACTCAAGCCACCCAAGGCGCATTGATGTCGGGTACGATTCGACGCAATCTTCGCCTACTACGTATCGGTTATATTTTAACCACACATGGCATGGCAGCGATTTCATTGCGATTGCGCCTGCTGCGCCCATATGCTTGGTTTGTTCAGCTTTTTCGGGATGATGCCTTACCCGCAGATTTAGGCGCACAAATCCGAGAAGCACTTGAGAAATTAGGCCCTACATTTATCAAGTTTGGGCAAATGCTTTCCACACGCGTTGATTTATTGCCTTTGGAAGTCGCCTTAGAGCTTAAAAAACTTCAAGATAACGTCCCGCCCGCACCATTTGAGCATGTTCGAGAAGTGATTGAACGCACCTTTCACAAACCCCTAATCGGTGAAGGTGGCATGTTTGCCAGCTTTGATGAAAAAGCCATCGCCGCCGCATCCATTGCACAAGTCCACTTTGCTGAGCTGCCCAATGGGCGCCAAGTGGCTGTCAAAGTCCGCCGTCCACATATTCATAAAACCATTGAAGCTGATTTGGCGATTTTGCGTTTATTGGCAGCGATGTTTGAACGTTATTTTCCAGAATACCGCCGTTTAAAAGCCCCATGCGTGGTGGATGAGTTCGCCAACAGCATTCGAGGTGAATTGAACTTACGCGCTGAAGCTGCGCATGCCAGCCGCTTTGCTGAAAATTTGGCGGATGTGAAAGGTGTACGCATACCCGAGGTGTTGTGGGATTATACACATACAGAAATTATGACCAGTGAGCGTATTATCGGCATCCCGATTGATGAGCGGGCAGCATTACAAGCTGCTGGTCATAACACATTACAGCTTTGTGAACGCGCCACCACATTATTCTTTCATATGGTCTTTATGGATGGCTATTTCCATGCCGATATGCACCCAGGCAATATTTTTGTTGCCGATAATGGTGATATTGTACTTTTGGATTTTGGTATTGTCGGACGTTTGGATATTCGCCCCCGCCGCTATCTTGCTGATATGTTATTGGCTTTTTTACATGGTGATTATCACAAGGCAGCCATGGTTCATCTTGATGCGGGTTATGTGCCAAGAAACACGAATGTTTCAGCCTTTGAAGATGCGCTACGTGAAGTGGCTGTCCCCATTTTTAACCGTCCATTGGGTGAAATATCCATCGCTGAATTATTGCTCTGTATGTTTGCCGTGACCGAACGCTTTCAAATGGAAACACAACCTGAACTGCTCTTGCTGCAAAAAACCATGGTTGTGATTGAAGGGGTAGCTCGTGAATTGGCTGATGATATTAACATTTGGGAGCTTGCCAAACCTTTAGTCAGCCAGTGGATGATGCAAAACATGGGACCTAAAGCACAATTGGAATTTGTAGCCAACGATTTAAAACATCAAATACACGATTGGATGGTCTTGCCTGCTCGTATGGAATCCATACTCAACCATGTAGAAACAAGGCAGGCACTGATACCACAACATGCATCACGCTTACCTGCCATCATGGGTACACTATGTTGCACAGCAGGCGGCGGTTTATTAACGGCTTATTACTTGGAGTTCCCCAGCGTTACAAACACTTGGGGCTTGCTTTCAGGCATAAGTTTATTGCTGATAGGCGCGCTTTTGGTCACCCATAAAAACCACAACTAAACAGATTCGACGACAAATCCTTTACTGCCTCGGCGCATGCCCACAGGGCCAGTACGTGTCATTTCAATAATGCCACAATCCGCAATCTTGGCTAAAAAATCATCCAACTTATCTGCCTGACCTGTTAACTCAATAATGGTGTAATCATCGCTATCCGAATCCACAACCTTGGCTCTAAATTCAGCCACCAATGCTGATACTGCATCACAAGCCTTGGTTTTTAAAAGCAACATTTCTCGCTCTAAATGTACCATATGTGAAATGTCTTCGGTCTTAATTACAGGAATAAGTTTATTAA